>JAEMQF010000338.1 GCA_022758925.1 Burkholderiales bacterium | reverse complement strand
GGAGCAACGCCGCCAGCGTGCCGCAGCGCGGCTCAATCGGGCGCGTAGCGCTCTCACCCAAACGGTGAGGGTGGTCGTGGGTAGAGACCTCAGTGTTGATGCGGTGTGGCCAGCGCAGGGAAGCGGTCAACTGCGGTTTCCAGGTTCAACCACCTGCTGGGCGTGGAAGCCGAGTATCGAATCGTGAATCGCGGCGTTTCGGACGAGCGCCTGGTACGCGGCAGCGTCGCGGCGCGCCGACTCCAGCATCACGCCGGCCATCGTCGGCTCAGCCATGCATCACCCGCCCTTCCTTCAGTGCCCACCAGTACACCGAGCCGGCCTCGCGCCCGTAACGCGCCAGTTCGTCTGACGAGACGACCAGCACGTCAACCGGCACACGCAAAGGCCTCAGCGCGCGGCGCAGCCGCACCATCTCCTGGGCCCGGTCGGTGACCTCGCGTTGGACAACCATGAAGTCAAGATCCGAGTCCTCGCGCGCATCGCCACGCGCGTAGGAGCCAATCAGCAGGATTTGCTGCGGGTTGGCAGCCGCGACCAGTGTTGCCACGGCCTCGTGAATGGTGTCGTCGGAGATCACTGCGTTGCTCCTTTGCAGCGGGCCGGGCCGACGCTCAGGCGTGCCCATCGAGTTGCGTCAGCCATTGTTTCACCTCCGGTTTGCCACAGCAAATTCGTTCTCGCCGATTTGAGCAGCAGCGGCATGCCCGCTTCAGTTCTTGGTCATCGGCAGGTAGTCGAAGACCAGGCGGGTCTTGGCGCCGAGCCTGCGGGTCATGGAGGCGCTCGAGTCGCCGGGCTTGGCGTGCAGGTTGAGGACGCCAATCGTCCCCTTTCGCCGCGTAGGCGCGGTGTTGACGGCGCCAGCGAGCCTTCAAGGCGATTCTCGCCGTGGGTGGTGAAGGTGGGGGTGTCGAGCAGGTAGCGCACGTTGAATACGTCGTTGTTGTGGTTCGCGGGCGCAAGGGTGTCGCTACGCCAGGCTGCCTGGACAGGGCCCGACTCTGCAATCCCGGTGGTCAGGCGCAGCGCATTGCCATGCGCTCCAGCGCGGCAGCCAAGCCGGGCAAGCCTTGTTCGACGAACGACCCGACTACCTGGCTGTCGATGCCCAGATTGCCGTGCACCAGCACATTGCCAAACCCCGCCCCGCGTGGGCCGGGCTTCATAGCGCCACGGCGGATGCCAGCACGTGCGCGCGCAGGGCAGGGTGCAGGACGTCCTCGGTCACCACATCGACGGGCCTGCCGAGCAGGTCTTGCGCATCCATCAGCAGGCCGCCCAGGGCCAGCCCGCTGCATCCCGGTGGCAGGGTGACCAAGAGGTCGACATCGCTGCTGTCGCCGGCATCGTCGCGCGCCATCGAGCCGAACACACGCACGTTGCCGATGCCGCGCCGGCGTGCCAGTTCGATCAACTGCAGGCGGTGGGTTGTGATCTGCGCTTGCTGCGTCTCGGCCTTGACGTGAGCGGCAATGGCGATCTTGAGCTCGCCACTCCATTGGCCGCGCTTGAGTGCGGCGCTCTGGGCTGACAGCTCGGGCTGGTTCCCGTCGGCGCGCTTGGTTCGATGCAGCCATTGCGGGTGTCTGCTGCTTGTTCTGCCTTGAATGGCACCCGCGCGCTGTTCCCACCCGACGACGCTGAGCACCCTGTCTAGGCTGTTGCGCTCTGACTGCGCAAGACTCACCCCTTCAGCGCATCGCCGCGCAGGCATCCCGAACGCACTCGCGCAACCAGCGATGCGCCGGATCGGCGTCCAGCCTTGGATGCCAGAGCAATGAAACCGTGAACTCCGGCGTCGAGACCGGAAGCGGGAAACTGTGCATGCCGTCGCGCAGGTTTCCAGTGTGCCGTTCGGGAACACTTGCGATCAGGTCGGAGGCCCGAGCCAGGCCCAGCGCGGTCGAAAAGCCACCGACGATCGTGACGATCTTGCGCTCCAGCCCGAGAGGCCGCAGCGCATCGTCAATCGGGCCCCTGTCCAGGCCAAGCCGCGAGACGTTGATGTGCCTGCCGGCCGCATAACGCGAAGGCGTGATCTCACCCTGGCTCAGCGCGTGGCCCATGCGCACGACGCCAACGTAACGGTCGCGGAACAATGCCTGCACCCGCAGCTCCGGAGCCGTCGTCTTCTCCACCACACCTGTTTCCAGATGGACGCTCCCGTCCCGAAGCGGCGTGCTGTCCTTGTCGGGTTTCTGCACAAAGCACAGCCGCACACCGGGTGCTTGCGCTGCGACGCGGGCGATAAGGTCCGGTCCGAAGTTCTCGACAAAGCCTTCGCTGGTCCGCAACGTGAACGTTCGAGCCAGCTGTTTGAGATCGAGCTGCTCGGCAGGACGCAGAACCGCTTCGGCGCCCTGCACGAGCTGACTGACCCGCTCTCGGAGTTCAAGCGCGCGTGGTGTGGGAACGAGCCCGCGTCCGGCCCTGACCAACAGCGGATCGCCCGTCGTCTCACGCAATCGCGCCAGCGCCCGACTCATCGCCGACGGGCTGAGCCGCAAGCGTCGGGCTGCGCGTACAACGCTGCCTTCCGCCAGCAACACGTCAAGGGTGACAAGCATGTTGAGGTCGGGTGTCGACATGCATCGACCTTAGCGCGGTTTGATCCTGATGTGGCGTCGAACGCACGAAGATAGTGCAATTGGCGCGCCTTCCGCCATGTCAGGCAAAGACCTACGCTTCTTGCAGCTCCTGTTCGGGAGTCGCCAGAACGAGGGGTTCGTGTTGAAGCCAGTCATTGCGGAACGAGACGAGGCAGTCGCCGGAAGGATGGAACTGGCACCTTCAGTTCGGTGGGCGCTCGCCAGTCTTTCGCTATCCATGTTGTTGTCCTCGCTCGGCACCAGCATCGCCAATGTCGGCTTGCCGACGCTGGCACTCGCGTTCAATGCCTCCTTCCAGGAAGTGCAGTGGGTCGTCCTCGCCTATCTCCTCGCCATCACGACACTGATCGTCAGCGTCGGACGGCTGGGTGACATCACCGGCCGCCGCCGGCTGCTGCTTGCCGGGATCTTCGTGTTCACTGCGGCCTCGGTGCTGTGCGCTGTCGCGCCCACGCTGTGGATGCTGATCGCCGCCCGCGCGGTGCAGGGCCTCGGAGCGGCCGTCATGCTGGCTCTCACGATGGCGTTTGTCGGCGAGGCAGTTCCGAAGGCAAAGACCGGCAGCGCCATGGGGCTGCTCGGCACGATGTCCGCGGTAGGCACCGCGCTCGGTCCAACGCTTGGCGGAGTTCTGATCGCCAGCATCGGTTGGCCGGCGATCTTCTTCGTCAACCTGCCGTTGGGCGTCCTCGCGCTGGTGCTCGCGCGACGCTACCTGCCCGCTGACCGTGAAGCGTCCAAGGCGGATCAGCCCGGCTTTGACCATGTGGGAACCCTGCTGCTGGCGCTGACGCTCGCCGCCTATGCGCTCGCGATGACGATCGGGCGCGGCAGTTTCGGCCTGGTCAACATGGCACTGCTCGGGGCCGCGGCTTTCGGTGTTGGCCTCTTCTTGTCGGCCGAAGCGAGTGCAGCGTCACCTCTGATCCGACTGGCGATGTTCCGCAATCCGGTACTGAGCGCGGGCTTCGCCACGAGCGCGCTGGTCACGACCGTGGTGATGGCGACGCTGGTGGTCGGCCCGTTCTACCTCTCGGGGGCGCTTCTGCTCGACGCAACCCGGGTCGGGCTCGTCATGTCGTCGGGCCCGATTGTCGCGGCACTGACGGGCGTGCCGGCCGGCCGCATCGTGGACCGGTTTGGCGCCCAGCGCATGAGCATCGTCGGGCTCATCGGAATGGCGGTCGGTTGCTGCATCCTGCCGATGCTGCCGACGAGCTTCGGCGTGCCGGGTTACATCGCCCCGCTCGCCGTGATCACCGCCGGCTTTGCGCTGTTCCAGGCGGCCAACAACACTGCCGTCATGACGAACATTCGAGCGGAGCAGCGGGGCGTCATATCCGGCCTGCTCAACCTGTCGCGCAATCTCGGGCTCATCACCGGCGCGTCCGTGATGGGCACGGTGTTCGCTCTCGGATCGGCCGCCACCGACATCATGACGGCGCGGCCCGAGGCTGTTGCGGCCGGCATGCGGATCACGTTCGCCGTCGCCGCGGCTCTGGTCTTCGTCGCACTCGCCATCGCGTCTGCAGGCCACGCTCTTTCGCGGCGCGCCGTTCCTTCCAAACGCGAATGGGATGATGGAGATTCGTGCACGTGAACGGCACGCCCTGCTGACTCCCGTGTCCCAGAGGCAGACATGCCTCGCATCCACAAGCCACTCTCCGCAAAGGACATATGCAAAAGAGAATCGCCCACCTTCTGGCATTCGCAGCCTTGGGTGCCTTCCTCAGCGGCTGCGGAAACT
>JAEMQF010000339.1 GCA_022758925.1 Burkholderiales bacterium | reverse complement strand
GACATACGTCGTCCGCCACCGGGCTTGCAAGCCCGATGGCCTTCGCCAGCCACTCGTGAGCGCGCAGGCGCTCACTCGGTGCGGGCTCAGCCCCCCGTGGGGGTTGAGGAAACTTCGGGCGGCCGTGCGTTTCCTCAAGAGATAATTCACCGAAATGAAGGTCCTGATTGCGGTCGCCCTGATCGGCATCGTTATCGTGCTGGCACTGGCCGGCGTCTTCATGCTGCGCGACGGCCGTGACGGCCAACCGAAGACGGGAAGCATGATGCGCGCATTGGCGCTGCGCGTCACGCTGTCGATCCTGCTCCTGGCCTTCATCCTGTTGAGCTATTGGATGGGGTGGATCAAACCCACGGGGATTGCGCTGGGCTAGGAGCCCGACAGGCGCCTGAAGAAACGCCGCTGAACGCGGCGTTTTTCCGATGGGGCCGCGGATTGGGTCAGAGCCAGTAGACGACGATGTACAGGCCGAGCCACACCACGTCGACGAAATGCCAGTACCAGGCCGCGCCTTCGAAGCCGAAATGGTGATCCGGCTTGAAGTGCCCATTCATCAGGCGCAGCGTGATGAACAGCAGCATCAACATGCCGATGAATACGTGAAATCCGTGAAAGCCCGTCAGCATGAAGAACGTGGAGCCATAGATGCCCGAGCTGAGCTTCAGGTTCAAATCGCTGTAGGCATGAATGTATTCGTAGGCCTGAAAACCCAGGAAGGCCACGCCCAAGACGACCGTCAGCCACATGAAGCCGATCGTGCGCGCGCGCTGGTTCGAGATCAGCGCGTGGTGCGCGATCGTCAGCGTCACGCCCGATGTCAGCAGCAGGATCGTATTCAGGGTCGGGATCGGCCACGGCCCCATCGTCGTGAACGGTTCGACGATGCCCGCCGGCGAGCCGGTGATGCCCTGCGCGGCACTGGGCCAGACGGCCTTGAAGTCCGGCCACAGTATCGCGTTCTCCAGGCTTGCCAGGCTCGGCAAGACACTCAAGCGCGCCCAATACAGAGCGCCGAAAAACGCGCCGAAGAACATGACTTCCGAGAAGATGAACCAACTCATGCTCCAGCGGAACGACAGGTCGATGCGCTCGCTGTACTTGCCGCCTTCGCTTTCGCCGATGGCGTCGCGAAACCAGCGCTGAAGCACCGCGGCGAACAACACGAAGCCGAACAGCACCAGCCATTTGCCCCAGCCCGCTCCATTGACCCATTGCGCGGCACCGAAGATGATGCAAAGCAGGGCCGTCGCGGTCAGCGCCGGATGGCGTGAAGGCGCGGGAACGAAGTAATAGGGCTGTGCCCCTTGACGTGTCGCTGCCGACATGTTTTCTCCTGGAACTTCGAGTGATGCGGATACCGTTGTCTTGAACTATGCCGCCACGCCGCTGGCGATCACCCAGTTGACGAGCACGACCAGCACGACCACGAATACGGCGGCGGCGGCGACACCGGCGAGCACCACGTGCACGGGGTTGAGCTGGCTCACGTCCTTGCGGTATTCGCTGCCTTTGCGAATGCCGAAAAATGACCATGCCACGGCCCGCAGCGTCTGCAGGAACGGCGCCTTGCGCTGCACCGCATCGGGCAATTTACCACTCATGAACGCCCCCAGGCCGCGGCCACGCGGGGTGCGCCAATCGAGCCACGCCGGAGCCCTTGCGTGGCCCCTGGCGTCAGCGAGACTTGCGGCAGCCCGACACTTGCTTGTGAATCGGGAGCTGCGGGAACCTTGCCGCCGACTTCGAAGAAGGTGTACGACAAAGTGATGGTGCGCACGTCTTTGGGCAACTTCGGGTCGATCATAAACGTCACCGGCCACTCGCGCACCTCACCGGGCTTGAGGGTGTGCTCGGTGAAACAAAAACACTCGACCTTGTTGAAATACGGCATCGCCTGCATCGGCGCATAACTCGGAATCGCCTGCGCCGCCATGGTGCGGTTCTGGACGTTGCGAAACCGATAGACCACGGTCGCCATTTCACCGGGGTGCAGGTCGACGAAGCGCTGCGCCGGCTTGAACTCCCAGGGCCCACGCGCATTGGCATCGAACTCGACCGTGACGGTGCGGCTCGCGTCGACCTGCGAGTTTCGAACCGTGGTCCACGAATTGCCCGAAGCATCGCGCTCCGCGATCGACAGCACGTTGATCCCCAGCGCATTGCAGATCGCCTTGTACACCGGCACCAAGGCGTAGCCGAAGCCGAACATCAGGCACACGATGAGCACGAGCTTGGCCAGCACCATGCGGTTGTCGCGATGCAGGAGCGTGTCCATCGCAGGCTCAGATTCCGTACACCGCACTCTTGGCAATGAAACCGACGAACAGCAGCACGGCGATTGTCGCGAGCACCCAGGCCAAGCGCAGATTGCTCTTGCGCTGCTCGGGCGTGAGGTGCGGATTCAAGCGATCACCTTTGTCGCCGCAGGGTTCAACTTCGGCGGGGTTTCGAAGGTGTGGAACGGCGCCGGCGAAGGAACCTCCCACTCCAGGCCTTCGGCACCCGCGCCGTCAGGGTCGTTCCACGGCCGCTGCGGCGCGCGCCTGCCCTTGCCCTGCATCATCGGCAATACGACCGTGAAGAAGAAATACACCTGGCTCAACCCGAAGCCGAACGCGCCGATGCTGGCCAGCATGTTGAAGTCGGCAAACTGCATCGGGTAGTCGGCGTAGCGCCGCGGCATTCCGGCCAGCCCAAGGAAATGCATCGGGAAGAAGGTGATGTTGAAGAAGACCAGCGAAGACCAGAAATGGACCTTGCCGTGGAACTCTTCATACATCACGCCGGTCCACTTCGGCGCCCAGAAGTAGTAGCCGGCGAACATGCCGTACAGCGAGCCGGCAACGAGCACGTAGTGGAAATGCGCCACCACGTAGTAGGTGTCCTGCAATTGAATGTCGATCGGCGCCATCGCCAGGATCAGGCCGGTGAAGCCGCCCATCGTGAAGACGAAGATGAAGCCCACCGCCCACAGCATGGGCGTTTCGAACGTCATCGAGCCGCGCCACATCGTCGCGATCCAGTTGAACACCTTGACGCCGGTGGGCACGGCGATCAACATCGTCGCGTACATGAAGAACAACTGCCCCGTGACCGGCATGCCGGTCGTGAACATGTGGTGCGCCCAGACGATGAACGACAGGATCGCGATCGACGCCGTGGCGTAGACCATCGAGGCGTAGCCGAACAACGGCTTCCGCGCAAACGCCGGCACGACGGCGCTGATGATGCCGAACGCCGGCAGGATCATGATGTAAACCTCGGGGTGGCCGAAGAACCAGAAGATATGCTGGTACATCACGGGGTCGCCGCCGCCCGCGGGGTTGAAGAAATGGGTGCCGAAATGGCGGTCGGTGAGGGTCATCGTGATCGCACCGGCGAGCACCGGCATGACGGCGATCAGCAGGTACGCCGTGATCAGCCAGGTCCAGCAGAACAGCGGCATCTTCATCAGCGCCATGCCCGGCGCGCGCATGTTCAGGATCGTGACGATGATGTTGATCGAGCCCATGATCGAACTCGCACCGAGGATGTGCAGCGCAAAAATGCCCGCGTCCATCGACGGGCCCATTTGCAACGTGAGCGGTGCGTAAAGCGTCCAGCCGGCCGCGGGTGCGCCGCCGGGCATGAAGAACGAGCCGACGATCATCACCGCGGCCGGGATCAGCAGCCAGAAGCTCAGGTTGTTCATGCGCGCAAACGCCATGTCGGGGGCGCCGATCTGCAGCGGAATCATCCAGTTCGCAAAGCCGACGAAGGCCGGCATGATGGCGCCGAACACCATGATCAGGCCGTGCATCGTGGTGAGTTGATTGAACATGCCCGGATTCACGAATTGCAGGCCCGGCTGGAACAGTTCGGCGCGAATCAGCAGGGCGAGCACACCGCCGACCATCAGCATCGTGAATGCGAACACCAGGTACATCGTGCCGATGTCCTTGTGGTTCGTCGCGTACACCCAGCGGCGCCAACCGTACGGGGCCCCGTGATGGCCGTGATCGTCGTCGTCGTGGCCGCCGTGAGGGGCGTGTGTGTCGAGAACTGCGCTCATGTCGTTGTCTCTGTGAACTTGGTGCTGTGAATGCCTTGGCCGCCGTGGGTTACTTGCGGGCGGCCAGGATGTCGGCAGGCTGCACGGCCTGACCGGTCTTGTTCGTCCAGCTGTTCTTCGTGTAGGTGATGACGGCCGCCAGCTCGACGTCGCTGAGTTGCTTCCAGGCCGGCATCGTGCCCTCCTTCTGGCCGTTCAGGAGCACCGCGATCTGTTTGTTCTTGTCGGCGTCGAGCACCACCGCAGCGCCGTCGAGCGGCTTGAACGGACCCAGGCCCTTGCCGTGGGCCTGGTGGCAGACCATGCAGTTGGCGCTGTAGACCTTCTCGCCGCGCGCCAGCAACTCATCGAGCGACCAGGTCTTGGCGGGATCGTCGGCGTTGGCCGCCATCTTCTTCATCTGCGCACCGACCCAGGCGCTGTAGTCGGCTTGCGACAGGACCTTGACGTGGATCGGCATATAGGCGTGCTCCTTGCCGCAGAGTTCGGCGCATTGGCCGTAGTAGTCGCCGGTCTTGGTGGCGCGAAACCACGTGTCGCGCACGAAGCCCGGGATCGCGTCTTGCTTGATGCCAAACGACGGCACCATGAAGGCATGGATCACGTCGCTCGCGGTGAGGATGATGCGAATTTTCGTGTCGACCGGTACCACGAGCGGGTTGTCGACCTTGAGCAGGTAATCGTCGCCCGAAGCCTTGCCCGCGTCCGACATGCGGCGCTGCGCCGCATCGAGCGACGAGATGAAGCCGATGCCTTCGCCTTCGCCCTTCAGGTAGTCGTAAACCCATTTCCACTGCACACCGGTCGCCTTGATCGTCAAGCCCGCCGAACTCGTGTCTTTCATCGCCACCACCGTCTTCGTCGCCGGCAGCGCCATGAAGATGACGATGATGAACGGCACGACGGTCCAGGCGATTTCGACTTTCACGCTTTCGTGGAAGTTGGCCGCCTTCGCCCCCTTCGAGCGGCGGTGCTTGAAGATCGAATAGAACATCACGCCGAACACCAGCACGAAGATCACGGTGCACAGCAGCATCATGATGTTGTGCAGCGAGCGCACGTCAGCAGCGATCTGCGTCACCGGCGGGTGCAAGTCAAGCTGGTTCACGGCCGGCCCGCCGGGCAGGTCATTCACCGCCAACGCAGCGTGTGTGGCGAGCAGCGCGCCTGCTGCAAGGCCGGCTTGCCCGAGCTTGCCCCAGAGGGTCAGAATCGTCTTCATTGTTTTCATGCTCGTCATTTCAAATCTTGTCCAAGGGTCTCGGAGCCTGTTCACACTACGAGTGCCGGGGCGAACGGAACTGTCGCGGCGCGCAGCCATGCGCATCCCGCCGCGCAGGCAAGCGCGCATGACGAGGAGCCCGCGCGCCGCGAGGGCGTTGCCTGCCCGGGCCAACCCGGGCTTCGTTTTGCGCCAAGGGCAGGGGGCCTTGGCGTGCTCAGCGCACAACAGGCGTCAGCGTGGCCTGTGTCCGGGTGCACCCTGGCTCGCAACTCACAAGGAAACGCCGGGCCGCCCCAAGTTTCCTTGACCCCCTCGGGGGGCGGACGACGTATGTCGTCGGCCTGGGGGCGCTCAGTCCAAGACTCCTGTCCAAAGCACAAGACATGGGCTGCCGGTTTACGGGCAGTGAAATGTGCAGAAAGAGTTGGAGCCATTTTCGCGGTCGCAGGAATCAAATCTATGGCCGTACGCGGCAGCGCGGCCGCACGGCAGCCAAGCTGTTCAGAACCATTCGGCCAACTCGTTGGGAGGCGACCGGCCTCGAAAAGCGGCGCATTTTAGCCCACAGTCCCGGCCGCCTCGGCCGGCCAGGCGATCAGGCGCCGCGCGCAGCTTTGCGCGAGCGCACCATGGCGCGCATCGCGTCGAGCGGCACCGTCGTGGGCTCGCCGCTGCGAACGCGCGGCGCTGCTTTGAACGCATGGCCGTAAGCGACTTCGAAACTCAAGCGCAATCGGCCATCGGGCCCGGCCAGCGATTCAAGCTCGTGCAACAGGCGCTCACGCCAACGCGGCGTGCGCAGGCCGGCAAAGCGCCCGGGCGCAGCATTCGCGCCGAGGGTGCGAAGTTCCGCCAGCAGCGCGGCCGCACTGGCCCAATGCAAAGTCAAGGTTTCCTGGTCCAGCACCGGGTCGGCGAAGCCTGCGTGCACGAGCATGTCGCCGAGGTCGTGCATGTCGATGAAGTCTGCTGCGGGTGCCGGCCAGCCGAGTTGTGTGTAGAGGCGGCGCAATTCGGCCAGGGTACCCGGGCCAAGGCACGAGAACATGACGAAGCCATCGGTTTGCAGCAACTCGTGCCAGCGCGCAAACAATGCCGGTGGGTCGGTCTGGGAGTGCAGCATCATGTTCGACCAGATCAATGACGCACCGCTTGGAACGCCTGCCATTCCTGGCAGGCACGCGCCGTCGAGCAAGACATCGGGTTTGTGGTTGCGCCAGCGTCGCACCCTCCACCACGGCGCGCGCAAAGCGCGCAGGCTGCGCTCGAGCAGGGCCGGCGTCGGCTCGACCACGACTCGGCGCGCTTTCGGGTAGGCCGCTGCCAGCACATCGCTGCTGGCACCGCTGAAGCCCCACCAGTCGATCAGCGATTGCGGCTGCAGGCGAATCACGGACAGCCGCTCACCCATGCGGCGCGCAACTTCTTCGTGCAGCCACGGCGGCTGGGCGGCGCGCGCGGCGCGGCGCAATACGGCATCGATGGCCGCAGCGTGCAGCGCACGCTGCGGCTGAGGTGGGTGGCGCGCCATTGCCCGGGCAGTATATTGAGCCGTGTTCTTCACCCGGTTTCGAACCCCCGGCCGCGTCGCGCTGGGTCTGCCCGGCCTGCCCAGTCTTTGCGCGCTCTGCCGCAGCTGGGGCGGGCAACGCGTCTGCGCCGATTGCCTGCGCTGCTGGGCACCGGCCGTGACGCGCTGCGTGCGCTGCGCAATCGAGGTTCCAGCCGCGACCCGGCTCTGCGGCGCCTGTCTGCTGCAACCCCCGCCTTACACGCGCGCTGTCGCTGGCTTGGACTACGCCCCTCCCTGGAGCGGACTGATTGCACGCTTCAAGTTCAATTCAGCGCTGGACCTGATGCCCTCGCTGACGATCCAGTTGCTGGCGGCGATTCGCGCCAGCGACGCACCGCTGCCGAGCCTGGCGCTGCCGGTTCCGTTGAGCGACGAGCGGCTGCGCGAACGCGGCTTCAACCAGGCCTGGGAAATCGCGCGCCACCTCGCCGCAGCTTTGGGTTGCGCGTGCGACCCGCGCCTGCTGCTGCGAATCGCGGACACGCCGCACCAGCTCGGATTGCCACCCGACGCGCGCGCCGCGAACGTGCGCGGCGCATTTGCGGTTGAGCCGCTGCGTCTGGCCGTGCTGCGCGGCAAGCCGGTGGCGCTGGTTGACGACGTCATGACCAGCGGCGCCACTGCGGCCGAAATCGCTCGCACCTTGCTTCACGCAGGCGCGTCCGAGGTTCAGCTCTGGGTGCTTGCGCGCACGCCGCGGCCGGATCGTTGAATCGGTGCAAGCACCATGTTCAATATCGTCCTGGTCCATCCCGAGATTCCGCCCAACACCGGCAACGTGATTCGCCTGGCCGCCAACACCGGCTGCAATTTGCACCTGATCGAGCCGCTCGGCTTTTCGATCGACGACCGCCAGCTCAAACGCGCCGGCCTCGACTATCACGAATACGCGAACGTGCAGCGCCACGCTTCGTGGCAATCCTTCCTCGCCGACGTGCAAGTCGCGCCGCAGCGCATGTTCGCCTTCACGACACGCGCCTCACGGCGCTTTGATGACCATGCGTGGCAAGCCGGGGACTGGCTGGTGTTCGGGTCCGAAACCGCCGGCCTGCCCGATGCAGTGCGTGCCGGATTCGAACCCTCGCGCTGCCTGCGCCTGCCCATGCGCACGGGCCAGCGCAGCCTGAACCTGAGCAATGCCGTGGCCGTCGCGGTGTTCGAGGCCTGGCGCCAGACGGGCTACCGCGGCGGCACCTGACTTGCGCTTCGGCCGCAGCGCGCCGCCGGCGAGCCCTCTACCCTCTACTCAGGCTTCGGCCCTTGCCTCGCGCCCCATCAATCCCTGCAGCGCGTCGCGCGGCGTGAGTCGGCCTTCGAGCACTGCCACCACGGCTTGCGCGATGGGCATCTCGACACCATGCGCGCGCGCGCGCTGCAGCACCATCGCAGCGCTGTACACCCCTTCGGCGACATGGCCCAGGCTGCGCAAGATGTCGGGCAAGGCCAGGCCCTGTGCAAGAGCCAAGCCGACCTTGCGATTGCGCGAAAGGTCGCCTGTGGCCGTCAGCACCAGATCGCCCAAGCCACTCAGGCCGGTGAAGGTTTCGGTGCGTGCGCCGAGTGCGAGGCCCAGGCGCGTCATTTCCGCCAGGCCGCGCGTGATCAGCGCGGCGCGCGCGTTCTGACCCAGACCGATCGCCTGCCCCGATGCGCCCGAGGGCTCGGATACGCCGGGCATGCCGTCGGCGATGCCGGTGGCGATTGCGAGCACGTTCTTCACTGCACCACCGACCTCGACTCCAACCGGATCGTTCGACGTGTAGATGCGCACGACCTCACTGTGCAGCACCTGCACCGCGTCCAGTCGCACCGATTCATGTGCGCTTGCGGCGACCAATGCAGTGGGCTGGGCGCGCGCCACTTCGAGTGCAAAACTCGGGCCGGACAACACACCCACGCGCAGTTGCGGGCTCACCGCCTGCGCCACCTCATGCCCGAGCCAGCCGGTGCCGTCCTGAAAGCCCTTGCACAGCCACAGCACCGATGCGCTGGCGTGCGGCAGTTGCCGCAGCAACGATTCCAGCGCCGCCATCGGCGTCGCGATCACGAGCAAGCCGTGGCGACCATGCTTCAGCGCAGCACCGAAGTTCGACTCGATGCGCAACGACGCCGGTAGTTCGACGCCATCCAGATAGCGCTGGTTGCGGCGCAGCGAACGCATGCTCGACGCCTGGGCCGGATCTCGGGCCCAGAGCAAGGTGGGAAAGCGCGCCGCGGCACTGACCGCAAGCGCGGTTCCCCATGCGCCTGCGCCGAGGATGGTGAGGTTCATTGCGCGTTCACACGCCGCGCAGCGCTACGCTCAATGCGTGATCGCGGCGGTGTCGGGGCCGTTGCCGGCGGCAGCGGTGGCGGCAGCGGCATGCGCGCGCTGCTGCTCGAACATCGCCTGAAAGTTCACCTCCGTCAGCAGCACCGGCGGGAAGCCGGCTCGCGTGCAGACGTCGGAGACGACGGCGCGCAAATAGGGATAGACGATTCCCGGGCAGGCGATGCCCAAGATTTGCTGAACCTGCTCTTGCGGAATGTTGCGGATCTCAAAGATGCCCGCCTGCTTGGCCTCGACCAGGAACAGCACCCTGTCGTTGATTTTCGTCGTGACAGTGGCGGTGACCGTCACTTCGTGGATGCCATCGGCAATCGGCTCGGCGCCCAATGCGAGGTTGATATCGACGTGCGGCGTGGCCTGTTCGAGCAGGATGCTGGGCGAGTTCGGTTGCTCCAGCGACAGGTCTTTGAGATACAGACGCTGGATCTGGAACACCGGGTTCTTGTTGTCGTCGGCCATGCGATTTCCCGTGGGTGGATTCGATGCAAAGAAACCCGCAAACCGGGTTGGCGCGGGCTGGGCAGGACGCGAATTATGCGCCGCTTCGTGCCACGCGAATGCAGCGCAGCGCAAGCCGAAATCTAGGCGCCTGTCGGGCTTTGGGTCGTGCCTGCGAGCAAAGGCAAAAGCCCGCCACTGCGATCCAGGGCGACCAGCTGGTCACAGCCGCCCACATACGTTTCACCGATGAAGATCTGCGGCACGGTACGCTGGCCCGTGGCCGCCATCATCTGCTGGCGCTGCTGCGCGTCCAGGTCGATTCGAATCTCGTCGATCTGCGCCACGCCACGCTGTCTGAGCAGCGCCTTGGCCCGGGTGCAGTACGGGCAGACTTCGGTCGTGTACATCTTCACGGCTTGCATTGAAGCGCCCTTTGCTGTCAGGCAGATTTTTCCACCGGCAGGTTCGCCTCGCGCCAAGCGCGAAGACCGCCTGCCAGCACGCGCGTCTGGTCGAAACCTCGTTTCTTCAAGGTCCCCGCTGCGCGCGCCGCGCGCGCGCCGGTCGGGCACACCAGAACGAGCGGCAAGGCCTTGTTCTTCGGCAAGTCGTTGCTCGCCTCCAACGAACCCAGTGGCACGTTCTTCGCCCCGGCCACATGGCCCGACGCGTATTCGGCGCTCTCGCTGACGTCGATCAGCACCGCCTTTTCACGGTTGATGAGTTGCACCGCCTCGTTCGGCGACACCTTGTTCGAGCCGCCGGCGTTCTTGCTCAGCATCGGCCACAGGAGCATGGCACCGGACGAAAACGCGGCCAGGAACAGGACCCAGTTGTCGATCACAAATTGACTGTTGGAGTTCAAGGGGAGGCACCAAGAAGCGCGAAGCGGCGGATTATAGAATTCGTGGCCTCGCAGTCGGCCCGGGATGCGCAAGCCCTCACCCAACTGGAGCCTTTGTCAACCCCAGCGCCCACATGCACAAACTTGTCCTCATCCGCCACGGTGAATCGACCTGGAATCAGGAAAACCGCTTCACCGGCTGGACCGACGTACCCCTCACGCCCACCGGCGTGGCGCAGGCGCGCGAGTCCGGGCGGTCGCTCAAGGACGCGGGCTATGAGTTCGACATCGCCTACACCTCGGTGCTCAAGCGCGCCATCTGGACGCTGTGGTTCGCCCTGGACGAGTTGGACCGGACCTGGTTGCCGGTGGTCAACGCCTGGCAGCTCAACGAGCGCCACTATGGCGCATTGCAAGGCCTGAACAAGGCGGAGACGGCGCGCAAGTATGGCGACGACCAGGTGCTCGCGTGGCGCCGCAGCTACAACATCCCCCCGCCCGCGCTGGAATCGAACGACCCGCGCTGCGAGCGCAACGACCGGCGCTA
The DNA here is from genome assembly GCA_022758925.1 of Burkholderiales bacterium. Lineage (GTDB taxonomy): Bacteria > Pseudomonadota > Gammaproteobacteria > Burkholderiales > Burkholderiaceae_C > JAEMQF01. Next base: position 626 of record JAEMQF010000339.1, on the reverse strand, counting down.
CGCGCGCCTTGCCTCAGGACAAGTGCCTTTGACGGAGTGCCTCAAGGACACGGTGGCACGCGTATTGCCCTACTGGCATGCCGCCCTTGCCCCCGCAATTCGCTCCGGCCAGCGCGTCTTGATCGCGGCCCACGGCAACAGCCTGCGTGCGCTGGTGAAGTACCTCGACGGCGTGAGCGACGACGCGATCGTGGGCTTGAACATCCCGAACGGGATTCCATTGGTCTACGAACTCGACGCCGACCTGCGGCCGCTGAAGAGTTACTACCTGGGCGATGCCGAAGCCGCTGCGGCCGCGGCGCGGGCTGTGGCGAGCCAAGGCCGGGCTTGAGGCGGATTCGCTTTCAACCATTGGAAAGCTGGTCGGCGGTCGGCCAATTGCCGATGGTTCGCAACGGGCTGCGTGCAAGCGTGGCGCAGGGCAGGTGGCCTGGGGCACGTTCTCCGGCCCACGCTCGCGGGGCACCGTATTCGGTTCGCTGGCGTCGCGCCATCAACAGCGTCTGTTCGTGCGACGGTCGCGGCCACCGCGAATGGTGCCTGCGCCCGTGCCCCAAGCCACCTGCCCCGACACCTGGGTGGCATGCAAACGCGTGCCACGCCACCCCGGATGCATCAGGGCGGTG
>JAEMQF010000263.1 GCA_022758925.1 Burkholderiales bacterium | reverse complement strand
GTGGCCGAGGAGCGCCTGCGCGTCGGCTCGAAACGTTTCACCGAGTCCTACATCCTGGCCCAGGTGCTGGCGCAAACCGCGTCGCCGCACGCTGCAACCGAAGTCAAACAGGGCCTGGGCAACACGGCGATCGTGTACGAGGCCCTGCGTTCGGGCGGCATCGATCTCTACCCTGAATACACCGGCACGATCGATCAGGAAATCCTGAAGAACAAGGGCACGTCGAGCCTGGAGGCGATGCGCGCGCAGCTCGCGCCACTCGGCCTGGGCGTGGACATCCGCCTCGGTTTCAACGACGGTTATGCGCTCGCGATGCGCGCCGACAAGGCGGAGAAGCTGGGCATCGCCAAACTCTCCGACCTCGCGCGTCACACCGGCCTGCGCCTGGGCCTGAGCAACGAGTTCATCGGCCGCGCCGACGGCTGGAAGGGCCTGGCGCAGCGCTACGGCCTGGCGCAGCAGCCCACCGGCCTGGACCATGGCCTGGCCTACGACGCAATCGGCGCGGGCCAGGTCGACGTCATCGACATCTACACCACCGACGCGAAGATCGAGCACCTGGGTCTGCGCGTGCTCGACGACGACGCGCTCTACTTCCCGCGCTACGACGCCGTCGTCCTGTACCGGCTCGATGTGCCGCAGCGCTTTGCGCAGGCCTGGGCCGCGCTGCAAGGCCTGAGCGGCAGCGTGAGCGAGAAGACGATGATCGCGATGAACGCGCGCGCCGAGTTGAACAGCGTCGCATTCGACGTCATCGCGCGCGACCATCTGGCCGACCGGGCGGGCTCGAACCAGGGCGCCCGCGACTTCTGGAGCAAGCTGTTCGGCCCCGACTTCCTGCGGCTGACCTGGCAGCACCTGGGCCTGGTGTTGGCGTCGGTCGCGATTGCGGTGCTGATCGGCGTGCCGCTCGCGATCTGGGTCACTCCTCACACGCGTTGGCGCGCCGGCGTGCTGGGGGCAACCGGCCTGCTGCAAACCGTGCCGTCGCTGGCGATGCTCGCGGTGCTGATCTCGTGGCTCGGCCGCATCGGCACGGTTCCGGCGCTGATGGCGTTGACCCTGTACGCGCTGTTGCCGATCATGCGCAACACCTGCACCGGCCTGGCCGAGGTTCCCTCTGGCTTGAAAGACGCCGCAAGATCGCTCGCGCTGTCACCGCTGCAACGCCTGTTCCTGATCGAGCTGCCGCTGGCGCTGCCGACCCTCATCGCCGGGGTGCGCACGGCGACGACGATTGCGGTGGGCACGGCGACGATCGCGGCGTTCATCGGCGCCGGCGGTTATGGCGAGCGCATCGTCACCGGGCTCGCACTGAACGACAAACAACTGTTGCTTGCCGGCGCCTTGCCCTCAGCGGCATTGGCGTTGCTGTTCGAAGCCTGCTTCGAGTTGATCTCGCTGCGCCTGCGCCGCAGCGCTCGCCGCTGAGGGTCGCCGAGGGTCGCTGAGGGTCGCAAAAGGGGCTGTGCTGCGGGCCGCGGCTCGACGCGCGATGTGGCCTGCGAACAGCAGGCATCTGTCGGGCTTTGGGTCGGGCCCGCGCCGAATCGCCGCCGCCTGCGCCACGCTCAAGGTATCGACATTTCCTGCATTTGCACCAGCGCCTGCGGCGTCGGCGCCGGTTGAGCCTCCTGCTCGAGGCGGGCTTTCGCCGCGGCAGCGGCAGCCAGCAGCGCGCTGTAGCTGGCGCCGTTGGCGAGCACGTTCTTCACGTAGTCCCGGGTCTCGTTGATCGGGATCGTCTCGGTCCACGCGGCCGCATCTTCGATGCCGGCTTTGTCCCAGCGGCGCGGGCGTGAAGGGCCGGCGTTGTAGGCGGCTGCAGCGTGGGCGTGGGAGCCGTCGAAATCGTTCAGCACCAGTTTCAGGTAGCGCGCACCCAGGCGCACATTCATCGCCGGGTCGTGGATGCTGTCGCGCCGGAACGGGATTCGGTAGCGCCCGGCGACCCAGCGTGCCGTTTGCGGCATCAATTGCATCAGACCGGAGGCGCCGACATGCGATCGCGCGCCGACGCTGAAGTGCGACTCCTGGCGAATCACCGCGTACAGGCGCGCGGTGTCGATGTCGGCTTCGCGCGCCGCGGCGTCGACCTGGGCTCGAAACGGCATCGGGAAACGCTGCGCCATGTCGATCTCGTTGCGTGTGCGCTCGCTCGTGTACATGCACACGTTCCAGACCTGCGCGTCGCATGCGACCTGCGCCGCGGCGCGAATGCCACGGTCGTTCAGGCCGCCCAGGGCAAGGTTCCACTCGGCATAGCCTTCCTCGCGCAAGCGCAGTTCGAACAGCGCCAACCCGCGCTGCAGGCCGGGGCGCTGTTGTGCCGCAGCGCGCTCGGCATCGGTCAAGGGTGGCGCGGGCTTGGGCAACTGCGGCTCCAGCCCGAGTTCGCGTGCGGCCAGAGCACCGTAGTAGTGCTGTTGGGTCGAGATGCTTTCGAACAGTTTCTTCGCAGCGCGCCGCTGCGGCTCGCTCGGCGCTGCCGATGGCGCGAGTTCCTGCAGCGCGCGCGCCTTCCAGTAGGTCCACGTCGGGTCGGCAAGTTGCTCCGCGCCCATGGCCTGAACCGCATCGAGGATCATCTGCCAGCGCTGCGGCTTGTCCTGCGCGCGCAGCGCGGCGCGCACCTGCCAGGCCAGGGTGTCGGGTGTCGCTTCGATGGCTTGCGGCGCGGCCGCCGCGGCAGCACGCTGGTACCACTCGAACGCCTGCGGCCGTTGGTTCGAAGCGGCTGATTTGGCCAGAACCGCCCAGGCGGCGCCTGCGGCACGCGGCGGCATCGGCGTGGTGCGCGCATTGCTGAGCACAGCGGCAGCGGCCGGCGCGTTGCGCAGCGCGAGGCGAATCGCCGCCAGCGCGGTGAGTTCGGCTTCATCAGGAGTGGGTTTGGCGATGCGTCGCGACAGAAAGCGTGACGGTTGCAGGAACGCTTCGCGCACGGCATTCGCATTCACGCTGCCCAGGAGTCCGATGGCGTGTTGCGCGACGAAGCGCCGGCCTTGTTCAGCAGCCAGGCGCGCACGCTCCCAGACGTCGTCGCGGGTCAGTTCGCCGGCGCGGTACAGCGTCGCTGCGAGCAGCGCGCAGCCATGGTCGGCTTCTCGCTGCGCGAACCAGCGCGCGCGCGCCGCGACCACAACGTCCTGGCCGGCGTAGTAGCGCAGCAGCAGCGAATAGCACTTGACTTCGCGATCGCGTGCGCTGTCGCGTGCGCTGTCGCGCGCGTCGTTTCCTGCGTTGCCCCCTTTGCTGCCTGGGGCGCTGGCCGGGTCGCTGTCCGGCTCGCTGCCCGGCTCGCTGCCCGGCTCGCTGCCTGTGTCGCTGCCGGGCTCGCTGCCCGGCTCGCTGCCCGGCTCGCTGCCCGGCTCGCTGCCCGGCTCGCTGCCTGGCTCGCTGCTCGGCTCGCTGCCTGGCTCGCTGCCTGGCTCGTTGCCCGGCGCGCTGCCCGGCTCGCTGCCCGGCTCGCTGCCCGGCTCGCTGACCCGGTCACTGTCCGGCGCGCTCTCGGGGTCGTTGGCCAAGCCACCGTCGGGCTCGCTGCCCGGCTCAGGGGCGCGCTCCCGCTCGTCGAAAGAACGCACGCGCGGCAGTTCGACGCTGAGAGCCTGCAGATCGCCTTGTCTGCCGCGCGCGACGATCCAGTCCTTGCGCAAGCGGTCTTCAACCGCCGTGCCCGGCCAGCGCCCATAAAACTGATCCAGGTCAGCCTGCTTCGCCTGGGGCAGGCGCAAGTTCAGCTCCCAATAGTCGACCCACATCACGAGCGGGTGCGCTGCTGCGCTCATGCTCTTGCGCAGCGCCACCAGGGTCGCACGATCGTGTTGTGCGAAGGCAGCGCGTGCCTTCAGAATCGGGTCTTTCGCGGGCGGGGCTGCGCCCTGCGCAAGCGTCGTCAGCACCAAGCAGCCGCCCAGCACCAGGCTGGCGAAGGCCTGGACGGGTGCAGAAGGTCTGGACCAGACATGAAGTACACGAGCGTAGAACATGGGTGGGTGGCCAGGTGGTTGCCGAGATGCAAATCGCCACAACTGTGATCGGCGACCCTGGCTTCAACTTGCGGGTTCGCAGCGTGAGCAAGGTCACGAACCGGGTTTGAACCGGGCCAAGGGCTGCGCTAAGCCCTTTGCGGTAGATCAATTCGGGGCGTGCCGCAGACGTGCGAAACCCGCTATCGTCAGCGCCATGGTGGTACGACGCAGCGTTCGACGTTGGCTCTCGGGCACGCTCGTGCTCGCGATCCTGTTTGCGCAACTCGCGACCGCAGCCTATTCCTGCCCGGCGAACGGCGAAGCCTCGGGCACCGCGGCTCAGGCCGAATCGGCCATGCCATGCGGCCAGATGATGGGCTCGGGCATGGCGCTCGACCCCGGGCAGCCGGGGCTTTGCCAACAGCATTGCCAGTTCGGCAATACGCAGCAGGCCGGCGACGCGGCGCAATTGCTTTTGCCGCCCGCCGTGGCGCTGGGCCAGGTTTTCAGCGTTGCGCCGGCACCTGCGCCGGAGTTACCCAGTGCCGCCTGGGCCGACCATCAACTGCGCCGCGAACGCGCGCCGCCGCTTCCGCACAGCATTGCCTATTGCTGTTTTCGGCTTTGAACCCCTGAAGCAACCGGCTTGATTGGCGCGGGCCAAGGCCCGCTTCGCCACGTCGATTCTTCGGGAGTTTGCATGAAGTTGTCCAAATTCGTGGGGCGCACCGGCCCTGCCCCGTCTGCATTGCGACGCCGCGGCTGGGCTGCGCGGTTCGCGGTTGTCGCGCGCCTGGTGCCGCGCTTGGTGCCACGCCTGGTGCCGCAGTCGCTGCCGCGCTTGGTGCTGCTCCTCGTGCCGCTGTGGGTGCCGGCGCAAGCCGCCGAGACACCCTTGTCATTGGCCGAAGCGGTGCAGATTGCCACCACGCAATCGCGCCGGGTCGTCGCCACCCAGTGGCAGGCGCAGGCCGCGCGCGAGATGGCGGTGGCCGCTGCGCAGCGGCCCGATCCGGTGCTGAAGGTCGGGGTCAACAACCTGCCGATCGACGGCACCGACCAGTTCAACCTGACCACCGACTTCATGACGATGCGATCGTTCAGCGTGATGCAGGAGCTGACACGTTCCGGCAAGCGCGAGGCACGCGCGCAGCGTGCGCAGCTCGAAGCCGACGCCGCGCTCGTCGCGCAACGCCAGGTGGTCTCCGAGCTGCAACGCGACACCGCACTCGCCTGGCTCGAGCGTTCCTACCAGCAGACGCTGCTCGAATTGCTGCTGGCGCAGACGCGTGAAGCCGAGCTGCAGGTGCAGGCGGCGCAGACGCAGCTGGGCAGCGGCCGCGCCTCGCAGGCGGATGTCTTCGCCGCGCGCAGCCAGCTCGAGCAGTTGCGGGATTCAGCGACGCAGACCGAGCGTTCGATCGCAGTTGCGACGACACAGCTCGCACGCTGGATCGGCGCTGCGGCGCAGCGCAGGAGCGATGCGCGGCCGCAGTTGATCGCGCCGGCGTGGACCGCGAGCCCCGATCTCGGCGTGCATCTGGACCGGCACCCCCAGATTGCGGCTGCGGCGCAACAAGAAGCGATGGCCCAGGCCGACGCGGCGATCGCGCGTGCCGAGGAAGAGACCGACTGGAGCGTCGAACTGATGTTCAGCCAGCGCGGCCCGAGCTACTCGAACATGGTGTCGATCAATGTGTCATTGCCGTTGCAATGGAACCGGCCGCAGCGCCAGGACCGTGAGGTCGCTGCGCGCCTGGCCTTGGCCGCGCGCAGCGCTGCCGAGCGCGAAGACATGCAGCGCGCGCACGAGGCCGAAGTGCGAGCCATGCTGGTTCAATGGCGCAACCACGAGCAGCGCCTGCAACGCTTCGATTCAAGCTTGCTGCCGCTCGCGAAGCAGCGCAGCAGCGCGGCACTCACGAGCTACCGCGGCGGCGCCGGGCCCTTGAGTGCCGTGCTCGACGCACGCCGCGCCGAGATCGAGTTGCGCACCGAGCGCTTGCGAATCGAGATCGAGGTCGCGCGCCTTTGGGCGCAGCTGGCCTATCTCGATCCGCACCTTGCCGCAGACTCAACGAGGCACACGCCATGAATATCAAACTCATCTCCTTGATTGCAGCGATCGCCGCGCTGATTGCAGCCAGCTATGGCGGATACCGCTTCGGCATGAGCCGCGGCATGGACATGGCACCCGCAGCACCTTCCGCCGACGCCACCGGGCCAAGCGGCGCCATGAGCACCGCGCAAGGCGAAGCGGCGACGCGGCGCCACCTTGCAGCCGGGATCAAAGCCGGCGACATCGACCCCGCGAACGGCAAGCGGGTTCTCTATTACCACGACCCGATGACGCCGGGAACGAAGTTCGACAAGCCCGCCAAGTCGCCGTTCATGGAAATGATGCTCGTGCCGGTGTTCGAGGACGCCGCCGGCGCCAACCCACCCGATGCAGGCCAGGTCAGCGTCAGCGCGCGCACCCAGCAAAACCTCGGCGTGCGCACGGCGGAGGTGAGCGTCGGCAGCGTTGCACCGCAGATAACGGCCTTGGGCAACATCGGTTTCGATGAAGGCGACCAGGTGATCGTGCAGGCCCGCACCGCGGGCTTCGTCGAGAAACTGCATGTGCGCGCCACGCTCG
>JAEMQF010000304.1 GCA_022758925.1 Burkholderiales bacterium | reverse complement strand
TGTTTCCGCGCCCTGGCCGAGAGCTATGCGCGCGGCGTGACCTGGACGCATTGGCCGGCGCTCGAAGCGCGTGCCGCACGCCTGTTGCCGGGCCTGCTGCTGGCGCGCATCGACGGCAAGTCGCCGGTTGAATACATCACCGGCGAGGCGCAGAAGAACCTGGTGCGCGAGTTTGCGCTCGCGCTGCTGCTGGCGCCGGTGATGGAATTGAACCTGGTGCTCGGGCGCTGGATGCAGGAGTTGCCGGCATGAAGCGCAGCATCGCAAGCGTGCACGCGCGGCGCGTGTGGGACTCGCGCGGCAGGCCGACGCTGGAGGCCGAAGTCACACTCGCCGACGGCACCGCGGGGCGTGCCATCGCGCCCGCCGGGGCATCGACCGGCAGTGCGGAAGCGCTCGACCTGCGCGATGGCGGCACCGCATTTGGCGGAATGGATGTGCAACGCGCCTGCGCTGCGGTGAACGGCGAGATCGCCGCCGCGCTTGCCGGGCGCGACCCGACACAGCAGGGCGCGCTCGATGCGGTGCTGATCGCGCTCGACGGCACGCCGGACAAACGCCGTCTCGGCGGCAATGCCATGGTCGCGGTGTCGATGGCGCTCGCGCATGTTGCAGCGGCGTCGCAGCGGCTGCCGTTGTGGCGCTACCTCGCCGGCTCGCGCACCGAGTTCTGCCTGCCGCTGCCCGAAGTGCAAATCTTCGGCGGCGGCGCACACGCCGGGCGCCGTGTCGACGTGCAGGACTTCATGGTGGTCGCGATCGGCGCCACCGACTACGCGCAGGCTCTCGAATGGACTGCCGAGGTCTACCGTGCGGCGGGCGAGTTGATGGCCAAGGCCGGGCGCCTGTCCGGCGTCGCCGACGAAGGTGGCTGGTGGCCGGCGTTCGACACGAATGAAGAAGCGCTCGAATTCCTGCAGCGCGCGATCGAACACGCCGGCTACACCGCGGGCCAGGACGTCGCGATCGCGCTCGACATCGCCGCCAGCGACTTCGGCAAAGGCGGGCGCTACCGCCTGGCGTGCGAGGGCAGGGAAGTGGACAGCGACGCGCTCGCCGAGATGCTGCTCGGATGGTTGCGCCGCTACGCCATCGTCAGCATCGAAGACCCGTTCGCCGAAGACGATGCGCAGGCGCTGCGCCGCTTCACGCTCGAGGCCGGGCCCAAGGTGCAAATCGTGGCCGACGACTTCATCTGCACGAACGCGCTGCGCATTGCCGGCGCCGCGCTGCTGGGCGCATGCAACACGGCGCTGATCAAGCCGAACCAGGCTGGCACGTTGAGCGAAACAAGGGCCGCGCTCGACGCCGCGCGCGCCGCAGGCTGGGGCGCGATCGCCTCGGCGCGTTCCGGCGAAACCGAAGACGTGACGATTTCGCATCTGGCGGTCGGCTGGGGCGTGAAGCAACTCAAGGTGGGTTCGTTCGCGCGATCGGAGCGCATGGCGAAGTGGAACGAAGGGCTGCGCATCGGCGAGGCGATCGGCAGCTTCGCGCTGCCGCCGCGCTGCGCATTCCCCTGGTCGAACTGAGCCTGCCGATGCACCGCGCCGAATGGCTTCGGCGCAACTGGGCGGTAACGCTGTCGGGGCGAGCTTGGGATTCGTCGCTTCCGGCACGGGCCGCGACGCCGGCGCTACGATGCAGCGCTGCTGAACGCGGCGCAAACGTGCAGGACCCCCATGAATCCCGAACAAGTCAAACCCGAGAGCATCGCGGCCCAGGCGCTGGGCTGGATCGACGACAAGACGCGCGCGATCACGCCGCCGATCCACGTCTCCACGACCTACCTGCGCGACACCGACAACCAATACCGCAGCGGGCGCGTCTACGCGCGCGCCGACAACCCCGCGTTCGACCAGGCCGAGGCCGTGATCGCGCGCCTGGAGCACGGCGCGCAAGCGGCGCTCTTCGCCTCTGGCATGGCGGCGGCGACGGCGGTGTTCCAGTCGCTCGCGCCGGGCGACCATGTGCTCGCGCCCAAGGTCATGTACTGGTCGCTGCGCAACTGGTTGATGAATTTCGCGACTGCGTGGGGCTTGAACGTCGAGCTCATCGACATGACCGATCCGCTCGCCGTGCAAGCCGCGATCCGGCCCGGCAAGACGCGCCTGGTGTGGGTGGAAACTCCGGCGAATCCGCTCTGGAGCATCACCGACATCGCCGCCACCGCAGCCATCTGCCGCGGCGCCGGCGCGCGGGTGGCGGTCGATTCGACGGTGGCGACGCCGGTGCTGACGCAACCCCTGCTGCTCGGCGCCGACATCGTGATGCACGCCGCGACGAAATACCTGAACGGCCACTCCGACCTGATCGCCGGCGTGCTCGTGACTCGCGCCGACGATGAGTCCTGGCGCCGCATCAAGACCATTCGTGCGCAGCTCGGCGCCACCCTGGGTTCGTTCGAAGCCTGGCTGCTGCTGCGCGGCATGCGCACGCTGTTCCTGCGCGTGCGTGCCGCCTCAAGCTCGGCGCAGCGCGTGGCCGACCACTTTGCCCGCCACGCGCTGGTGCGCGAGGTGCTGTACCCCGGCCTGGCGCAAGCGCAAGGGCATGCGATCGCGGCGCGCCAGATGCACGGCGGCTTCGGCGGCATGTTGTCGGTTTGCGTGCGCGGCGGTGAAGCCGCGGCAATCGCCACCGCCGCGAACGTGGCGCTGTGGAAGCGCGCGACGTCGCTCGGTGGCACCGAGAGCCTGCTCGAACACCGTGCCAGCGTCGAGGGCGCGGGCACGCCGGCAGCGCCGGACCTGCTGCGCTTGTCGCTGGGGATCGAAGACTGCGACGATCTGATTGCCGATCTCGATCAGGCGTTGCATCAGGCGCTGCGGTAGTGTGGGTTGGATGCGCCCGGCGCGCCCCGCCCCTGACCCGTCAAGCCCCGAGCAAGTCCGCCAGGTGCTCGATGCCGCGCGCATGCCAGTTGTTCTCGGGCCTGGGCGACACATCCTTCACGTGCGCCGCGCCGAATTCGAGCGGCCGCTCGATATAGGCCGTGCCCAGGCCGCAGGCGCGTGCGCCGGCCAGGTCGTCGTGGTGCGCGGCGACCAGCATCACCGCACCCGGTTCCAGATCGAACACCTTCGCCACGCCGAGGTAGGCCGCAGGGTCAGGTTTGTAGGCGCGGAACACTTCGGCCGACAGGATGCAGTCCCACGCCAGACCGGCGCGCTTGGCCATGTTCGTCAGCAGGCCGAGGTTGCCGTTGGACAGGGTGCAGACCGTGAAGCGGCGCTTGAGCCGCGTCAACCCGGCCACCGCGTCGGGCCAGGGGTCGAGGCGGTGCCAGACCTTGTTGAGGTGCCGGCGCTCGGGCTCGGTGAGATGCGCCAGGCCGAAGCGCGGCAGCAGTTCGTCCAGGAGCATGCGGTTCAAGTCGTCGAGCAGCGTCCAGCCGAGTTCGCCGCTCATCACGCGGCGCATCGCCGGCTGGTAGCCGGCACGCCAGGCGCGCACGAAGGTGTCGGCGTCGAGCTCTGGGTAGAGCGTGTGCAGCTCGCGCACGATGCTGCCGTGCCAGTCGACCACGGTACCGAAGACGTCGAATGCGAGCACGACAGGGGTGGCGACTAAGGGACTGGAGTACATCGTTTTTCCCGACTGACGAAGCGAAGCCATTCTGGCCCAATGGCGCTCCCGTGGCGTTTGGCCCCCGGTCGATCCACGATCTGCAGCACCATGTCGGTCCCAACCACGTCAGCGCAATCCGAACCTTCGGCGTCGAACCGCAGGCGGGCGATTGCCCGCCGCGTGGCCGACGCGCACCGTGGCATCGACGATGCGTCGCTGCTCGCCTTTGTGACGAGTTCGGGCACCGAATCCGCTGCCGACTCGAAGGCGGACGTTGACATGGGCGTCGTGTTCCTGAGCCTGCCGCAGCAGGGCGTGCTGGAGCAGGCCTGTGCCCGCGCCGGTGGCACGCCGTGGCTCTGGAGCCAGGGCTCGCTCAGCGATGCAGGCATGCTGGTCGCCTTCCAGGTCGATGGCGTTGAAGTGCAAGTCAGCTACAGCGACCACGCCACGCTGAACCGCGAAGTCGACGCGCTGCTGCTTCAAGACACCCCCGACACGCCAATGCACAAGCTGGGCGAAAGCATTCTCAAAGCCGAGCCGCTCGCCGGCCGCTCCGAGCTGGCGCGCCTGCAGGCGCGGCTGACGACGTTCCCGCCCGAGCTGGCGCGGGCGATGGTCAAACATTTCCTGGCCGCGCCGACACCCTGGAAGGCGATCTCGCAGATTGCCGAGCGTGAGGCCACGCTGTGGTGCCGCGAAGTCCAGGTCGACGCCTGCTATCGGCTGTGCGGCGTGAGCGCGGCGTTGAGCCGGCGCTACTTCACGCGTTTTCAGGTGAAGCGCATGCGCCCCCATTCGGCCAGGTTCGAGCACGCACCGGCAGACTTGGCCGAACGCATCGAACGCGTGATGCAAGCGCAGCCGCGCGACGCGTTCGCGCAACTGTACGAGCTGGAAGGCGATGTGCTCGAGCTGGTCGCGCGCACGATGCCGCAGATCGACCTGGGCGCGGTGCGCTCACGCCGCGCGGCGTACCACCCGTCACCGCTGACACCTTGATCCTGGCCTCGCGGCCTGACCTGGCAGGGCGCCCGCGGACGAATCCGAACCCGGTCTTTCGGCGCTGGTTCTGCTCGCGCGGCAGGCTGCGGCGCGCGCTGCAGCGCTGTTCGACCCACGGCTATCGTTGCCGCTCAGCGCTGCTCGCGCGCTGGGCTGCGGCGCGCACTGCAGCCTTCGACTGTTCGCAAGCGGCGGCCTGAGCGCGGCTCAGCCAAGCTTGAGCGGCAGGCTGCGCAAGCGCTGCCCGGTGAGGGCGAAGATCGCATTCGCCACGGCCGGAGCGATCGGCGGTGTGCCGGGTTCGCCCACACCTTCGGGGTGCGCCGTGCTTGGCATGATGTCGGTCTCGATCAACGGGCATTCGTTCATCTGCAACACCGGGTAGTTGTGGTAGTTGCTCTGCTTCACTTGGCCGTTTTCGATCTCAACCTCGCCGTACAGCGCCGCCGACAAGCCGAACACGATGCCACTTTCCATCTGCTGCGCAACCATCTTCGGGTTCACCACCTGGCCGCAGTCGATGACGCAGACCACGCGGTGGACGCGGATCGTCTTGTCGGGCGCGAGCGACACTTCGGCGACCTGCGCCACCACCGAGCCGAACGACTGGTGCAGCGCCACGCCGCGGGCGCGCTTCGCGCCGTCGGCTGCGGGCGCGAGCGCCTGGCCCCAGCCCGCCAACTCCGCAGCGCGGCGCAGCACGGCGAGGTGACGCGCATGCTTGCCGAGCAACGCGGCGCGAAACGCCACCGGGTCCTGGCCGGCCGCGGCCGCCGCCTCGTCGACAAAACTCTCCTTGAAGAAGGCCTGGTGCGAATGCCCGACTGAGCGCCAGAAGCCGACCGGCACCGGCAGGTCGACGATAACGTGCCCGATGCGCGCGTTCGGCCATTCATAGGGTTGATCGAACGCGCCTTCGCTCGCGGTCTTGTCCGGCCCGGCCATGGGCAGGCCGAACAGGCGCTTGATGGCATTCGGCACGATGGCCTGGCCGGCCGACACATTGCGCCATGCGGTCAGTTTGCCGGCGGCGTCGAAGCCCGCCGAAAAACGCGAAACGCAGGCCGGGCGATAGAAGTCGTGCGTCATGTCCTGCTCGCGCGACCAGATTGTCTGCACTGGCGCGCCCTTTGCGGAACGCGCGATCACCGCCGCCTGTGCGATGAAGTCGACCTCGAGGCGCCGGCCGAAGCCGCCCCCGAGCAACTCCACATGCAGCTCGACGTTCTCGGCGGCGATGCCCAGCACCTTGGCCACGGCATCGCGCGCGATGCCGGGCACCTGGGTCGAGACCCAGACCGTGGCGCGGCCGTCCTTGAACTGCACTGTGCAATTCATCGGCTCCAGCGCTGCATGCGCGAGGTAGGGTGCGCGGTACTCGGCCTGGATCGTCTTCGCTGCCGACTTCAGCGCCGCGTCGACGTCGCCGTGGCTGTAGTAGCCAAAGCCGTCCTCGCCATCCAGCGTCTTCGCCAACTGGCGATAGACATCGGCGTTCGACAAGCCGGCGGCGGCGCCGTGGTCCCATTCCACGGCCACCTTCGGCAATGCGCGCATCGCGTGGAAATAGCTGTCGGCGATGACTGCGACGCCGCCGCTGCTGCCGTGCAGCGGATCGATCGAGATCACATGCCGCACGCCGCTCATCGTGGCCGCTGCCGCAGCGTCGAAGCGCGCCACCTTGCCGCCCAGCGTCGGGCACATCATGACGCTGGCGTGCAGCATACCTGCGGGCAGCGCATCGATGCCGAAGCGTGCCGAGCCGTCGACCTTGGACGCAGCTTCGATGCGCAGCAGCGGCTTGCCGATCAGCATGAACTGACCCGCAGCCTTGAGCGCCACCTTGTTCGGAACCGGCTGCCGCGCCGCGAGTGCCGCGAGTTCACCGAAGCTCGCGCTCTTGCCGGAGGGGTGCAACACCTTGCCGGCCTGCGCGCGGCACTCGGCAGCGGGCAGCTTCCACGACTGCGCGGCAGCGCCGATCAACATCGCGCGCGCGGTCGCGCCGGCCTCGCGCATCGGCAGCCACAGGTCTTTGATGCTGGACGAACCGCCCGTCATCATGACGCCGATTTCGCGCATCGTCTTGGCCGTCATCCATGCCGCGACGCCTTTGATCGAACCGTCGTTGTCCGGGTGGAACGGCAGGCCATCGACGACCGTCGCGAGGTTGTTGTAGATCTTGTCGATCGGCGCCGCTTCGACCTGGACGCGTGCCCAATCCGCGTCCAGCTCTTCGGCCAGCAGCATCGCCAGGCCCGTCAACACGCCCTGGCCCATTTCCGATTTGCAGATCACGACACCCACCGAATCGTCGGCGCCGATCTTGACCCAACCGTTCAGCGCCACCTGGCCCGGGCGCACCGGCAGCGGCTGCGCCGTGTTCAGGCGCTGGCGCGGCGGCAGCAATGACCAGCCCAGCACCAGGGCACCGGCAGCGCCAACGCCGCCGAGCAACCAGGTTCTGCGTTTCACCATGTCTCACTCCTTGGGTTGCCGCGGGCGGCTGTTCAGTGCGCAACTATCGCACCCCAGGAGCCTGGGCGCCTTCTGCCGCCCAGGCTTCTGGCGCAACGCGCATTGCATTCGACGGAGAATATGTTCGAAAGGCGCTGAGCCTGTAATGCCGCACAACATCCGCCGCCTCGTCACACTGACCGAGCCGCAAGCCCAGGCGCTTGCCGCACTGCTGATCGATTGCGTCGAAGGTGGCGCTTCGGTGAGTTTCATGCACCCGCTGCCTCTGTCCGACGCGCTGGCGTTTTGGCGCGGCGTCGGCGACGCGGCAGCGCGCGGCGAGCGCGGTTTGCTTGTGGCCGAGGACGAAAGCGGCATTGTCGGTACGGTGCAGCTTGTGCTGGCGCAGCCACCGAACCAGCCGCACCGCGCTGATCTGTCGAAGATGCTCGTGCACCGCCGCGCGCGCCGTCGCGGCCTGGGGCAGGCCTTGATGCAAGCCGCCGAACAGCTGGCGCGCGATTGCGGCAAAACGCTGCTGGTGCTCGATACCGCGAGCGCCGACGCCGAGCGGCTCTACACAAGCCTGGGCTGGCAACGCTGTGGAGCCATCCCCGGCTATGCGCTGTTGCCCCACGGCGGCCTGTGCGACACGACCTATTTGTACCGGGTGTTGAGCGACTGAGCGCGTGACTGCGCGCGCGCCCGGGCTGCTGTCGGCCGCCGCACCTTGCGCGCCGCCGCACATCCCACGAAGTCGGGCCCGCCCCCGGCCGGCGTGGACAATCCGGCCTGAACCCCATGCCTGCCGAACCACTGCGTGTGCTGTCCGTCATCCCACCGATGACACAGCTCAACACGCCCTATCCGTCGACTGCGTACTTGACCGGCTTCCTGCGTGCTCGCGGCGTGCCTGCGGTGCAGGAAGACCTGGCGCTGGCGCTGATCCTGAAGCTGCTGTCGCGCCGCGGCTTGCTGGCGGTGCGCGACGCGATAACGGCGCTGCCCGCAGCGCAGCGCACGCCGTGGGTCGTCGCGTTCAGCGAGAACTTCGAGCGCTACCTGGAGACGATATCGCCGGCGGTGGCTTTCCTGCAAGGGCGCGATGCGACGCTGATGCATCGCATTGTGGGTCGCGCCTTCCTGCCCGAAGGGCCGCGCTTCGCTGCGCTCGACGCCTACGTCGACCCCGACACCGGCGACCCCCTGGCCTGGGCCTTCGGTGCATTGGGCACACACGACCGCGCGCGCCACCTGGCCACGCTATACCTGAACGACATTGCCGACGTGCTGCGCGACGCGATCGATGCGCGTTTCGAGTTCGTTCGCTACGGCGAACAGCTTGCGCAAAGCCAGCCCACGTTCGAGCCGCTGGCGCAGGCGCTGGCCGCGCCGCCGAATCTGCTCGACCGCAGCCTGCAGGAACTGACGCTCGCCGCGTTGCAACGCCATCAGCCGACGCTGGTGCTGGTGTCGGTGCCGTTCCCGGGCGCGGTGTATGCGGCGTTTCGGATCGCGCAGGCAGTGAAGGCGTTCGCCCCGAACATCGTCACGGCGCTCGGCGGAGGCTTCGTCAACACCGAATTGCGCGAGCTCAGCGAGCCGCGCGTGTTCGACCACTTCGACTATGTGACGCTCGACGCCGGCGAGCGCCCGCTGCTCGCGCTCATCGAACACCTTGCCGGCAAACGCGCGCGCGGCCGATTGGTGCGGACCTTCGTGCGCGAAGCGCAGTCGTCGCAGGTGCGCTACATCAACCTGGTCGAGCCCGATATCCCTTTCGCCGACGTCGGCACCCCCACCTGGGACGGCCTGCCGCTGCAGGACTATCTGTCGCTGCTCGACATGCTCAATCCGATGCATCGCCTGTGGTCCGACGGGCGCTGGAACAAACTCACCGTGGCGCAGGGCTGCTACTGGAAGAAGTGCAGTTTCTGCGACGTGAGCCTGGACTACATTTCGCGCTACGAGACGGCCAGCGCCGAGACGCTGGTCGATCGGATTCAGGCGATCGTGCACGAAACCGGGCAGACCGGATTTCACTTCGTCGACGAAGCCGCGCCGCCCAAGGCCTTGAAGGCGCTGGCGGCGGAGCTGCTGCGGCGCCGAACCATCGTTTCCTGGTGGGGCAACATCCGCTTCGAAAAATCATTCGACGCCGCACTCTGCCGGCAGTTGGCCGACAGCGGCTGCATCGCGATCTCCGGCGGGCTCGAGGTCGCCAGCGACCGGCTGCTGGCGTTGATGAAAAAAGGCGTGACGGTCGACCAGGTGGCACGCGTGACGCGAGCCTTCTCCGACGCCGGGGTCATGGTGCACGCTTACCTGATGTACGGCTTTCCGACGCAGACCGTGCAAGACACGGTGGACGCGCTGGAATATGTGCGCCAGCTGTTCGAGGCCGGCTGCATTCAGTCCGGCTTCTTCCACCGCTTTGCCTGCACCGTGCATTCTCCCGTGGGGCGGGATCCGGCGGCGTACGGCGTCACGTTGCAAGCGCTGCCGCGCGTGTCTTTCGCGAAGAACGATGTCGGATTCACCGATGCCAGCGGCGTCGATCACGCTGCGCTCGGCGTCGCATTGAAGAAGGCGCTCTACAACTACATGCACGGCATCGGCCTGGAGCAGGACGTGCGCAGCTGGTTCGAGATGCCGGTGCCGCGCACGCGCGTGGCGCGCAACCGCATCGAGCGCGCGTTGGCGCAGGTGGCGTGAGTGAAGCCGCAGCTTTCGATCATCATCCCGGTGCTCGACGAAGCCGACGCGATTCGCGCCACCTTGCACAGCCTCGCGCCGTGTCGCGCCAAGGCAGTGGAAGTGATCGTCGTCGACGGCGGCAGCAGCGACGCAACGCTCGAGCGCTGCGCAAACCTGGCCGATCAGGTGCTGGTCGCGCCGCGCGGGCGCTCGCGCCAGATGAACCGGGGCGCGGCGGCTGCCAGCGGGTCGGTTCTGCTGTTCCTGCACGCCGACACGCACCTGCCGCGCGATGCCGTGGCGCTGGTCGAGCAGGCGCTGGTTTCGGGCCGGCACGACTGGGGGCGTTTCGACGTCATCATCGAAGGCCGCTCGAAGCTGTTGCCGCTGATCGCGGCGATGATGAACCGGCGTTCGCGATGCAGTGGCATCGCCACCGGCGATCAGGCGATCTTCGTGCGCAAAGCGGTGTTCGATGCGCTTGGCGGTTTTGCCGATCAGCCGCTGATGGAAGACATCGAACTCTCGAAGCGTTTGCGCCGCCACGGGCGCCCGGCGTGTCTGGTGCAGCGCGTGCGCACCTCGGGTCGGCGCTGGGAGCGCGATGGTGTCTGGCGCACGATCGTCCTGATGTGGCGCTTGCGTTTTCTGTATTGGCTTGGGGTGAGTGCGGATCGA
>JAEMQF010000316.1 GCA_022758925.1 Burkholderiales bacterium | reverse complement strand
TTGTTCGTTGACGCCATAGTTGCCTATGTGCGGGCAGGTCAGCGTCACAATTTGCCGGCAGTAGCTGGGGTCGGTCAGGATCTCCTGGTAGCCGGTCATCGCTGTGTTGAAGACCACTTCCCCGACTGTGCGGCCAGCCGCACCGATCGAGATCCCCCGAAAGATCGTGCCATCCGCGAGTGCAAGGATCGCCAGGGGTTGAGGGGACAGCAAATTCAGCGGCACCGGGCTCTCCGTTCGTGTGCACACCCAGCTTTGCCCCGTGTGGCAAAGGCTGACGGAAGAAACCTGTTGGGGGAGTCTCCGAGCGGGAAACTGCGGCGAGTTTCGCTGGGCGAGGATGGTTGCAGGTAAGCCCCGAAAGTATATTCGACGCACCCGCTGCGCTTGCACGCGAGCGTCGACAAGCACGCACTGCCTCGCGCGATCCGGGCGCTCTCACGCCACCATCCGAGCGATTCCGGGCCGCTGCAAGCCCCGGCGCGCAGATTTTGGCCGCTGCGCGGAAACGCGAGGCGCGCGATTGGCGGGGTTTCTCGAAATTCCCGTTGACTTCACTTGGGAACTAGAATTTCGATTCGGGCTCTTACCGCCTATTGTTTTCAACCCGGAGGTTCCATGAATCAAGACCTGCAAACTGCTTACCCTGCCAGTTTCGATGGCAGCGTTTCAGTTGAGCAACGCAACCGCGTCTTGCGCAACACCTATTGGCTGCTCGCGCTGTCGATGGTGCCAACCGTCGTCGGTGCCTGGCTCGGAGTGTCCACCGGCCTCGTGCGTGGCATGGGCGTCGGCATGAGCGCCATCGTCTTCCTCGTCGGCGCCTTCGGCTTCATTTTTGCGATCGAGAAACTGAAGAACTCCGCGGCCGGCGTTCCCGTGCTGCTCGGGTTCACCTTCTTCATGGGGTTGATGCTGTCCAGACTCATCGGCGCCGTGCTTGGCCTGTCCAACGGTGCTGGCTTGATCATGACGGCTTTCACCGGCACCGGCTTGATCTTCCTGGGAATGGCGACGCTTTCGTCGGTGATCAAACGCGACCTGACGGCAATGGGCAAGTGGCTCTTCATCGGCGCCATCATGCTGCTCGTGGCCGGCCTGGCGAACATCTTCCTGCAGTCGAGCGCGCTCATGATCACGATCGCGGTTCTGGCCATCGGCATCTTCTCGGCGTTCATCCTGTACGACCTGAAGCGCGTTCAGGACGGTGAAGAAACCAACTACATCACCGCAACGCTGGGCGTCTACCTCAGCCTGTACAACGTGTTCCAGTCGTTGCTCGCGCTGCTTGGAATTGCGGGTGGGAACAACGATTGACGTGCGAGACCGGAAACAGCGATGGGGCCTGCGGGCCCCATTTTTCATGGCGCATGCGGAGTTGGTGCATCTTGCGTTGACTGCTCAGGCGTGACGTTGCCGCGCTCGAACATGGCAATGCTTTCCACATGCGCAGTGTGGGGAAACATGTTGACGGCCCCTGCTGCGGTGCACAGGTAGCCGGCGCGATGCACCAGCAAACCCGCATCGCGGGCAAGCGTCGCCGGATTGCAGCTGACGTAAACGATGCGCTGCGGCAGGCCCTCGCCGTCAGCGCCGGGTGGGTTCTCATGCAAGTCGGCCAAGGCCTTGACCAGGGCGAAGGCGCCTTCCCGGGGCGGATCGATGAGCCACTTGTGGGCATGACCGAAACCAGCCAAATCGGCCGCTGACAGATCGAACAGGTTGCGCGCGACAAAGCTCGAGCGCATCTGCAGCGAATTGCGCAAGGCGTTGTCCCGCGCACGTTGCACCAAGGCGTCGCTGCCCTCCACACCCAATACCTCGCGCGCGAGCGTCGCGATCGGCAGCGTGAAGTTGCCCAAACCGCAAAACCAATCGATCACGCGCTCGTTTCGCTGCGGGTCGAGCAGGCGAATCGCAGACTCGACGAGGACCCGGTTGATCTGCGAATTGACCTGGGTAAAGTCGGTCGGCGTAAAACAGATTTCGATGCCGAATTCGGGCAGCTTGTAGGCCAGCGCTGCATCGCCGCCCTCCATGCGCTGAGCGCTGTCCGGGCCCTTCGCTTGCAACCACCATTGCACGTGGTGCCTGGCACCGAATGCACGCAGCCGCTCCAAATCGGCCGAGCCCAAGGGCTGAAGGTGGCGCAAGACCAGGGCAGTCGTTGCGTCGCCGAGGGCGAATTCAATCTGCGGCAGCCGGTCACGTTCGTCCATTCCCGAAATCAGCTCGCGCAGGGGGAGCAGCAGTGCACTCAATCCCGCAGGCAAGATCTCGCAACTGCCCATGTCGGCAACGAAACTCGACTTTCGTTCGTGAAACCCGATCAGCACCTTGCCCTTCTTGACGACGTAGCGCACCGACAAGCGCCCACGAAATCGATAGCCCCAGGTTGGGCCTTCAATCGGCCGCAGCATGCGCTCAGCACGCACCTTGCCGATGTGCCACAGGGTGTCTTCCAGTGCGCGTTGTTTGATCGCCAGCTGGGCGCCGACATGCAGATGCTGCATCTTGCAGCCGCCACAGGTGCCGTAGTGCGGACACGCTGGCGTGACGCGTTGCGAGCTCTCTCGCCGCCAGGCCAGTGGTGTTGCCTGCTCCCATTGGTTCTTGCGTCGAATGACGCTGACCGTGACTTCTTCTCCCGGCAATGCGCCTTCGATGAACACCACCTTGCCTTGTGCGTTGCGGGCCACGCCTTGC
The DNA here is from genome assembly GCA_022758925.1 of Burkholderiales bacterium. Classification (GTDB taxonomy): domain Bacteria; phylum Pseudomonadota; class Gammaproteobacteria; order Burkholderiales; family Burkholderiaceae_C; genus JAEMQF01. Next base: position 5,554 of record JAEMQF010000316.1, on the reverse strand, counting down.
GCTTCCATGTCGAGCGATTCGACGCGCAGCCACTCGGGAGATCCAGTCATGCGCGCCATTATCAGAGTCGCGCCCACAGACGCCGATCGAAACCACCGCTGCTACACTGAATTGACGCCGCTGCGCTGAGTGCCCAAGGGCACGCTCCGACAGGAGACTTACCTTGTCCGACACCGACTTGCTGACCACGCCACTGCACGACCTGCACCGTGAACTGGGTGCCAAGCTGGTGGCGTTCGCCGGCTATTCGATGCCTGTGAGTTACCCCGCCGGGATCATTGCCGAGCATCGCTTTTGCCGCGCCTCAGCTGCACTGTTCGACGTTTCGCACATGGGCCAGATTCGCCTCATCGGCAATGACGCGGCGAAAGCGCTCGAATGCCTTGTGCCCGCCGACGTGCTCGACCTCGGCGTTGGCAAGCAGCGCTACTCGTACTTCACGAATTCCAACGGCGGCATCCTCGATGACTTGATGATCACGCGACGCGATGCCGACCTGCTGCTCATCGTCAACGCCTCATGCAAGGATGCCGACATCCAGCACCTGATCACCCACATCGGCCAACAGTGCACGGTCGAGCCGACTCCGCAGTTCGCCTTGCTTGCCTTGCAAGGGCCAAAGGCCGTCGCGGCACTGAGCCGGCTCAACGGGGCGGTTTCCCGCATGGTGTTCATGTCGGGAATGAGCGTCGACCTGCTGGGGTCGCCCTGCCATGTGACGCGCAGCGGCTACAGCGGCGAGGACGGTTTCGAGATTTCTGTGCCCGCCGATCGGGCGACGGCCCTGGCGCGTGCGCTTCTGGCCATGCCCGAGGTCAAACCCGCCGGGCTCGGCGCCCGCGATACGTTGCGCATGGAAGCCGGCTTGTGCCTTTACGGGCATGACATCGACACCGGCACCACGCCCGTCGAGGCCGGCCTGGCCTGGGCCATTCAGAAGAGCCGCCGCCCCGGCGGCGCAAGACCGGGTGGATACCCGGGAGCGGATGTTCTAGGCGGTCAACTTGCGCGCGGCACCGCCGTCAAACGCATCGGCCTGCTGGGGCTTGAGCGAGTGCCGGTACGCGAGGGCGCCGTGCTTCACGATGCGCAGGGCCACAAACTCGGCAAGGTCACGAGCGGCACATTGGCGCCCAGCGTCAACCACCCGATCGCGATGGCCTATGTCGCGGCCAATCACGCAGCACCCAAACACGAACTCTACGCTGACGTGCGCGGCAAGGCGCAGCCCATGCGCGTGACCCCGCTGCCGTTCATACCGCATCGATACTTTCGCGGCTGACAACAAAGGAGACAGTGAATGACGACGATGTATACCCCCGACCACGAATGGATCAATATCGAAGACCATGAGGCGGCCACCGTGGGCATCACACATCACGCCCAGGACGCACTGGGCGACGTCGTATTCGTCGACCTGCCGGCGGTGGGCACAACGTTGAATCGCGGCGACGTTGTCGGTGTCGTCGAATCGGTGAAGGCCGCGGCCGACCTCTATATGCCCGTCAGCGGCGAAGTCGTCGAAGTCAACGAAAGCCTTCGCAGTGATCCGTCACTTGCAAACTCGGACCCGCTTGGGCATGGCTGGTTCTTCAAGATTCACTTGAACAACATGGCGGAATTCGAGGAGCTGCTGGACGGTGCAGGGTACGACGCGCTGCTCAAGAAGGCCTGATACGCTCGTCCTCGCGACGCCACACCTTTCACTGGGCGTCGTCAACAATCCGATCCAGATGCCCACTGCGAATTCCCTGTCGTTTCTGGAGAATCCGACCGAGTTTCAAGCGCGCCACATCGGCATCGATGCGACCGATGAACGTCGCATGCTGTCCGTGATCGGCGCTGCGTCGAAACAGGCCTTGATTGACGCCATCGTCCCGCCCGGCATCGCCCGAGAAACGGCGATGGCCTTGCCCGCACCCATCGGCGAAGCCGCTGCCCTTGACGAACTGCGAGCGATAGCAGCGCGCAACCGCGTCCTGAAGAGTTGCATCGGTCAGGGCTATCACGGCACCCATACGCCGGGTGTGATCTTGCGCAACGTTCTCGAAAACCCCGCCTGGTACACGGCCTACACACCCTATCAGGCAGAGATTTCACAGGGGCGGCTTGAGGCCCTGGTCAACTTTCAGACCATGGTGTGTGACCTGACGGGTCTGGCGATTGCCGGCGCGTCGATGTTGGACGAAGCCACCGCCGCCGCGGAAGCCATGGCGCTTGCGCTACGCGTCGGCAAATCACGGGCGAAGTGCTTCTTCATTGCCGACGACGTGCTGCCGCAGACGATAGAAGTCGTGCGCACGAGGGCAAGGCCCCTGGGCATCACGGTGCAGGTCGGCCCCGCCGATTCGGCCAGCCAGGCTGAGGTGTTTGCGGCGCTGTTCCAGTACCCCGGCCTGACTGGCACGGTGCACGACTTGCGCCTGCCGATCAAGGCCCTGCACCAACACGGCGCTATCGCCATCGTGGCGGCCGACCTGCTGGCATTGGCCCTGTTGACGCCCCCCGGCGAATTGGGCGCCGACATCGCCGTGGGCAATACGCAGCGTTTCGGCATGCCCATGGGCAACGGCGGTCCGCACGCCGCTTACCTTGCGGCCAAAGATGAATTCAAGCGCTCGCTCCCAGGGCGGCTGGTCGGCGTCAGCGTCGATGCACAGGGTGCGCCCGCGTTTCGCCTGGCGCTGCAAACGCGCGAGCAGCACATTCGCCGCGAAAAGGCCACCAGCAACATCTGCACCGCGCAAGTCCTTCCCGCCGTCGTCGCCAGCATGTACGCCGTCTACCACGGTGCCGACGGCTTGCGCCGGATTGCGCGGCGTGTCGCCGGCTACACGGCGATCCTGTGTGGGCGGCTGCGCCGATCGGGATTTGACTTGCCCAACCAAAGCGGATTCGACACCTTGCTCATCGAAACCGGTCAGCGCACCGACGCAGTCTTGCAGTCTGCGCTGAACGCGGGCTACAACCTGCGCCGGGTTTCGCCGACAAGCCTGTCCATCACGCTTGACGAGACCACGACGCGCGCCGACGTCGACGCCCTGAGTGCGGCGTTCGATGACGTGTTCTCGATTCGCGACCCGGGCGCAGCCAGCCAGACCCCACGCCCACAAGAATCATGGGCGGCTTTTGAAGCCGGCGTCGAAGCGCTGATTCCACCTTCGCTGTTGCGCACGAGCGCCTTCCTCGAACACCCGAATTTCCATCGCTACCACAGCGAGACGGAGTTGTTGCGCTACCTGCGGCGCCTGGCCGACAAAGACTTGGCGCTGGACCGCAGCATGATCCCGCTGGGCTCGTGCACGATGAAGCTCAATGCGACAAGTGAAATGATTCCCGTCACCTGGCCCGAGTTTGCCGGAATGCACCCCTTTGCTCCCGCCGACCAGTTGGCAGGCTATGCCGCGCTTGCTGAGCAGCTTGAGGCATGGTTGTGCCAGGCAACCGGCTACCACGGAGTGAGTCTTCAGCCCAACGCAGGTTCACAGGGCGAATTTGCCGGCTTGCTGATCATAAAAGCCTGGCATGAGGCACGCGGCGAATCCGGCCGTACCGTTTGCCTCATTCCGGAGTCCGCACACGGCACGAATCCGGCCAGTGCGCAGATGGCAGGGTTCCAGGTGGTGGTGGTGCGCTGTGACGACTCAGGCAACGTCAACCTCGACGATCTTGCCGCGAAGTGCGAGGAACACGCCCACCGCCTGGCGGCGGTAATGATCACGTTCCCGTCGACCTACGGCGTGTTCGACAAGCAAGTCAAGGAAATGTGCGCGATCGTGCACCGCCACGGCGGCCGGGTCTATGTCGATGGCGCCAACATGAACGCACTCGTGGGCATTGCAGCGCCGGGTGAGTTTGGTGGCGACGTCAGCCACCTGAACCTGCACAAGACCTTTTGCATTCCTCATGGCGGTGGTGGGCCCGGGGTTGGCCCGGTTTGTGTCGTCGATGATCTGGTGCCCTATCTGCCGGGCCACCGCACGGGCGGAATCGACCATCCGAAGCGAATCGGCGCGGTCTCGGCGGCGCCGCTGGGCAACGCGGCCGTGCTGCCCATCAGCTGGATGTACATGCGAATGATGGGTGCACAAGGGCTGCGCAGTGCCACTGAATCCGCGATCCTGTGCGCGAACTATCTTGCCGCGCGCCTGGCCGATCACTACGAAGTCCACTTCAGCTGCAATATCGAAGGAATCAAAGGCGGAGGCGTGGCGCACGAGTGCATTCTCGATCTTCGGCCACTCAAGGACGCGACGGGCGTTGGCGCCGAGGACGTCGCCAAACGGCTCATCGACTACGGATTCCACGCTCCCACCTTGAGCTTTCCGGTGGCCGGCACGTTGATGGTCGAGCCCACCGAGAGCGAGTCATTGCGCGAGCTCGATCGATTTTGCGACGCGATGATTTCGATTCGCGGCGAAATCGCGCGCGTCGCCTCAGCCCAGTGGCCACGCGACGACAACCCCTTGAAGAACGCGCCGCACACCGCGCAGGCCCTGCTCGTCGATCCCTGGAACCACGCCTACACGCGCGAGCAGGCGGCCTATCCGCTGGCATCGCTGCGCCAGTCGAAATACTGGTCGCCGGTGGCGAGGGTGGACAACGTCTGGGGGGACCGCAACCTGTCGTGCACCTGCCCACCCGTCAGCGACTATCAGGGCTGATTCGGCCCGATCAATCTTTCATCGCTGACTCAGTTTCGCCGCTCCCGCGCCCTCTTCCAGGCGGTTCAGGTGCGCGAGGAATGTTGTTGAATCCTGATACCCAATGACACGCGCTGCACCCAGTTCCGCGCCGCCGGGCCGGAAGAACAACAGCGCCGGCGGTCCAAACAACCCGAAGCGCCGCATCAAGGCCTTGTCATCCGCGGAATTGGCCGTCACATCCACTCGCACCAGTGTCATTTCGCTGAGACGGCGCTGCACCAATGCGTCGGTAAATGTGAACGACTCCATTTCCTTGCACGACACGCACCAGTCGGCGTAAAGGTCAAGCATCACGAGCTTGTTCGAAGCTCTGAGCGCCGCATCCAGCGCCTCCAGGTTTGCGATGGGCTGGAAGACAAGATCCGACCTGCGCGCGGCAACCGGCGAACCCAGAGCACTTCGCGCAGCAGACAGATGCAGCAATGGCTGCAGGATGTCTCGCCCCCCCGATGCCACACCCACAAGCTGCAGCGCAGCCAGGACCGCGGAAAGGATTCCAGCACCCTTCGTGAACGCTGCGCCTGGTGTCATCGGGTGTTCGAGCCGCTCGAACGCACCCAGGTAAACCGCACAGGCCAGCAGCAGGGCAGACAGCGCAAGCATCGCGGCCCATGCAGGCAAGACCGGCGCGACGATCCACAGCGCAACCCCGATCAGCAGGAAACCGAAGATGTGCTTCACGCGCTGCATCCACTCGCCAGCGCGAGGCAGCATCGGCCCCGCCGAAGCGCCGAGCAATAGCAATGGAGCACTCATGCCGATGGCCATTGAAAACAACGCCACGCCACCGAGCACCACATCGCGGGTCTGGCCGATATAGACCAGCGCGCCGGCCAGCGGCGCAGCGA
>JAEMQF010000235.1 GCA_022758925.1 Burkholderiales bacterium | reverse complement strand
TCTGGCGCTGCCGCTCACCGGCGAAGGCGAAGCGGCGTGCCCTGCCACGGGGGAAGCGTATGTGCTGAGCGCAGGCGTTTGCTCACCCGTCAAAGACCGCGCATGACCGGCAAGCTCGAATTCACCGATCTGAAGTCCCAGTACGCGGCGCTGCGCGAGCAGATCGGCGAACGCATCCAGAGAGTGCTCGACCATGGCCAGTACATCATGGGGCCGGAGGTCAAGGAGCTCGAACAGCGCCTGGCCGCATTCACCGGCGCGAAGCACTGCATCACCGTGGCCAGCGGCACCGAAGCGCTGCTGATCGCGCTCATGGCGATCGGCCTCAAACCCGGCGACGAGGTCATCACAACGCCCTTCACCTTCGCCGCCACCGCGGAGATGATCGTATTGCTCGGCGGCAAGCCGGTTTTCGTCGACATCGAAGCCGACACCTGCAACATCGATGCAAGTCTGATCGAGGCGAAGATCACCGGCAGAACCAGGGCAATCATGCCGGTCAGCCTGTACGGCCAGTGCGCCGACATGGACGAGATCAACGCGATTGCGGCGCGCCACGGCAACATCGCCGTGATCGAAGACGCGGCACAGAGTTTCGGCGCCAGCTACAAGGGCCGCAGGAGCTGCCACCTGAGCACGATCGGCTGCACCAGCTTCTTCCCGAGCAAGCCGCTCGGCTGTTACGGCGACGGCGGTGCGATGTTCACCGACGACGACGCGCTGGCCCAAGCCTGCCGCGAGATCCGCGTGCACGGCCAGAGCGCGCGCTACACGCACACGCGGATTGGCGTGGGCGGGCGCATGGACACCCTGCAGTGCGCCGTGGTGCTGGCCAAGCTGGAGCGTTTCGAGTGGGAATTGCAACGACGCCGCGAGATCGGGGAGCGGTACCACGCGTTGCTGGCCGACGCCGGCTTGAAGCTGCTGGCGGTGCGGCCGGATCGGGACTGCGTCTGGGGCCAGTACACGGTGTTTGTCGAACACCGAGCAGGCGTGCAGGCGGCCCTGCAGGCTCAGGGGATTCCCACAGCGGTTCATTACCCTTTGCCGCTGCACTTTCAGCCCGCCTATGCGCAATACTGCGGCCCGGATTCCTGCCCACGAAGCGCGTTTGTCGCGCAGCAGGTGATGAGCCTGCCCATGAGCGCTGATCTTGGCGAGGCAGACCAGGGCAGAGTGACTTCGGCGCTGCTGGCGCAGGTTGGCGCGCGAGATCGGCAGGCGCATGCATCGCCTGATTGCAGCAATCTCGTCCTGCCGGCGTCTGAACCGGGGCGCTGCTCGTAGGTAGGACATGAGCCTTCGCGCCAACGCCCTGGCCAATTTCGGTGGCCAGTTCTTCGCTGCGGCGCTGGTACTTGTGCTGGCGCCTGCGTACATCGACGCGCTCGGTCTGGAAGCCTGGGGTTTGGTTGGAATCCTGGCGATGTTGAGCGTGTGGTTCAACCTGCTCGACGTAGGCCTCACACCTGCGATTTCACGCGAACTCGCCGCCCGAGGCCAGGGCAATGCCGCTGCGGCTCGCGCAGCTGCCGGGCTGGTGCGCTGCGTCGAATGGATCTACCTGGCTGTTGTGATCAGCGTCATCTCGGTGGTTGCGCTGGCGGCCTCAAGCGTGGCCACCGGCTGGCTGAACCTTTCGGTGCTGCAGGCCGGCCCGGCCGGCCAGGCGCTGATGCTGATTGGTGTTGTCGTTGGGCTGCGGCTGTACGAGAACATCTACCGCGCTGTCCTTACCGGACTCGAAGAACTCCTGGTGCTGAACCTCCTGTCCAGCGTCTTCGCGCTGCTGCGTTGGGGAGGAGGGCTCGCATTCATCCTCACCTTCGGCCCGCCGAACGTGGTCGATTTATTCGCCTGGCAGGCGGCGGTCTCGGCGCTGTCGTTGTTGGTCTTCGCAATTGTTGGCCACCGGCACCTGCGGGCGGCAGTGGGCAGCGCGCGTGCCGACTTCGCAGCGCTCAAACGGATCCGCGGTTTCGCCGCTGGTATTGCGGCGACCTCCGCGCTCGGGGTGCTTCTGACCCAGGTGGACAAGATCCTGCTGAGTCGAATGTTGCCGCTCGCCGACTTCGGCGGATACGTGCTGGCCGCGTCGCTGGTGGACGCGCTGTCGCTGCTCGCCGCACCTCTGTACGCCGCCCTGACACCGCGCTTCGTGCGTCTGTACGAAGCGCATGACACGCAGGCGTTGGCGGCGCTGTACCTGCAGGCCACGCAACTGCTCGCGGTACTGCTCATGCCTTGCGCCTTGCTGCTTGTGGTGCACGCTGAAGGCGTCATCCGGGCATGGTCTGGCGACGCTGCACTCGCATCCCGAATTGCACCCCTCGTCGCTGTCCTGGCGCTGGGCCGCATGATCAATGCGTCGATGCAGTTGCCGGCGGCCTTGCAATTCGGCGCCGGTTGGACGTCGCTGGGTGCCAAGACAAACCTCGTCGCGGTGCTGTTCCTGGTGCCGCTGATCCTGCTGACCGTGCCGATCTATGGGGCACTGGGCTACGCCTGGTGCTGGGTGGCGCTGAACATCGGCTACCTCGCCGTGACCACATTCGTGCTGCACCGGCGCCTGCTGCCCCAGGTTCGCAATCGCTGGCTGCGTGACGCTGTGTTGCTGCCGGCGGCAATGGCGCTGGGCTGGATGATCACCGCGCGCTGGCTGGTCGACATGCCGGACGGGCGTCTTGCGCTGGCAATGGTGCTGGTGGCCGTGCTCGTCACCGGGATTGTTGTTGTCGCTTGCGTGTCACCGGCGGCCCGCGCGTTCGCGCGCAAGCAGCTCTTGTCCTGATCGCCGTTCAACATGCCAGACCCAACCAAAGTGACGATTGCGATTCCGACCTTTCGGCGGCCCGAAATGCTGCGCCGGGCGCTGGAAAGCGTCGTACGCCAGAACTACGCGCCACTGGAAGTCATCGTTGCCGACAACGCGACCGAAGGTGATGCCGTGGCGTCGGTGATCGCTTCATTCCACGGCCGAATCGAGGACCTGCGATATGTACGCCACGAGCAGAACATCGGCGCCCTCGACAATTTCATGTTCTGTCTGACGCAGGCCAGCGGCGACTATTTCATGTGGCTCGCCGATGACGATGAACTAGCCGCTGACAGCATCGCGGCACTCGCCCGCCCGCTGGATGAGGACCCGACGATCGTGACGGTGGTACCGCATTGGCGCCTTAAGCGCAGCCCGGAAGCCGGCTGGGTCGTCGAGCAGCGAGCGTACGAATCGCACTCGCCGTTGGTGCGCGCGCTGCGCTACGTCTGGCGTGCGAATGACGCGTTCTACTACGGCCTGCATCGCCGCAGGGAACTGCTCACTTGCCGCTTTCCGAACTTCGTGTGGCCGAACGCGGGCGTGCTGGCCGATACGGCTTATCCGTACTTGATGCGACTTGTTCTCACCGGCCGGGTCGTCGCGGTGCGCGAACCGTGGGTCGAGTGGATCAACCATGCGTACACCGAGAAGTCGTACGCGAATCCGGTGCCGTTTGTCCTATACGCGCCCAAGCACGTCCTGCGCCGCATCAACATGCACGTCAACTACCTCGGCCAGATCGGCCGTGCCCTCGGATGGCTGGCGCCGATCATCGTTGCGCCGGTATCCATCGCAAGCATCGTGACTGAGCTTGCGAGCGGTTTGTGGCGGAAGGTGCTCCGATCGTTCGGGGTGCAGGTTGAGGCGGTCAAGCCCGCCGGCAAACGGTGAGGCCCAGAACGTGTGCGGTCTAGTTGTCACCGTCAGCCCGCGTCGTCCCCTGCCTGCCTCGTGCATACTGGCGATGAACGACCGCCTACGTCATCGCGGGCCCGACGACGAAGGTTACCTATTCGCCGACAGTGGCGGAGTTCACCTGATTGGCGGCAGCGACACCCCGCCTGCGGTGTTCGACACCGACACCGCGTCACGGCCGCGAGGCCAGGTTGCACAACGCGGCGACCTTGAGGCAGGCGTGTCGATGGGTCACCGGCGCCTGGCGATCGTTGACCTGTCGCCGCAGGGGCACCAGCCGATGCGATTGGGTGCGCTGCACATCGTCTTCAACGGCGAGATCTACGATCATGTAGAGCGCCGCGCCGAGCTCGAGGCGCTGGGTTGGCTCTTCACATCGAGCAGCGACACCGAGGTGTTGCTGGCGGCTCTCGCGCAATGGGGAGTCGACGCATTGCGTCGTATCAACGGCATGTGGGCGCTTGCGGTGTATGACGCCAATCGCCGAAGACTCACGGTAAGCCGCGACCGCTATGGTGTCAAGCCGCTTTATTGGTGGCAAGGCGCCGATGGCGAGCTTGCCTTCGCCTCCGAAATAAAGGCGCTGCTAGCGCATCCTCGCATCGCCCGGTCCGCCGATTTCCAGGCGTGCGCACGTTTCGTCGACGATGGGCCAGACGCTTGGGCTGAGTCGACTGTCTTCACCGGCATCCGCCGGTTCCCAGCGGGCCACTGGGCCGAAATCGACGTCGATCGGCCCGCGGTGCTCGCGCCCCAGCGCTATTGGTCGCCGTCGGCGGCTGACCCGGCGACCTTGGCCACGCCATTTGCCGCCCGCCGTGCTGATGCCCTGGCGGAGGAATACCGGTCAATACTGGAGAGCGCGGTCAACCTGCGCATGCGCACGGACGTGCGCTTCGGTACCGCCCTCTCAGGCGGCCTGGACAGCTCTCAGATTGCGACGATGGTCAACGTCGAACTGCGGCGGCGCGGTGTCCAGGAGAAGCAGGAGGTATTCTCGAGCGTTTACTGCGGCACGCATCTTGCCGCCCCGGCATTTCTGGCTGCTTTGCGCAGCGCCGACGAGAGCAGCTTCATCCGCTCCGTGGTCACCCGACTGGACGTGCGATCGAACACGATCGAGCCGGACTGGCACCATATTCCTGCGGCGCACGAACGCATGATCTGGGCACTGGACACGCCGCCGGCCAATACGCTGATGTCGAGCTGGCACACCTATGCGCTCGTGGCGCGGCGTGACGTGATCGTCACTCTGGACGGTCAGGGCGCGGACGAGCAACTCGCCGGGTACAGCCGCTACCTGCGCAATTGGCTCACACATGCGGGCAGCGCCGCAGCCTTGGCGCAAGCGCGGCTGCTGCTACGCAACACTCGCGGTTGCGGTGCGGCCATCGGGGTTGGCCTGGCGGCGCACGCGTTGCGTCGGTTGGCCGGCACACGCAGCGTCGCGGCGGTGGCGCGACGTCTGGGCATGGGCGGCGACCCTTCCCTTTCGCTACCCGAGATTCTCAATCGCGACTTCGCTTCGCATCTGCAGAATCTGTTGCACTACGGCGACCAGTCTGCCATGGCATGGTCGGTTGAGTCGCGCATGCCGTTTTTGGATTGGCGACTTGTTCAGTTCCTGGCCGCCGTTCCCAGTGCCTACAAGATCCATGACGGCTGGACCAAGTGGCTCGCGCGGCACGCGATGCGCAACACGCTGCCCGACGCCGTGGTATGGCGGCGCGACAAGATCGGCTGGGCGATTCCTGAGCCGGCTTGGTTCGGGCCTGGGGCCCCACTCGCGCAATGGCTGGCTCGCCAAATTGACGCCAGCGCCTTTGCAGGCGAGGTCGCAGCCTGCGCCGGAGTCGACCGCCGTCGCGCGCCGCTCGCTGTGCGGTTGCGGTTATTGAACCTGGCCACATGGCATCGCCTTTTTTTTGAGGAGCCAGGTACGCCTGGCCGGTCGCTCGGTCGCGATGTGCCTGACGAGGCGATTGCATGAAGTCCGCCAAGCGCGTTGTCCATGTCACGACGGTGCATCCGCGCGACGACATCCGCATCTTCCACAAGGAGTGCGTGTCGCTTGCCCATGCCGGCTATGACGTGATGCAGGTGGTGGGCGACGGCCGCGGCGACGCGGTCGTCGACGGCGTGGCCATCGTCGATGTTGGCGTTGCGCCGGCGAGCCGCTTGGCGCGAATGCGCTTCCAGCCGCGGCGGGCCCTCGAAGCCGTGCGTCGGCTGCGACCGGCGCTGGTGCATTTCCACGATCCCGAACTGTTACCGGTGGGCGCGCAACTCGCCCGCGAAGGGCTGCCGGTGATCTACGACGCGCATGAGGACGTGCCCCGGCAGATCCTCACCAAACAGTGGATCGAACCAGGCTTGCGGCGCCTCACATCGTGGTGTTTCGAGCGCTACGAGAACCGGCAAGTGCGTCTGCTCACCGCCGTCGTAGCAGCCACACCCCACATCGCCGCGCGCTTCGCTCGGGTCGCCGCACGCAGCGTCAACGTGGGGAACTATCCGTTCCTCGACGAACTCGCGCCGCCCGCGGCCCCGACCCCGCGCGAGCGCGTCGTGTGCTATGTCGGTGGCATCATGCGCACGCGCGGCGTGTTCGAGATGCTGCGGGCTGTTGAGCGCGTGCAGGGCGTGCGATTGCTGCTCGCCGGCAGCTTTGAGGACGATGCGCTTGAGCAGACGCTGCGCGCCGAACCCGGCTGGGCGCTAGTGGACTACCTCGGCCACCTCGGCCGCGACCAAGTGCGCAGCGTCTTGGCGCGCGCCAGTGCCGGCTTGGTCACGCTGCTGCCCATGCCGAGCTACGTCGATTCGCTGCCGATCAAGATGTTCGAGTACATGTCGGCCGAGCTGCCGGTCATCGCGTCGGACTTTCCACTGTGGCGCGACATCGTCATGCGCGAGGCCTGCGGCGTGTGCGTCGACCCTGCCGACCCGCAGGCGATTGCCGAAGCGATCCGCGCCATCGTAGATGCGCCCGACCGAGCGCAGGCCATGGGCCGGGCCGGCCGCGCCGCCGTGTTGGAGCAGTACAACTGGCCGCAGGCCGAGCGAGAGTTGCTCGCCCTTTACCGCGCGCTGCTACCGTGAACATCCTGCTCATCAACCACTACGCCGGCAGCCCGGCGCTGGGCATGGAGTACCGGCCCTACTACCTGGCCCGTGAATGGGTGCGCGCCGGGCACCGAGTGCAGATACTGGCGGCTGACTTCTCACACGTGCGGGCGCATCAACCGGCCGCGGGTGACGAACTCATCGCCGGCATCCACTACCGCTGGTACGCCACAAGGGCGTATCAGGGCAACGGCCTGG
>JAEMQF010000024.1 GCA_022758925.1 Burkholderiales bacterium | reverse complement strand
GGCGCCGCAATTCGCCCCGGCCCTTCGGGTTGGGCCTGCCTTGGGGCGCAGGCGTCGTTGCAAATGCTCGCCGTGCCGCTCGGCACGGCTGCGCTTTGCGCCTAGCCTGCGCCCCAAGGCAGGCCCAACGCGGGTCCGACCCAAAGCCCGCCAGGCTCCAAGATACGGGGCAGGGAGCCATGCTTGATGACGGCTCGGCAGGCCGGGGGCTCACTCCATGAACTCTGTGCTGCAACTGCTGCAACGGCTGCTTGGCCCGAACTCAAACGCGATCAAGGCGCCGCTGGCGCCGCTGTTCATCATTCTCGTGCTCGCGATGATGGTGTTGCCGCTGCCGCCGTTCGCGCTCGACCTGCTGTTCACGTTCAACATCGCGATGGCGTTGATGGTGATGGTGGTCGCTGCCTACATGTTGCGCCCGCTCGACTTCGCGGCGTTTCCGACGGTGATCCTGCTCACCACCTTGATGCGCCTGTCGCTGAACGTCGCCTCCACGCGTGTCGTCCTGCTCGAGGGCCACACCGGCCCAGGGGCCGCGGGCACGGTGATCGAGTCGTTCGGCCACTTCCTGATCGGCGGCAACTTCGCGGTCGGCCTGATCGTGTTCGCGATCCTGGTCGTCATCAACTTCGTCGTCGTCACGAAGGGCGCCGAACGCATTGCCGAAGTCGGTGCGCGCTTCACGCTGGATGCGATGCCGGGCAAGCAGATGGCGATCGACGCCGACATGAACGCGGGCCTGATCGACGAGAAGGAAGCGAAGCGGCGCCGCGCCGAGGTGGGCGAAGAGGCCGAGTTCTTCGGTTCGATGGACGGTGCATCGAAATTCGTGCGCGGCGACGCGATGGCCGGCATGCTGATCCTGGTCATCAACATTGTCGGTGGCCTGATCATCGGCATGGTGCAGCACGGTCTGTCGGCCGGCGACGCGGCCGACAGCTACATCCTGCTCGCGGTGGGCGATGCGCTTGTGGCGCAGATCCCGGCGATGCTGATCTCGGTCGCGGCGGCGATGGTCGTGTCGCGCGTCGGCAAGGAGCGCGACGTCGGGCAGCAGATCGCGAAACAGATCTTCAACTCGCCGCGCTCGCTCGCGATCACCTCCGGCGTGATCGGGTTGCTCGGCGTCATTCCCGGCATGCCGCACCTGGTGTTCGGTGCCATCGCCGCGGGCATGGGCTACGCAGCGTACCTGATGCGCGAACGCCAGCGCCGCGCTGCGGCCGTTCCGCCGCCGAGCACCGAACTCGTGCCGGCCAGCGGCGAAGCAAGCTGGAACGACCTGGTGCCGGTCGACACGCTCGGACTGGAAGTGGGCTACCGCCTGATCGCGCTGGTCGACAAGTCTCGTGAAGGCGACCTGCTGTCGCGCATCAAGGGTGTGCGCAAGAAGTTCGCGCAGGACGTGGGTTTCCTGCCGCCGCCGGTGCACATTCGCGACAACCTCGAGCTCAAGCCGAGCATGTACCGCTTGACGCTGCGCGGCGCGGTGATGGGCGAGGCGGAAGCCTTTGCCGGCATGTTCCTGGCCATCAATCCGGGTCACGCCACGCAGCGCCTGATCGGCACGGCCACCACCGACCCGGCATTCGGCCTGCCGGCGACCTGGATCGAAGAAGCGCAACGCGAAGCCGCCCAAATGGCCGGCTATACGGTGGTTGATTGCTCGACCGTCGTCGCGACCCATCTTTCACACTTGATGCAGCTCCACGCGGCCAAGTTGCTCGGCCGCGTCGAGACCCAGCAACTGGTGGAACACGTCATCAAGTTGGCGCCCAAATTGATCGAGGATGTCGTGCCGAAGATGGTGGGAATCGCGCCACTGCAAAAGGTGCTGCAACTGCTGCTGGAAGAGGGCGTGCACATCCGCGACATGCGCTCCATCGTCGAAAGCCTGGCCGAGCATGCCTCCACCGTGACCGACCCGGTGGAACTGGCACGGCGCATTCGGATTCACCTGTCCTCCAGCATCGTGCAGCAAATCTACGGGCCGGTGCGCGAGCTCGACGTGATCGCGCTTGCTCCCGAACTGGAGCGCCTGGTGGCGCAGGCGCTGAACTCGCCCAACGGCGCGGCGCTGGACCCCGGCGTGGCAGAAACGCTGACCAAGAGTGCTGCCGATTCGGCCCGCCGCCAGGAAGATCTGGGGCATCCGGCATGCCTGCTGGTGCCCGACATCCTGCGCGCGCCGCTGGCGCGCCTGCTGAAGCGCGCTGCGCCACGCTTGCGCGTGCTCAGCCACAGCGAGATTCCTGAAACGCATTCGATTCGGATTGGCAGTGTGATTGGAGCCACCTCATGAGTCGCGATCACCCCCTTCGTCATCCCTGGGCAAGCCGGGAAACGAGGCTGGAGCCCGACCGCGAAGCAAGGACGCCGCGGCGCTTTCGTCGGCATCACGCTCCAGACCGAGCCGCGCCATGAACGTCAAACGATTCACAGCGCGCACCTCGCGCGACGCATTCGCCGCAGTGCGCCACGCCTTCGGCGAAGACGCCGTCGTGCTCTCGACCAAGCCTTGCACCGAGGGCATCGAGGTGGTGGCGATGGCGCCTGAAAGCCTGGAACAGTTCGAGCGCATCGCCGCTGCCGCGCCTGCCGTGCGCCAAGGGCCAGTGGCGACGCCGATGGTCGCGCCGGTGGCCTACAACCAGCGCCACGATGTGCCGCCGAGCGTCGCGCAAGACGTGGGCCAGCTCGGCATGAGCACGATGTCATTTCAAAGCTATGTGCGTGAGCGCATGCTCAAGCGCCGCGAAGCCGCGCTGCGCGACGAGGCCAGCGAGGCGACTGAGAGGCGCGCGCCGGCCGCGGCCGATTCGGCCCGGCCCGGCCCGGCCGCGCCGCACCGCGCGACTGCTGCCGCCCAGCTCATGCCTGAAGCGCCACCGCAGCCGGCGCAACGCGTGCAACCAGCCGCGAACGGCATGGAGCAGCGCTCGATCGAGCCGCAATTCGAGGTGCCGGCGGCGCTGCCGCAGGCGATGCGCACCGACCCCGCGTGGTTCGAACCCCTGCCCGAACGCCTGCCGCGGCCGCCGGCCGTGTCCGCCCCTGCAATCCCTGCGCCGGGCGGCGGCGCTACGCCGGTGGCGCGCGGCCCGGCCCCCGGCAACGCTGAACAACTCACCGCCCAGCAAAACCAGCGGGCCATGATGGCCGAGTTGCGCCAGGTCAAGGGTTTGATCGAAGACCGTTTCGGCGCGCTCGCATTCATGGACAAGCTGCAGCGCCACCCGGCGCACGCGCGCCTGACGCAACGCCTGCTCGATTGCGGGTTCTCGGCCGCGCTGATCCGCAATCTCGCGCAACACATGAACCCTGCCGTGGCCGATGAAGGAGACTGGGCAAGCGGTATTCTGGAGCGCAACCTCAGCACCGGCGAGCGCGAGAACGCGCTCGAAGATCAGGGCGGCGTGTACGCGCTGGTGGGCGCCACCGGCGTGGGCAAGACAACGAGCACGGCCAAACTTGCGGCGGCGTTTGCGGCGAAACATGGCGCCGCGCATCTCGGCCTGATGACGCTGGACGCGTATCGCGTCGGTGCTCACGAACAACTGCGCGCCTACGGCCGGATTCTGGGCGTGCCGGTGCACACCGCACACGACAA
Organism: Burkholderiales bacterium; assembly: GCA_022758925.1. Classification (GTDB taxonomy): domain Bacteria; phylum Pseudomonadota; class Gammaproteobacteria; order Burkholderiales; family Burkholderiaceae_C; genus JAEMQF01. The sequence continues at coordinate 3,437 of JAEMQF010000024.1, read as the reverse complement.
GGCGTCACTCGAAGATCTGCTGCGGTTGCTGGCGGCGAAGAAGATGGTGCTGATCGACACCGCGGGCATGGCGCAGCGCGACGCGCGCACTGCCGAGCTGCTGGACATGCTGGACCACAAGTCGATCCACAAGCTGCTTGTGCTCAATGCCGCGGGGCAGGGCGAAACGATCGAGGACGTGATCGTCTCCTACCGCGGGCCGTTGGCGCGTGGCGTGATCCTGTCGAAGATGGACGAGGCGGTAAAACTCGCGCCGGCGCTGGACGCGGTGATCCGCCACAAGTTGCCGGTGCTGGCAGTCTGCAACGGCCAACGCGTTCCGGAAGACTGGCATCGCCTGTCGGCGCATGTGCTGGTGCACCTGGCGATGCGCTCGACCGCGTGGAGCGCGTACCGCTTCGATGCTGAAGACGTGCCTCTCATCTTCAGCACGTCGCATCAGCCAGGCACGTCGCATCAGCCAGGCACGTCGCATCAGCCAGGCACGTCGCATCAGCCAGGCACGTCGCGCGACGCTGCCGCCAGCCAAACGAAGGGGGTCCATGTCTAAGGCTTCCATTTCCGCCGTGGTACCGAACTCGGCGCCGAGCGCGATGCTGGGCGGTATGCCGCTCGACCAGGCGCATGGCCTGCGCCAGCTCTTTTCCGGGCACCGCGCGCGGTTTGTGCCGGTCGTGTCGAACCCGCACATCGGCATCGGCGGCCTGATGCTGGAGCGCCTGTGCACCGCATTCAGCACCCAGGGTGCGCGAACGCTCGTGATTGACGCCGGCGAACGCTCGACCCTGGCCGACGCTGCCGTGCTCGTCGACCTGGCGAGCGCGATCGAGCACCTTTCGCCCCAAGTCGCCTACCTGGCCGCGCGCGGCCTGCCGCAGCGCTGCATCGACGCCGAAGGATTCACCTCGGCGTTTCTCGATTGTGTGAGCGACGCCACCGGCGACATCGACGTCGCGATCGTGCATGCCCCTGGCGCCGACCTGTGCCGCATGTTTGCGCGCCACGACCCGCGTCACGCGGCCACGGGCGCCGTCTATCCGCTGCTGCTGTGCGACGACCGGCCGACGAGCGTGACGCATGCGTACGGCGCGCTCAAGATCCTCGCGCAACGCGCCGGGCTGTTGGTGCACGACGTGTTGCTGGGTGCGGCGCCGGAGTCGCCGCGCGCCGCGCGCATCGCCGATCGGCTCGCGGCCTGTGCCGAACTCTATTTGCAGGCGACGGTGCGCCATGCCATGCGCGTCGATCCTGTGGCCCATGCCAGCGAGCCTGCACCGCCCGACTTGCAGCGCTGGGCCCAGCAATGGTTGAGCAGCCCTGGCCTGAGCGCGGCGACGCGGCCTTTGGGCCCCTCCGGCGCGGCCGTACGCCACATCCTGAATTGATTCCTGGAGCTGAGACAACGATGTACACCGCCAAAGGCAAGCTCGACGTCGATTCGATGCTCAAACAATACAGCCCGCTGGTGCGCCGCCTTGCGCACCAGATGCTGGCGAAGCTGCCGGCCAACGTCGAGCTCGACGATCTGGTTCAGGTCGGCATGATCGGCCTGACCGACGCGCTGTCGCGCTTCGACACCGCACTGGGCGTGCAATTCGAAACCTTTGCCACGCAACGCATCCGCGGCGCGATGCTGGACGAACTGCGCGGCACCGACTACCTGTCGCGCGGCACGCGCAAGCAGCAGCGGGCCATCGAAGCCGCGGTGCACCGGCTCGAACAACGCATGGGTCGCGCGCCGGTGGAGAGCGAAATCGCGAAGGAGATGAAGCTGTCGCTCGCCGAATACCAGGAACTGCTGGGCCGGGTGCGCGGCACCCAGCTTGTCTACCTGGAAGACATGACGGCCTCGGGCAGCGAAGAGGACTTCCTGGACCGCCATGTCAGTGCGGAGGACGACAACCCGCTGGCGCGCCTGCAGGACCAGCGCATGCGCGAAGCACTCATCGAGGCGATCAAACTCCTGCCCGAGCGCGAGCAGTATGTGATGAGCATGTACCACGAGCACGACATGAACCTGAAGGAGATTGCGGCCGTGCTCAAGGTCACCGAGTCGCGTGTCTGCCAGTTGCACAGCCAGTCGATTGCGCGCCTGCGCGTCAAGCTGCGGTCCTACTAGGCGTGCGACGCCGAGGTTTTGAAACATGAAGGCGGACCTTCGGCCGGTTGGCGCCGATGCAAATCCGCGCGATCCGAATCAGCATCGATGGGGCTTGCACCTGGTGATCGGGCCGAATCCTTCACTTGCATCGGACGGCGAAACCTCTGTGTCGCAGGACCAGGGCCCGTCGCGCGTGACGTGCCCCCCGAATTCGCCCGCCATGCGTTGGCCTGTCACGGCGCTGTTGGTCTGGGCTGCGGCCTGGGCCCTGTTCGCCGCGCTGAGTTCGATCGCGGTTCCTGCGCTGGCCGCAGCGCTGGCGGCAACGCTGATCGGCGTCTGCGCATGCTCGCGGGCGGCGCTCGCTGCAACCTCGTGGCGCCGGGTTCTGCTGGCATCCGGGTTTCCGCTGTCGCTTGCTGCCAGCGGCCTGTGCGCAGCGCTGCCGGCGTGGACCTGGTTGATTCCGCTCTCGATGCTGGCGGCGCTTTACCCGCTGCAAGCCTGGGACGACGCACCGCTGTTCCCCACGCCGCGCGGCGCATTGGCTGGCCTGCCCGGTGTTGCGCCGCTGCCAGACGGCGCATGCATCGTCGACGCCGGTTGCGGCCTGGGCGCGGGCCTGCGCGAGTTGCACGCCGCCTACCCGCAAGCGAACATCGTCGGCATCGAGTGGAGCCGCCCGCTCGCCTGGGTCAGCGCCTGGCGCTGCAGGTTCGCGCAGGTGAAGCGAGCCGACATCTGGGCCGCCGACTGGTCGGGCTGCGCCATGGTCTATCTGTTCCAGCGGCCGGAAAGCATGGCACGCGCGGCGGCCAAGGCCGCCAAGGAACTTGCGCCGGGTGCCTGGCTGGTCAGCCTCGAGTTCGAAGTTGAATCGTGCAGACCGAGCGCCATGCTGCGTTGCGCGGATGGACGCGGTGTGTTCCTGTACCGGGCGCCGCTGCGGTTGCAGGCGCTTTGACAGGGGTTGTGACGAGTATCGCGACGCGCGCTCGTCCCTGGCAACAACCATAGAGCTTGTCGGGTGTCGACGCGGGCCCGACCCAAAGCCCGACACGCTACTAGATCTCGATCACTCCGCCCGTCATGCCGCGCTCGGTGCTGCCGTCGCGTGCATAGACGCCGCCCGTTCCCGGGCGAGGCATGAGCACGTCGATGGCGCGGTCCAGCGCGGAGGTGGCGCGCGCCAGCGATTCGCGCTGCGCAGCGACGGTGGCACTGGCGTGGGCCAGGCGGCGCCGCAGGGCCTCGGGCACCGAGCCTTGTTTCGCCGCAAGGCTGAAGCGGTCGACGGCCTGGGTCAGGGCCCGCTGCAGGCCCTGGCCATGCTGGC
>JAEMQF010000058.1 GCA_022758925.1 Burkholderiales bacterium | reverse complement strand
GGGCTTGGCCCTTCGCCAGGCACAGCCAGTCCACAGGACTGTCTGTGTCCGGGCTCAGCCTCGCGGGCATGAGCCCGCCGCGTCGTCGCGCCTTGCCAGCGCACCGCATCACGGCCCACTCGGGCGCGTCCAACTGCGGTTCCTAGGGTTACCGCATCGGCGGCACCGACTCAGGCAGTGGCGCTCGCACCCTGCCCATTTCCTGCCCGAGCCGGACCGCCGCGCCGGGCTGCCAATCGGGGTTGAATCGCAGCGCCAGCTTCGGCCACAGCATGACGACGGTCGAGCCGAGCAGAAAGCGCCCCATCTCGGCGCCCTGCTCCAGGCGCAGGTCGCGCTCGAGATAGCTCCATTCGCGCGAGGTGCCGCTGCGCGGCGGGTTCACCACGCCATGCCACACGGTTGCCATGCTGCCGACGATCGTCGCCCCCACCAGCACCAGCGCCAGCGGCCCGAACTTGGTTTCGAAGATGCACACCACGCGCTCATTGCGCGCAAACAGCCCCGGCACCGCCTGCGCCGTGGCCGGGTTCACCGAGAACAGATCGCCCGGCACGTGGATCATGCGCAGCAGCCTCCCGGCACAGGGCATGTGGACGCGGTGGTAGTCCTTCGGGCTCAGGTACAGCGTCGCGAAATGGCCGTCGTCGAACTCTGCCGCCAGGCTGGCCTCGCCGCCCAGCAGCGCCGCGCTCGAATAACGATGGCCCTTGGCCTGAAAGATCTGATCGCGCTCGATCGCACCGAACGCGCTGATCGCGCCGTCCACCGGGCACACCAGGTCGGCCGGCGCGATCGGGCGTGCGCCGGGTGCGAGCTCGCGCGTGAAGAACTGATTGAACGTGGCGTAAGCGCCGCTGTCGGGCAGCGCCGCCTCGGCCATGTTGACGGCGTAGCGTTGCACGAAGCGGCGCACGATGAAGCGCGTGATGGCACCGCCGCGCGCCCCGGCGATGACGCCGGCCAACGCCGTCAGCGCCCGCTTCGGCATGGCGTATTGCGCCAGGACGAACAGGCGGTCGTGCAGGCTTGTCGACATCGGGCGCCGGCCAGCTCGCGCCGGCGGGTCAGGGTGCAAAGGGGGCCGGATTGTATCGGCCCGAGATGCCGTCAAGCGCACTTGCCAAGGCAGCGCAGGCATGAGAGCCTCGGAGCCGAATGAGTGCAAGCAACCCCCCGCATATCCCTTCGCGCGCGCTGATCCTGCTCGCCGTTCTCACCCTGTTGTGGGGCACGAACTGGCCGTTGTTTCCGTACGCGACGCGTGAAGTCTCGGTGTGGACGTTTCGCGCCATCGGCGTCACGCTCGCCGGCACCTTGCTGCTCGCGGTGGCGCGCGCGCGCGGGCTGTCGCTGGCGATTCCGCGCGCCGCCTGGCCCACCATCGTGACCGCGACCTCGTTCTACCTGGTGTTGTGGAACATCGCGAGCACTTACGCCGCGATCCTGATTCCCTCGGGCCAGGCCGCCGTGCTCGGCTTCACGATGCCGCTGTGGTCGGCGCTGATTTCGTGGGCCGTGCTCGGCGAACGCCTGACGCGCCGCATCGTGTGCGCGGTCGCGCTTGGCGCCGCCGCCGTGACGCTGTTGATGGTGCCGAGCTTCGAGGCCTATGCGCAAGCGCCGCTGGGCATGGGCTTGGGCTTGCTCGCCGGCCTCGGCTGGGCGATCGGCACCTTGATCCTGAAACGCTCGGGCATCGCGGTCTCGGCGATGGTGCTGACCGGGTGGCAACTGCTGATCTGCGCGGTGCCGACCACGATCGGCGCGCTGCTGCTCGGCGACTGGCAATGGTTCATGCCGTCGACGATGTCGATTGCCGTGATCCTCTACATTGCCGTGGTCCCAATGGCGATCGGCAACCTGTGCTGGTTCTCGATCGTCGGCCTGCTGCCGGCCAACGTCGCAGGTCTGTCGGCGATCCTGGTGCCGGTGGTGGCGATGATTGCGGGCGCCATACTTCACGCCGAGCCGCTGGGGGCGCTGCAATGGCTGGCCATGGCGTGCAGCGTCGGGGCCTTGTCGCTGGTGCTGCTCAAGCCCGCGCCGCCGCAGCCAGCCCTGCCCTGACCCACCCGGCGCGCCCAGCTCGGCGCTTGGAAATCGTGCCGCGTCTCGCCAGGCCGATCCCTGCCCTGAACCACGACGGCGCGCGCAGCTCAGCGCGGAATCAGCTTCGCCCCCGTCAGCTGCTCCTGCGCCTCGATCAGCGACGACAGGTATTTTCGGCCGTGGCCCAGGGCACTCGCGAGCGCGAGTGACTGGTGCACCGCATCGCCGACAGGCGCGGGCAGATTCAGGCCTTCCGCCAGATGTGTGTAGTAGCGAACGTCCTTGCGCGCGTTGTCGAGTTCGAACCTGATTCCCGCCATGTCGCCGCTCAAGGCCTTCGCCATCGCCTGGAACAGGCCCGAATTGACGCCGCCTGCCGAGACCACTTCGACCAGGCGCTTCGGCTCGATGCCGGCGCGCTGGCCGACCGCAAAGGCCTCGGCCGACGCGGTGCAGATCGCCTGCGCGATGAAGTTGTTGAGCAGCTTCACGGTGTGGCCGGCGCCGGGGCCGCCGACATGAAACACGTTCTCGGCAAAACAGCGCAGCAGCGGCGTCAGGCGCTCCAGCGTCGCCGGATCGGCGCCCACCATCACGTTGAGTTTGCCGGCTTCGGCTTCGACCGGCGTGCGCGCCAGTGGCGCATCGACGAACGTGACCCCGAGCGCCGCGCAGCGTTCGCGCAGGCGGGTTGTCGAATCGGGTTCACTCGTCGAGCAGTCGACGATCAGGCTGCCGCGGCGCGCATCGCGCAGCAGGCCGGCCGGGCCGTCGACCACCTGCTCCACCTGCGGTGAACCGGTGACACAGATGAAGATCACGTCGCAGCTCGCGGCCAGCGCGGCGGGTGTTGCCTGCTCGCGCGCGCCTGCGGCGAGCAGGTCGGCAATGCGCGTGCGGTCGCGATGCACGACGAGATGCAACTCATGGCCACTGGCCTGCAGGTTGCGGGCCAGGCCATGCCCCATCAAACCCGAGGCCCCGATGAATCCGACGCTGGCCATCGCCTGCTCCTGGTTGCGTGATCGATGTGGCCGCGATTGTGGCCCAGGCCCTGGCCGGCGCCGACCGCAATCAGGCAGGGCGCGGCAGCACGGCGCGGTGCACGCGCAAGGAATCGGCCAGCGCGTCGACCAGGGTGTCCGCCTGCGCGTCGCCGAACGGCAGCGACAGCGCGATGAAGCCGCGCCGCGCCATGAACACGCCGCGCTCGAGCAGCGCAAAGAACAGCAGCTCCTTGACGCGCGCGTCGGCGCCGGCCAGGTCGGCGGGTGAGCGCAGCGGTGCGCGCGTGGCGTGCAGCGTCATGATCGAGCCCAGCCCGCTGACCTGCAGCGCGACCTCCTGCTGCGCGAACAGCGTGTTCAAGCGGGCTCGCAGCGCATCGCCGCGCGCGTTCAACCCCTGCAGTGCCTGCGGCGTCAGCACGTTGCGCAGACCGGCCAGGCCCGCCGCCATCGTCAGCACATTGTTGTTGAATGTTCCGGCGTGAGCCAGCGCGTCGGCGCGCTGCGGGTCGAAGCGCGCCATCACATCCGCGCGCCCGCCGAAGGCGCCGAACGACAGCCCGCCACCGAAGTACTTGCCGAGCGTCGTCAGATCGGGCGTGATGCCGAGTTGCGCCTGGCGCCCACCGCTGGCCAGGCGCGACGTCATGACCTCGTCGAAAACGAGCAGCGCGCCGCAGCCGCTCGCCAGTTCACGCAGCCCGTGCAGGAATTCGGGCGCGCCGGGAATGCAGCCGCCTGAGCCGAGCATCGGTTCGACCAGGATCGCAGCCAGCGCCGCGCCCTCGCGCGCAACGATCGCGCGCACCGCGTCGAGGTCGTTGTACGGCGCGAGCACGAACTCGTGCGGCACGTTCAGCGGCGAAGCACCGGCGCCGAACGACAACACGCCGCCGTGGTACGCGCCGTCGAACACGAGCACCTTGCGCCGCGCGCTGTGCACCTTGGCCAGCGCGAGCGCCATCAGGTTCGCTTCGGTGCCCGAATTCGTGAAGCGCAGCAATGGCATCGAAGCGAAGCGCGAGGCAATCTCGCGCGCCAGCTCGACTTCTCGCGCGGTGTGCGACGACAGGCTCAAGCCCTGCGCCAACGCGGCATGAATCGCCTCGCGAATCGCGGGCTGCGAGTGGCCATACAGGCCCGCCGTGAATTCGCCCAACGCATCAAGGTAGCGGTGGCCGTCGGCGTCCCACAGCCAACAGTCTTCGCCGCGCTCCATCACGAGAGGGAACGGCTCGTGGAACAACACGCTGCGTGTATTGCCTCCGGGCAAGACCTGCACCGCGCTCGCGTACTGGCGCTCGCTGTTCGGGTTGCGCGCACGGTAGCGCAGAACCGCTTCGGCCAGCACAGCGCCGAGGTTCGCGTGCGAGTTCGGTGCGTTCATCGCGGCCACTGTAGCGCAGGCAGGCGCGGCACCGCCAGCGAACCAGGCCGATCACCTTGAGCTTCACCGAAGCAATCGCCGAAGCAATCACCGACGCTCTGCGTGAAACGGGCGCCGCTATCGAACCAGGTCGATCACCTTCACCTTCACCCTGCGCTCGACTCCTGCCTGCAGCAGCGTCAGTTCGGCGCTGTTGTCGATGCCGACGCGGTCGAGTTCGGCGACGAAGGTCGACAGCGTCTCGACGCGCCGGCCGTTCACCGCGACGATCACGTCGCCGAGTTCGCCGCTGCGCCGGTTCAACCCCTTCAAGCCCGCCGCCGCTGCCGGCGTGCCGCGCCCGACTTCGCCGACCACCACGGCCGAGATGCCGGCGCGCGCCACCAGGTCCGGGCGCACCGGTGTGATGCCGATTCCGGGCAGCGGCGCGACTCCGCGCGAAATCAACAGCGGCACGACGCGGTTCACCAGATCGACCGGAATCGCGAAACCGACACCGGACGAACTGCCCGAGGCCGAGCGGATCGCCGTGTTCACCCCGATCAGGCGCCCGGCGCTGTCGACCAGCGGCCCGCCCGAGTTGCCCGGGTTGATCGCGGCGTCGGTTTGAATCACGCCCGGCACTTCACGGAAATCGGTGGTCGGCAAGTCGCGGTCGAGCGCGCTGATCAGGCCCTGCGTCAGGGTGCGCGACAGGCCGAAAGGATTGCCGATCGCATACGCCGCCTGGCCGATGCGGAGCGTCTGCGACACGCCGAGCGGGATCGGCTTCAGGTCGCGCGGCACGCGCGCAAGCTGCAGCACCGCGAGGTCGTATTCAGGCGAGCGGCCGACGAGACGCGCCTCGATCGGCTGGCCCGCGTCGAGCTGCACGAACAGGCGCCGCGCGCCTTCGACGACATGGCTGTTGGTGACGATGTGGCCGCTCGTGTCCCAGACGAAGCCGCTGCCGGCCGACTGCGAAACCTCGGCGCTGAACAGGCTCGTCTGCTGCAACACTTCGCTCGTGATGTAGGCCACGCTCGGCGCTGTGGCGCTGAACAGGTCGACCACCTGCTGCTCCGCTGCCGGCAACGCGCCGCGCGGCGTGACGCTGCGCGCGACCGCGGCGTCACGCGCCTGCGGCCACCCGGCGTGGCCCAGCAGCAGCATCGCGGCGAATGCCGCAACTGCCAGCGCGGCACGGCCACGCCGGGGCAGCGCCGCAAGGAAAAGGTGGTGCGCTCGCATGAGTGCCGAATTCTGCAACAGCGAACCTGGTACGAGAACCGGTGCGACCGCGTCGCGGCAGGCCCTGGATTTGACTCACCGCAAACGCGGCTCGCACCGCTGCGGCACGCTGTGCGTGAACGGCTTCGAAACGCCGCTCTACTCACAGCTCGTACCATCGGCGCCATTGCCTCACGCATCAGGAGAACCCCATGCTCAAGCACTGCCTCGTCGCGGCCTGTTGCACGCTGGCCGTCTGCCACGCCCAGGCGCAGGACAGCACCGCGAGTGCCCCCATCTCGCGGCATGAACTCGGCGGTGACCAGTTCATCGCCGGCAGCAGCGTCGCCGTGCGGCAGCCGGTTGCGGGCGACTTGTTTGCCGCGGGCGGCAGCGTCGACGCCGACGCAGCCGTGAACGGCGACGCCGTGCTCACCGGTGGCAAGCTGCGCATCGGTGCCGACATCGCGCGCTCGGTGTTCGCGGCGGGCGGGCAGGTGACGCTCAACGGCAAGGTCGGGCGCAACGTGCGCGCGGCGGGCGGCCAGGTCGAGTTCGGCCCGGGCTCGCGCATCGCCGGCAACGTCAGCGTCGCCGGCGGCCAGGTGAGCCTGCGCGGCACGGTGCTGGGTCATGTGCAGGCCGCCGGCGGGCGTGTCTTCATCGACGGGCCCATCAGCGGCGATGTGCTCGCCGCGTCGGGCCAGGTCGAGCTCGGGCCGAACGCGCGCATCGCCGGTGCGCTGCGCTACCGCAGCGGCGACGCGCTGCGCCAGGACCCCGCCGCGCAGGTGCAGGGGGGCATTCAGCAAATGCTGCCGGAATGGGGCGACAACGACGAGCACCCCATGCCGCACCGCGGCCGCCACCACGGTTACGGCTGGGGCGCCGCCGGTTGGCTGTGGACCCTCGGGCTCATGCTGCTCGCCGCGCTGCTGCTGGCGGTGCAGCCCGCGGCGTTGGCGCGGGTCTCGCAGACGCTTCAGGCGCGCCTCGGCATGAGCCTGCTGCTCGGCTTCGTGCTGCTCGTGTGCACGCCCATCGCCGCGCTGCTGTTGATCGTCACGCTGATCGGCATTCCGCTCGGGCTGTTGGTCATTGCGCTCTATCTTGCGTTGTTGCCGCTGGGCTATGTCAGCGCCGCGGTTGGCCTGGGCGACTGGGCATTGCAGCGCCTGCGCGCCGCCGCTGCCGCGCAGCTGGGCTGGCGCATCGGCGCTGCCGCAGCGGCCCTGGCGGCGCTGACGCTGCTCGGCGCGATACCCTGGCTTGGCAGGTGGATCGGATTCGCCGCGCTGCTTGCGGGTCTGGGTGCGCTCTTGCTGCAATGGCGCGCCAAGGCGCCCGGCGCGGCCTGAGCCCGGCGCCGGGCCGCCCCAAGGCGGGTGCGCCTCACCACTTGTTGCGCAGCTCGCGCAGCTTGATGAACACCGTCTTCGCATCCGGCGCTTCGGGCAATTCGGGAAATGCC
>JAEMQF010000211.1 GCA_022758925.1 Burkholderiales bacterium | reverse complement strand
GGCGGCGGCCAGGACGGCACCGGCTCGTGGAGCGTGGGGCTCGCCGCCGACATCTATTCCCGCTACCGCGTGGATCTGAAGTACGTCGGCTTCTTCGGCAACTATTCGACCAATCCGGCGCCCGGAGCCATGACCGTCAACAACGGCGTGCTCGCCCAGCTGGTCGACCGCGGCTTCGTCAATCTCACGTTCAAGACCACATTCTAGGTTTCACTCCAGGAGGAGTCTCATCATGTTGCGCAAATCATTGATGGCGGTGAGCGTCGCCGCGCTGTTTTCCACCGGCGCGTGGGCGGGGGTTTCGGCCGACGAGGCCAAGCAGTTGGGCACCACGCTGACTCCGGTCGGCGCGGAAAAGGCAGCGAACAAGGACGGCACGATCCCCGCGTGGACGGGAGTGCCGACCGCGCCGCCGCCCGGCTTTCAAAAGGGCTCGGGGATTCGTCCGGACCCGTTTGCCGACCAGAAGCCACGGCTCTCGATCACCGGCAAGGACATGGCGGCGCACGCGGACAAGCTGACGGAGGGCACGAAGGAGCTGCTCAAGCGCTATCCGACGATGCGGGTCGACGTCTTTCCCACGCAGCGCGGCGTCGTGTTTCCCAAGAAGATCAACGACAGCGCGCTGAAGAACGCCACCGCGGCCAAGACCGTGGACGGCGGCCTGAGCTTCGAAGGCGCGCTGCCCGGCGTTCCGTTCCCGATTCCGAAGACCGGCAACGAGGCGATGTGGAATCACCTCGTTCGCTTTCTGGGTATCGGTTACGAGACCAAATACCAGAACTGGAACGTCGACGCGGCCGGCGTGCCGACACTGGCGCTGGTCGCCGAGGGGTTCGCCGAAGCGCCGCCGTTCGCTCCCCAGAACCTCGATGCCGTGATGAAGGAAACGGACCCCATCACCTTCCTCAAGCTCTACTACCAGGGGCCTGCGCGGCGCGCGGGCGAAGCGCTGCTGGTCAAGGACTTCGTCAATCCGCTGAAGCAGGGGCGCAAGGCCTGGCAATACCTGCCGGGGCAGCGCAGGGTGAAGCTCGCCCCCGACATTGCCTACGACACGCCGAACCCCGGCACGAACGGCGCGTCGACCTATGACGACGCGTTCGTTTTCAATGGCGCGATGGACCGCTTCGATTTCAAGCTCATCGGCAAGAAGGAAATGTACATTCCGTACATGGGTTACCGTCTGCAGTTCGCGAAGAATGGAGAAGACGTCGCCAAGGCGAACCACGTCAACCCCGACCTGGTGCGCTGGGAGTTGCATCGCGTGTGGGTCGTCGAGGCGACGCTGAAGCCCGACAAGCGCCACATCTACACCAAGCGCATCTTCTACCTCGACGAGGACAGCTGGGTCGCCGTTGCGTCCGACCAGTACGACGCCCGCGGCCAGCTCTACCGTTCGGCGTTCCTGAACACCACGTTCCAATACGAAAATCAGACGATGAACGCGAACAATTACATCAACTACGACTTCGCCGCCGGCGGCTACGCGCTCAGCGGGATATCCGGGATGTATTACGGCGTGAAGATAAAGACCGAGCCCGCGGCCGAAACGTTCTGGGCCGCCGAGACGCTGGCAGGCGCGGGCATCCGGTAGTCATCACCCGCTCGCATACGCCCCCACGCGGTACCCGACGCGCCGGCCGGGCTGGGCCGGCCGCGTCGCGTCGGCGTGTCGCCGGTGCCGCACAATCGGAGCAGCCGATGAAACCGATCCCTTGGAGACTGGTTGCCGTCACGCTTGCGGCCACCCTGCTGTCACCTCACGTCGCAGCGGCAGGATTCGTCGACGTGCTCGACTCGCCGGCGATCGAATCGGCGCTGGCGAGCAAGGGGCTGCTGCAGGGCGTCGCGCGGGCGGGCAATACGCTCGTTGCCGTGGGCCAGCGGGGGCACATCGTCGTCTCGGGCGACGGCGGCGCCACCTGGAAGCAGGGCAAGGTGCCGGTCGCCTCCGACCTCACGGCCGTGTACTTCGTCGGCGACAAGAAGGGCTGGGCGGTGGGGCACGACGGCGTGATCCTCAACACCGTCGACGGTGGCGCGACGTGGACGCTGCAGCTCGACGGCCGAAAGGCGAATGACCTGCTGCTGGCGTCGCTCGAAAGCAAGGCGGCGGCCGCGCCAGCGTCGGAGGCGCTGAAGCTGGCGCTGGTGGAAGCCAGGCGCTACAAGGAGCAGGGCGCCGACAAGCCGTTTCTCGACGTCTGGTTCTCCGACGAGAACACCGGCTACGCGGTGGGTGCGTACAACCTGATCTTCCATACCCGCGATGGCGGGAAGACCTGGGAGTCGTGGTTCGATCGCACCGAAAACCCGAAATTCTTCAACCTCTACGCAATCCGCCCGGCAGGCGGAACGCTCTTCATCGCGGGAGAAGGCGGACTGGTGCTGAAGCTCGACCCGGCCGGCGAGCGCTTCACCGCCGTGGCCACTCCCTACAACGGCAGCTATTTCGGCGTCGCGGATGCCAAGTCGGCAGTCGTCGTCTTTGGCCTGCGCGGCAACGTCTACCGCACCGACGACGGCGGCAAGTCCTGGAACAAGGTCGAGACCGGGCTGACCGCGGCGGTGGTCGGCGGCGCGACCTCCGCCAAGGGTGAGCTGCTGCTGGCCGACGCCGGCGGGCGCATCGTCGCGAGCGAGGACGGCGGCAAGACCTACCAGAAGGTGGCGGTCAAGAATTCGCTCCCGATCTTCGGCCTTACCGATGCCGGCAACGGTCGCCTGGCGCTGGTCGGCCCGCGGGGCGTCGCCGTCGCCGAACCGACCAAGTGATCGAAACGCCCCGCAACTGAGGAACCGCCATGGCTGCCGTCTCTGACGATCTGGACCAGATGCCGGTCATCCGCGATCTCGCGGACTTCGACCAGAGCTCGGGCAATGCACTCGAGCGGCTCGTCTTCAACAACCGGCTGGCGATGATCGTCGTGTGCGCGATCATCACGCTGGTCCTGGGCTTCGTCGCCGCGACGAGACTGCAGCTCAACGCGAGCTTCGAGAAGACGCTGCCGCAGAGCCAGCCCTACATCAAGAACTACCTCACGTACCAGAAGGACCTGCGGGGCCTCGGCAACGCCCTGCGCGTGGTCGTCGAGAACACCGAAGGCGACATCTTCGATCCGCGCTACCTCGAGGCGCTGAAGCAGATCAACGACGAGCTGTTCCTCACGCCGGGCGTGGACCGCGCGTGGGTGAAGTCGCTGTGGACGCCCGCCGTGCGCTGGACCGAGGTCACGGAGGAGGGCTTTCGCGGCGGGCCGGTGATGCCGGATTCCTACGACGGCTCCCCGAAGACCGTCGAGCAGTTGAAGCAGAACATCGCGCGCTCGGGCATCGTCGGCAGCCTCGTCGCCAACAACTTCAAGTCGAGCATGATCTTCGTGCCCCTGCTCGACAAGGATCCGGCGACCGGCAAGCGCATCGATTACCACGCGCTGACGACGTTGCTGGACGACAAGATCCGCGACAAGTACGAGCTCGCCAAGGCGGTCGACGACAAGTCGATCACCAAGGGCGTCCCCCCCGGCATCAAGGTGCACACGATCGGCTTCGCCAAGCTGGTCGGCGACCTGATCAACGGCATGGTCAAGGTGATGATGTTCTTCGGCGCCGCGGCGGTCATCGCGACGGTCATCATCTACCTCTACACGCGCTGCGTTCGCAGCACCGCGCTGGTGATCGCCTGCTCGATCGTGGCGGTGATCTGGCAACTCGGGCTGATCACGCTGCTCGGGTTCGAGCTCGACCCGTTCTCGATCCTCGTGCCGTTCCTGGTCTTCGCCATCGGCGTGTCGCACGGCGCGCAGAAGATGAACGGCATCATGCAGGACATCGGCCGCGGCACGCACAAGCTGGTCGCGGCACGCTACACGTTCCGGCGGCTGTTCCTGGCCGGGTTGACGGCGCTGCTCGCCGACGCCGTCGGCTTCGGCGTGCTGATGGTGATCGACATTCCGGTGATCCAGGACCTGGCGCTCACGGCCAGCATCGGCGTGGCTGTCCTCATCTTCACGAACCTGCTGCTGCTGCCGGTGTTGCTGTCCTACGCCGGCGTCAGCGCCAAGGCGGCCGAGCACAGCCTGAAGGAGGAGAAGGAAGAGACCAAGGGCAAGGGGCTGGGCAAGCTGTGGGTGTGGCTCGACCTCTTCACCACGCGGCCGTGGGCGCTGGGGGCGATCGGCGTGTCGGCGGTGCTGGCGGTTCTCGGGCTGGTCGTGGGCCACCACCTGCAGATCGGCGACCTCGACCCTGGCGCGCCCGAGCTGCGGCCGAATTCGCGCTACAACCAGGACAACGCGTACATCACGGCCAACTACGCGCTATCGAGCGACCAGTTCGCGGTGATCGTCAAGACGGAGGCGGAGGGCTGCCTCAAGTATCCGACGCTGGTCGAGGCCGACCGGCTCGCATGGCTGATGCGGCAGCTGCCCGGCACGCAGACCACGGTGTCGCTGGTCGACGCGGTGCGCCAGATCACGGCCGGCTCGTTCGAGGGCAACCCCAAGTGGCTGACGATCAACCGCAACCAGGACGTCCTCAACTACGCGGCGCAGCAGGCATCGACCAACAACCCCGACCTGTTCAACAACAACTGCTCGGTGATGCCGGTGATCGCCTACCTGACCGACCACAAGGCGGGCACGCTCGAGCGGATGGTCAATGCCACCGCGGACTTCGCCGAGAAGCACAACGACACGGACCGCCAGTTCCTGCTCGTCGCCGGCAGCGCCGGCATCGAGGCGGCTACCAACATCGTCGTCAAG
>JAEMQF010000098.1 GCA_022758925.1 Burkholderiales bacterium | reverse complement strand
GAGTCCGGCACCTTGCCGGCACACTACTTTGCGGGTTCGGCACAGCAAAGCCTGCTGCTTGCGGGGACCGGTGGCTTCGGCTTGCTCGCGCATGCCGGCGATCTGGTATCGCGGCAAAAGGGCGGCAAAGCATTTCTAAGCCTCGAGCCCGAAGAAAAACCCCTGCCGCCGAGTGTTGTCGGCGCCGCGACGCACGTGGCGTGTCTCTCGCTTGAAGGGCGCCTGTTGGTTTTCGGGCTCGATGAAATCAAGCACCAGCCCAACGGTGGCCGAGGCCTGACTTTGATCGACCTGGATGCCGGAGATGCGCTCGTCAGCGTCGCGGCGTTCTCGCTCGGCTTGCAGGTTTTCGGTCACGGGCGCGCTGGAAAGCCCAAACAGGAGTCTCTGACAATGACTGGGCTCGAGGCTTATCTCGGCAAGCGCGCACGCAAGGGGCGCAAGCAGACAGTGATGCAGAAGGCCTTGCGCGTCGTCGCCGGGTAGGCGTCGCCAGGCTGACTTCACCGAAGTCGCGCATTTGCCCGATGCGGTGCGTTTCACTCCGAGTCTTGCCCCTTGCGCATTGTGAAACTGAGGCTTGCGGCGCTGCCGCAAACGTCACTCGTCGCCAGCGAGATGGTTTCGTATCATGAGAACAAGTTGTTAACGTATTGATTTATTTGTCTAAAATATTTAGTCTTCTATAAGACATAAGTCTTCCAAAATCAGCTTTCGAGGCTACCCTTGCGAGGCGAATTTCGATCGCCGCGACCGACCACTCATCCAAACAAGGCCCCACATGACCCAACAGACTCGCGAGCAGCAAGCGTCCGCGCTCGAAAAGGAGTGGACACTGAACCCACGCTGGAAGGGGGTCAGTCGGCCCTACAGCGCAGCCGACGTCGTGCGCTTGCGCGGCTCATTGCCGATTGAGCACACGCTTGCGCGGCGCGGCGCCGAAAAGCTCTGGAAGCTCGTCAACACCGAGCCGTTCGTGAATACGCTGGGTGCGCTGACAGGCAATCAGGCCTTGCAACAGGTGAAAGCTGGCCTCAAGGCCATCTACCTGTCGGGCTGGCAGGTCGCGGGCGACGCCAACTCCGCTGGCGAGATGTACCCCGATCAGTCGCTGTACCCCGTGAACTCGGTGCCGACAGTCGTCAAGCGAATCAACAACACGTTCCAGCGTGCGGATCAGATTCAATGGTCGGAAGGCAAAGACGAGATCGACTTCTTCGCGCCGATCGTCGCCGACGCGGAAGCCGGTTTCGGCGGAGTGCTCAACGCCTTCGAACTGATGAAGGCGATGATCGACGCTGGTGCTGCGGGGGTGCACTTCGAAGACCAGTTGGCGTCGGTGAAGAAGTGCGGTCACATGGGCGGCAAGGTCCTCGTTCCGACGCGCGAGGCTGTGGCCAAGCTGGTCGCGGCGCGTCTCGCCGCCGACGTCATGGGCACGCCGACTCTCGTGATCGCGCGCACCGATGCGGAGGCGGCGGATCTGGTGACGAGCGATGTCGACCCGATTGATCAGCCGTTCCTGACAGGCGAACGCACCATGGAAGGCTTTTACCGAAGCAAGCCGGGCCTGGCCCAGGCTGTGTCGCGTGGTCTCGCATATTCGGAGGTTGCCGACATGGTGTGGTGCGAAACCGGCAAGCCCGACCTTGCCTACGCCAAGGCTTTCGCCGATGCGATTCACAAGAAGTTTCCGGGCAAGCTGCTCGCCTACAACTGCAGCCCGAGTTTCAACTGGAAGAAGAACCTCGATGACGCGACGATCGCGAAGTTCCAGCGCGAACTCGGTGCGATGGGCTACAAGTTCCAGTTCATCACGTTGGCCGGTTTCCACAGCCTGAACTACAGCATGTTCAACCTGGCGCATGGTTATGCGCGCAACAACATGAGTGCCTTCGTTGAACTGCAAGAGGCCGAGTTTGCGGCGGCGGCGAGAGGCTTCACCGCGGTCAAGCACCAGCGTGAAGTGGGCACCGGTTACTTCGACGCCGTGACGACGACGATCGAGCGCGATGCGTCGACCGCGGCGCTCAAAGGCTCGACCGAAGACGAGCAGTTTTTCGAGCAGAAGCACGGCTGAGCCGAGCCCAACAATTGCACGCCGTGACCGGCCCGCATGGCATGTGCCGTGCGGGCCGGTTCATTTTCGACCGATTGCTCGTGTATCGTTGCGCCGAGGGCGAACACCAGCATGACCGACGACATTCCCACCTTGCGTCGCATCCTGCGCGACTGTCGAACCATCGCCGTGGTCGGCCTGTCGGCCGAATGGCACCGGCCGAGCAATTTCGTCGCCAAGTACCTGCGGCAGCATGGCTATCGGGTGATCGCGGTGAACCCACGCTACACCGAGGTGCTGGGCGAACGCTGCTATCAAAGCCTCGCCGATATCGCCGAGCCGGTGGACATGGTTGACGTCTTTCGCCGCAGCGAAGACGTGCTGCCGATTGCGCTGCAGGCGATTGCGATTGGCGCGAAGTGCCTGTGGCAGCAGATCGGCGTGATGAATCGGGAGGCCGACGCACGCGCCCGCTCCGCAGGGCTCGACTGCGTGATGGACCGCTGCGCCAAGATCGAGCACGCGCGCCTGTTCGGCGGCCTACACTGGGTCGGCGTCAACACCGGGGTGATCTCGGCGAAACGGCCGGTGGAGTTCCAGCACCATCATGGCCGACCGAATCTTCAAGCCTGAAACCCTGGCGATCCACGCCGGGCAGATTCCGGATTCAAGCACCGGCGCGCGCGCGTTGCCGATCTACCAGACGACGAGTTTCGTGTTTGACAGCGCCGAGCACGCGGCGTCGCTGTTCAATCTGCAAACCTTCGGCAACGTCTATTCGCGCCTGTCCAACCCGACCGTCGCTGCGCTTGAAGAACGGGTTGCCGCGCTCGAAGGCGGGCGTGCCGCAGTCGCATCGGCCAGCGGCATGGCCGCCGAAGCAATGGCGTTGTTGACGATTCTTCAGCAGGGCGACCATGTGGTAGCGGCCGGCGCGCTCTATGGTGGAACGGTGACGATGCTGTCGGTGAATCTGGAACGCTTTGGCATCGAGACGACCTACGTCGACGCGACCGTGCCCGATGCCTTTGCCGCCGCGATGCGGCCGAATACGCGTGTCGTATTCGCCGAGACGCTGGGCAACCCAAGCCTGAAAGTGCTCGACATCGGCGCGGTCGCCGAAGTGGCGCATTCGTTCGGCGTGCCACTCATCGTCGACAACACCGTGCCGTCTCCGATGCTTTGCAACCCGATCGCGCTCGGCGCCGACATCGTCGTGCACTCGGCGACCAAGTACCTCGGCGGTCACGGCACAACACTCGCCGGTGTGATGGTCGAGCACGGCAAGCCGCGCGGCGGGTTCGCCTGGGACAACGGCAAGTTTCCGGGCATGACGGAACCTTCGCCCGGCTACCACGGCGTGAAGTTCTACGAAACCTTCGGCGACTTTGGATTCACGATGCGCGCACGCATGGAAAACCTGCGTGTGCACGGCGCAGCGCTGTCACCGATGAGCGCGTGGCAGATCCTGCAAGGCATCGAAACCTTGCCGCTGCGCATGCAGCAGCATTGCAGCAATGCGCTGCGCGTCGCGTTATCCCTGCAGTCCGACCCGCGGGTGAGCTGGGTCAACTATCCCGGCCTGAGCGATCATCCGCAACATGCATTGTTGCAACGCCAGATGCGTGGCGCCTCCGGCCTGCTCGCCTTCGGTGTGAAGGGCGGCATCGGGCCTGGCGTGAAGTTCATCGAAGCGGCTCAGATGATGAGCCACCTCGTCAACATCGGCGACGCGCGCACGTTGATCAGCCACCCGGCCTCGACGACACACCGCCAACTCGACGCGGCGCAACAGATGGCCGCCGGCGTGTTGCCTGACATGATCCGCATCTCGGTGGGTCTGGAGCATATTGACGACATTCTTTGGGATATCGACCAGGCGCTCGCCGCGGCGCACCGGTAGATTGGATTTCACATCTCGTCGCACACGAGGTCCTGGATGATGACGCTGCGCACCGCGGTCCGGGTTTGCGCCGTCGCGGTGTGCTGCACATCCTGGGCCGGCCCGCTCGCTGCGCTGGAGCCCACGACAGGTGCCGCAGCAAGAGCAGCTGCGGCACCCCGCCCACGCGTTGGCCTTGCGCTGGGCGGTGGCGGTGCGCGCGCGGCAGCGCACATTGGCGTGCTCGAGGTGCTCGAACGCCTGCGCGTGCCGGTGGACTGCGTCGCCGGCACCAGCATGGGTGCGGTGGTGGCGGGGGCGTTTGCGGCGGGCGTTGCGCCGAAGGCGATGAGCGTCGAACTGGCACGCGCCGACTGGTCCGACATGTTTGTCGATGAACCTGACTGGGACGAGCGCAATTTTCGCAACAAGCGGCTGACGCAGCGCTTCTTGTCGGGCACTGAAATTGGCATCAACCCGCACGGGCTTCAATACCGGCCGGGGGTGCTCACCGGTCAGAAGATCAAGCTGTTTCTGAACCGGCTCGTGCACGGCGACCGCAGCGATCGAGAAATCCAGGATCTGCCACTGACGTTGTCGATCATCGCCACCGACATCGGCAACGGCGAACGGGTCGTGATTCGCGACGGCAGCCTGAGCAAAGCGATGCGCGCCAGCATGTCGATCCCGGGCCTGATGGCGCCGGTGGAGTACGACGGGCGCTTGCTCGTCGACGGCGGCCTGGTCGACAACGTTCCAATTCAGGAAGTGCGCGAACGCTGCAATGCCGATGTCGTGATCGCCGTCAACGTCGGCTCGCCACTGCTCGACGCGACAGACGTGACCTCGCTGTTCAGCGTGACGGCACAGATGGTGGGCATCCTGACGGAACAAAACGTCGGTCATTCGCTGGCGTCGCTGCGGCGCGGGGATGTCTTCATCAAGCCCGAGATGGGCGACATCACGGCGACCGATTTCGAACGCCACGGCCAGGCCGTGCAGCGCGGCCGCGACGCGGCCTTGGCCAGTGCAGCGCGACTGCGCGCCCTGGCCGTGGGTGAGCTCGAATACGCGGCCTGGTGGTCACGCATCACCGCTGGGCGGGGCGAGGCACCGCGCGTCGATCAAATTGAAGTCGCAGGCTCGCCGCAGCTTCATCCGCAGGCCGTGTTGCGCCACATCACTCAGGAGCTGGGCCAGACGCTGGACATCGATCGTCTGCATCGCGACCTGTTGCGGGCCTACGGCGACGCTCACTTCGAAAGTGCGGACTATGCCCTGTTGCCGATGGGCGAGCGCCATGTTCTGCGGGTGATGCCGCAGCCCAAACGCTGGGGGCCGGACTTCTTTCGCTTCGCAGCAGGCGTGAACAGCACGCTCAAACCTGGCTCGACCTACAGCCTGCGCGCTGCCTATCAAAAGACGTTGCTCAACCGCCTGGGTGGCGAATTCACGGCCACGGGTGAGGTCGGCACTACCAAGGCACTGGCCGTCGATGTGTATCAGCCACTCGATCCGGGGCAGCGAAGTTTCATTGAGGTGAGTGCTCGGGCGGCACGCGCCGCGGCGATAGTATTTGAGAACGATGACAAGCTCAGTGAATACGAGGTGAGCAGCCGAACTTACGGAATCGCTGTCGGCCTGAATCTGGGTCTGATCGGGCAGTTGCGCCTGGGCTGGATGAGCCAGGTCAAGCGCTACGATCTGGACATCGGGCCTCCAGTCTTTCCGCCGGGGCCGTTTCACACGCCGGGTTGGTTCACCGGCGTCGACTTCGACCAGATGAACCATCCGAGTTTCCCCTCCAAGGGATGGGCTGCGAGCGTTTCGTATTTCGCACCAAACGACGCTGCGTTCACGCGTTTGTCGGCGGAAGGCCGCGCCGCAATGCAGGCTGGCGCTTTCGTTGTTGCCGGGCGCATCGCCTATACCGATTCGCCGCACGGCGTGCTGCCCTTTCACGAGGCCGCATCGCTCGGCGGGCTGCTCAACTTGTCGGCCTACGCGACGGACCAATTCCTGGGCGACGAGGTGCAATACGCACAGGTTCGGATTGAGCGCGTCCT
This sequence comes from Burkholderiales bacterium, assembly GCA_022758925.1. Classification (GTDB taxonomy): domain Bacteria; phylum Pseudomonadota; class Gammaproteobacteria; order Burkholderiales; family Burkholderiaceae_C; genus JAEMQF01. The sequence goes on along the minus strand of JAEMQF010000098.1, from coordinate 28,756 downwards.
GCAGCGCCTGCCGATCGGGCTCAGCGGAGACCTGCGCGCGGGACTCGCGCTCGAAGCCGGCCGAATCGGGGTGCGTTACACCGAAACGTCGCGCGCCGGTTGGCAAGACTCGGTGTTCCTGTACCTCGGCGGGCCGACGCCCGTCGGCCCGCTGTACCTGGGTTACGCGCGTTCAAGCAGCGGCAGCGCGAACGCCTACCTGTTCATCGGCAGTCTCTGATGGCGCGGCATGAAGTGCTGGGCGCCAATCCCTGGCGAAGTACAGTTGCGCTTGCACGGAGAACGGCATGAACATCGACAGACATACCGAAAACGGCGCGGCCCATGAAGGCCAGCCCCTGGTGTTGCGCGAAGTGGATCAGCGCGGGGTGGTGACGCTCACGCTGAATCGGCCGAGGTCGTTCAATGCATTGTCACAAGCCATGCTCGCAGCGCTGCAAAGCGAGTTCGATGCGCTGATCGCCGATGAGTCTGTGCGCGTAGTCGTGCTGGCCGCCGCAGGCAAGGCGTTTTGTGCCGGACACGACTTGAAAGAGATGCGCAGCGACCCCTCGTTGCCCTACTACCGGAAGTTGTTCGATCAATGCACGGCGTTCATGCTCAGTGTGCAATCCGCACCGGTGCCGGTGATTGCCAAGGTGCAGGGCATGGCGACGGCGGCAGGCTGCCAGCTCGTCGCCATGTGCGACCTCGCAGTGGCGGCGAGCGACGCGCAATTCGCCGTGAGCGGCGTTCGCTACGGGTTGTTTTGCTCGACCCCGAGTGTGGCGCTGTCGCGCAACATCGGGCGCAAGGCGGCGTTCGAGATGCTCGTGACCGGAGAGTTCATCAGTGCCGAGCAGGCGCGCGACCGGGGCCTCATCAACCGCGTGGCGCCCGCGCTGGAACTCGATGCCGAAGTAGAGCGGCTCGTCGCTGCGATTCTTTCCAAACCGCGCGTGGCCATCGCAATGGGCAAGCACCTGTTCTATCGCCAGCTCGAGAAGAGCATATCGGCTGCGTACGAAGAAGCCGGTCAGACAATGGCGTGCAACATGATGGACGAAGCCGCGCTCGAAGGCGTGCAGGCCTTCATCGACAAACGCCCGCCGAGCTGGTCGACAAGCTGAGCCGCACAGCGTGCGGGCGCGGCGTGGCTTGGGACGGCCGCGCGGCGTGCCTTCGATACATGCAGGTGCATCTGTAGCGTCTGCTCACGCCGATCAGGGTGGTGCTGCTTCGAGGCGGGCAGACCATCACGGTCAAGTCGCTTCGATCGTGAATTCAATCCGCCAGACGCGTTCCCGCTCCACCCGAAGCGTTGCGATTCCAACCCGGATCGGCCGATGATTGGTGCATTGCGCCATGTGTTGCGCCGCCGTGGCGTCCTGGCTGAAGACCGTCTCGCCCATGAACCCAATCAAGTTCGCACTGCTCGGCCTGATCGGCGTCATCGGTCTGGTGATTTCGACTTTCGGGCCGTTCAAGATCCCCTATGCCGAAACGCTGGCCAAGACCTACTACCGTTACGCCATCGCCGGTCTGTTGGTGGTCGTGTGTGTGCTCGCCGGCCTCATCGCGCTGGTTGCGCATCTGTTGGACCCGAATCAGTTCAAGTCGCAAATCGTTCGCATGGTGAAGGAGCGTACCCAGCGCGAGTTGGTTCTGGACGGTGAGCTTGAACTGAGTTGGTTTCCCAAGCTCGGGTTTAAAGCGGGCAAGGCCACGCTCAGCCAGCGGCGCAGCGCGCGCGAGTTCGCGTCGATCGACAGCGCGCGCTTCACGATAGCCTGGCTGCCGCTATTGCGACGCCAGGTGCTGATCGACTGGGCCGAAGTCGATGGTCTGCGTGCGCAACTGGTGCGTTCCAAGGACGGCAGCACGAACGTGGATGATCTGTTGCATGACATCGCGACGATTTCGCCCGGCAACGTCGACGTCCATGGCCTGCTTCTCAAGCGTTCGAACTTGCAATGGGACGACGAGATCGGATTTCAGAGCGGCAGCTTGAACGATGTCAACGTCGAAATCGGCCGGCTCACTGATGCACTGTCCGCACCATTGACGGTGAGCGTGCGCGTTCATGCACCGCAGGCTGGAGTCGACGCGCGGGTTTCGCTGAAAGGGCGCCTGCTGTTTGATGCACAGGCCGGCCGAATCGAACTCGTGAAGCTCGACGCACAACTCGAAGGCAAAGCCCTTGGCGTTGCCAACCTCGCATTGGCGATCAAGGCCGAGGTGACTGGCCATCTCGGCCTGCATACCTTAAGCGTGGAAAACCTGGTCATCACTTCATCCAGCAAATCAGGCCTGAGCGTCGTCAACGCACGGCTGGTGGCCCCGGAGTTGAGGTTCATCGAACGGCGCTTTCAGGGAAGTCGGCTCAGCATGGACGTGAGCGTGGCCCACCCCGACCAGACTCTGACCGCGGCGCTCCAGGTGCCAAGTTTCGAGGCAACGGCGCGCTCGCTGCGCGGCGCAACGGCGAACGCGCAGGTGTCGATCCGCAGCGAGGATGCTCAGCTTCGGGTGCAGATGACAAGTCCCGTGTCGCTGGACCTCGAGGCCGGCGCTCGCATCGAGTTCGAAGCCGTGGACCTGACCGCTGAGGCTATCCATCCGGCACTCAGCGCGCAGGTGCCGCTGGCTGCGACCGGCAAACTCATGCTCGACCTGGCGCAAAGGAGCTTGCACCTCGCGTTGAGTGGAAAGTTCGCCGGCGATGAGTTGCGTGGCCAGGTTGCGCTGAGTGACTGGCACCGGCCGCACTGGAGTTTCGAGTTGGCCAGCGCCAGGCTCGACCTGGACGCATTGCTGGCGCAGCCCTGTCTGGCGCGCTGGCGCGACGATTCACAGCCCTTGGACCTGTCGTTTCTGAGCGACCTGACGCTGGCCGGGCATTTGCGCGCCGACAAGGTCAAACTCTGTGGCTTGACGACGACTGGAGTTTCTGCGCAGTTCGACGCCCAGCGCAAGGTGCTGCACATTGCCCCGATCACGGCGCAGGCCTATGGCGGCGTGGTTGAAGCAAGCATCGACCTCGACGCAACCGGTGCCCCGCGTCTGTCGAGCAAAGGAAGTCTGTCGGCCGTTAACTCGCGCGCCCTGCGCGCCGATGCTGTGCAACTGCCATGGATCGAAGGCACCGGCGAATTGGCCTGGGACCTGCAATCGCAAGGCAGGAGCCTCGGCACTTTGCGCGCAGGCTTGAACGGGCAGGTATCGCTTGCCGGGCGCGCAGGCAAGATCAAGGGCATCGATTTGCGCGCCGCGTTGCTTGAAGGTCCCGCCGGCAGCGGCAACCAAACACCTGTGCGCCAACAGGCATACAACGAGGGCGCAAACACGGCATTCAACGATCTGAAGGCACGCATCGAGTTGCGAGGTGGTCATGCACGGGCCCAGGAACTTGAACTCAACAGCGCAAGCGTGCGCACTGTGGGCAGTGGTGAACTGGCGCTCGATACCGGGCAGCTTGACTTGCGCCTGAACGCGAGCGTTGCGCAAGCGGCGAAGGAGTTCACGGCGCTCGCCGGGAAGAGCGTGCCGATTCGGCTCGACGGCCCGTGGCGCGTGCCGCAATTCACCCTTGACTTCAGCGCCGCCAGCGTCCCGATCGCGCGAAAAGTCGAAGCCGCGGCCGCGGCCTCGCCTCGCGTACCTACACGCACCAAGGTGCTGTCCGCCCGGGGGCCGCGTGTGCCGCCGCTGCGCACCACCCAGTAGCGTCGCTCAACCGTCGCCGGAGGGCGCCGACGCGATCAAGCGCTTCGCATCGGACGCCCGCAGCGGCCCGCAGTCTCGCAGGCGATGCCCGTGGCGTTGAGCACAGCCGATCAAAGCTCGCCGCAAGGTTGAACACGGCCTGGCGCCGGGCCGTTCGCGACAAGCCGTTGCCATGCACGCCAGCCGAGCACTGACATCGCGATGAAGATCGAGTAGAGAACGGTCGTGAGCCAAAGCCCCTTGTAAGCGAACAGGGCCACACTCACGACATTCACCACGACCCAGGTGAACCAGGTCTCTACGTATTTGCGCCCGAGCAGCCATTGCCCGATGACACTGGCCGCGGTCGGAAAGGCGTCCCACCAGGCAACGTCGGTGTCGGTGGCGCTGGCAAGGAAGATGCCTGTCGCGGGCCAGGCGATCGCCATCGCGATCAGGGCCCGGCAGCGGCCCTTTTTCCCGAGCGTTCTTACCCGCAATGCGCCGCCGTCGCCTTGTGTACCGTGCAGCCACTGCCACCAGCCCCAGGCGGCGATGAGGGCGAAGAAGACTTGCAGTCCTGCGTCGCCATACAGCAGGTTCTTCCAGAACAGGCCGAAGTAGAGCAACGAACTGACGATGGCGAGCGGCCAGCCCCAAGGGTTGACGCGGATATTGCACACCACCATCGCCAGCGCCAGGACGACGGCGACGAGTTCGAGGCGTGTGACGGCTGCACCCCAGACGGAGAAGGCTTCGGTGAAGATGGGTTGCAGAAAATGCGGAAGTGCAGTCACGGGTGTCGAGTGAAATTGTGATCCCGAGACGAGTCAGGATCCATGCATTGAAAGGCTGATGCGTCGGGAGGTCCTGTGCTCGCGGCCCGGCGGCTCCCGGCTTTCGCCGTGACGAGGTGAAGGGCCGGCGCTTCAGCGTTTGGGCACGCTGAGCTGTACCAGGATCTCGTCAGGCTTCAACATGCCGAGTTCGAAGCGCGCTTTTTCTTCCACCATCTCCAAGCCTTCCTTGAGGTCTCGCACCTCGGCTTGCAGTTGCTGATTGCGCGCGCGTGCTGCGTTGTTCGCTGCGAGCTGCTCGCGCAGCTTGCCGCTCAGCTCCAGGGTGCGCGGAACGCCCGACTTGCCGAACCACAGCTCGACGTGCACCAGCAGCAGCAGCGCGATCAGGGCAGTGGTCAACAAGCGCATCAGTATTGCCTCCCGCAGCGGACCTAGCGCAGCGAATAGAAAGCGGACCGGCCAGGGTAGCTCGCGACGTCACCCAGATCTTCTTCAATGCGCAGCAGCTGGTTGTACTTGGCCATGCGGTCGCTGCGGCTGAGTGAGCCGGTCTTGATTTGACCGGCGTTCGTGCCCACCGCGATGTCGGCGATGGTCGAGTCTTCCGTCTCGCCGGAGCGGTGGCTGATGACGGCCGTGTAGTTGGCGCGCTTGGCCATTTCGATGGCCGCAAAGGTCTCGGTGAGGGTGCCGATCTGGTTGACTTTGATGAGGATCGAGTTCGCAACCTTTCGGTCGATACCGTCGCGCAGGATTTTCGTATTGGTGACGAACAAATCGTCGCCGACGAGTTGCACCTTCGCTCCCAGCTGCTGGGTGAGGTGCTTCCAGCCGTCCCAGTCGCCTTCATGCATGCCGTCTTCGATGCTGATGATGGGGTATTTGTCGACCCATGTGGCGAGCATGTCGGTCCATTCGGACGCGCTGAGTTGCAGCGCCGAACCTTCGTCGATGCAGTACTTGCCGTCCTTGAAGAACTCGCTGGCGGCGCAATCCAGGCCGATGGCGATTTGCGTGCCTGCGGTGTAGCCGGCCTTGTCGATCGCTTCGAGGATCAGCTGAATCGCCGCCTCGTGGCTCGCCACGCTGGGCGCGAAACCGCCTTCGTCGCCCACCGCGGTGCTCATGCCTTTGGCGTCGATGATCTTCTTGAGTGCATGAAACACTTCGCAGCCATAGCGCATCGCTTCGCGAAAACTCGGCGCACCCACCGGAATGATCATCAACTCTTGCAAGTCGAGGTTGTTGTTTGCATGCGCGCCGCCGTTGATCACGTTCATCATCGGTACCGGCATCTGCATCGCACCCGAGCCGCCGAAGTAACGGTACAGCGGCAGGCCAGACTCTTCCGCCGCGGCGCGCGCCACTGCCATGCTCACGGCGAGTGTCGCGTTGGCGCCCAGGCGACTCTTGTTGTCGGTGCCGTCCAGATCGATCAGGGTGCGGTCCAGGAACGCCTGCTCGCTGGCGTCCAGCCCCATCACGGCTTCCGACATTTCGGTGTTGATGTGCTCCACCGCCTTCAACACCCCTTTGCCGCCGTAGCGCGCTTTGTCGCCGTCGCGCAACTCGATCGCCTCGCGCGAACCGGTCGATGCGCCCGAGGGCACGGCCGCTCGGCCCATGGTTCCGGATTCCAGCAAGACGTCGCACTCCACCGTGGGGTTGCCGCGGCTGTCGAGGATTTCGCGGCCGACGATGTCTACGATTGCGCTCATTCAATGCCTTGTGGGTTGTGCGTCATTCGATTCAGATGCCTTCGGCGACGATCATGCTCATCACCGCCGCGCCTGTGCGTGCCTTGCGCGCCTTGCCGTATTCGGCGGAGTGATAGTAGGCGCGGGCCTTTTCCATGGATGGAAATTTCAGCACGACCACGCGGTCGGGTTTCCAGTCGCCTTCCAGCACTTCGGTCGCGCCGCCGCGCACGCAGACCTGCGCGCCGTGAGCCAGCATCGCGGCCGATGAAAGTTTCTTGTATTCCTCGTATTGCAGGGGATTCGTGACGCGCACGTTGGCGATGATGTAGGCACTGCTCATGGTTCAGGGTTCCGTGGTTCAGCAGGAGAAGTCATTCTCCAGCAACGGCTGGCTCTTGACCACGCGGTCCAGCGCCAACAATTGTTCGAGCAAGGCGCGCATGTGTTTCAGCGGCACGGCGTTGGGTCCGTCGCTCAGGGCATGCGCCGGGTCGGGGTGGGTTTCCATGAACAGGCCCGCGATGCCCACTGCGACGGCCGCGCGCGCGAGCACGGGGACGAATTCGCGCTGACCACCGGAGGTCGTGCCCTGGCCGCCGGGCAATTGCACCGAATGGGTCGCGTCGAAGACGACCGGTGCCCCGGTTTCACGCATGATCGCAAGGCTGCGCATGTCCGAGACGAGGTTGTTGTAGCCGAAACTCGCGCCGCGTTCGCAGGCCATGAAGTTGTCTTGTGGCAACCCTTTGTCTCGTGCTGCGGCACGGGCCTTGGCGATCACGTTCTTCATGTCGTGCGGCGCGAGGAACTGGCCTTTCTTGATGTTGACCGGCTTGCCGCTTTGTGCCACGGCATGGATGAAGTCGGTCTGGCGACACAGGAACGCAGGCGTTTGCAAGACGTCGACAACTGCCGCAACCGTCGCGACCTGCGCTTCGTTGTGCACGTCGGTGAGCACCGGCACTCTCAGTTCGCGCTTCACCTTGGCCAGGATTTCCAGGCCTTTGTCCATGCCGGGGCCACGAAATGTCGTGCCGGCGGAACGGTTCGCCTTGTCGTAGCTCGACTTGAAGATGAATCCGATGCCGAGCGCGGTGGTGATGTCCTTCAACTGCCCCGCCACGTCCATCTGCAACTGTTCGGACTCGATGACGCAGGGGCCGGCGATCAAGAACAACGGTTGGGTCAGGCCAACTTCGAAGCCGCAAAGATTCATGGCTTGACAGCCAGCGCGGCATCCCGAAGTGCGCAGGGCTCCACCGGGTGCATGCCGCATTGGGTTCGAGCTCCCGTGTCAACGACGGGCCGGCACTTCGCTGGGATGGCCAGGCAAGGCAGGATCAAAGCCCGCGCCGCCATCAAGCCGCCACCTTTTCGGTCCGCTCGGCCTGGTGCCGCAACGCGGCCTGGATGAACGACTTGAACAGCGGGTGCCCGTCCCAGGGTGTCGACTTGAACTCCGGGTGGAACTGCACGCCCATGAACCAAGGGTGCACGCTTTTCGGCAGCTCGATGATCTCGGTCAGTTTTTCGCGCTGCGTCAAGGCCGAGATCACGAGGCCGGCGTCGGTGAGGCGATCCAGATAGTTGACGTTGGCCTCGAAGCGGTGGCGATGGCGTTCGTTTACCACGGCGCCATAGATCTCGTGCGCCAACGTGCCAGGTTTGACGTCCGATCCTTGCGCACCCAGGCGCATCGTGCCACCCAGATCGGACGACGCACTGCGCTTTTGCAGCGTACCGTCCGCGTCACGCCATTCTTCGATGAGCGCGATCACCGGGTGTTTGCAATCGGGTTCGAACTCGGTGCTGTTCGCGCCCGTGAGCCCGGCCTTGTGGCGTGCAAATTCGATCGTCGCCACCTGCATCCCCAGGCAAATTCCCAGGTAAGGGAGCTTCTGTTCGCGCGCGTACTGCGCGGCGAGAACCTTGCCCTCGACGCCGCGCTTGCCGAAACCGCCCGGCACGAGGACGGCGTCGAAGCGGCCGAGGTTGCCCACATTGCCCGGGTTCAGATCCTCGGAATCGACGTATTCGATTTTCACGCGTGCGTGGTTGTGTATGCCGGCGTGGCGCAGCGCTTCGTTGAGCGACTTGTAGGAGTCGGACAGTTCGACGTATTTGCCGCACATCGCGATCGTCACTTCGAACTGCGGGTGTTCGACCTCGTACACCAGGTTGTCCCAGCGTGTCAGGTTCGCGGGCTTGGTGTGCAGGTGCAGCTTGGCGCAGATCAGCTCATCGAGCCCTTGCGAGTGCAGCATGCGCGGCACCTTGTAGATGGTGTCGGCGTCCCACACCGAGATCACGCCGAACTCGGGAACGTTGGCGAAGAGCGAGATCTTGGCGCGCTCCTCGTCGGGGATCGGCCGGTCGGCACGGCACAGCAGCGCGTCGGGCATGATGCCGATCTCGCGCAGCTTTTGCACACTGTGCTGCGTCGGTTTGGTCTTGAGTTCACCGGCGGCGGCGATCCACGGCACGAGCGTCAGGTGCAGGAACGCAGCGTTCGTCGGTCCCATCTTCAAACTCATCTGGCGTACCGCTTCGAGGAAAGGCAGCGACTCGATGTCGCCCACGGTGCCGCCGATTTCGACAATCGCCACGTCCGGCTCGCGCTCGCCGCGCGACGGCGCTTCTTCGGCGCGCTCCGGGTTCAGGCTGGCGCCGCGCCGGATGAACTCCTGGATCTCGTTCGTGACATGCGGAATCACCTGCACCGTCTTGCCGAGATAGTCGCCGCGGCGCTCCTTTTCGAGCACGCTCTTGTAGATCTGGCCGGTGGTGAAGTTGTTCGCGCGGCGCATGCGCGTCGTGATGAAGCGTTCGTAATGGCCGAGGTCGAGGTCGGTTTCCGCGCCGTCTTCGGTGACGAACACCTCGCCATGCTGGAACGGCGACATCGTTCCCGGATCGACGTTGAGGTACGGGTCGAGCTTGATCAGGGTGACTTTCAGGCCGCGCGATTCGAGAATCGCCGCGAGCGACGCCGACGCGATGCCCTTGCCCAACGAGGACACCACACCGCCGGTGACGAAGACGAACTTGGTCATTGTCTGCAGCGTCCGCTGGCAGGCGACGCTGGGGTGGGAAAGCGCGATTATAGGAGCGCGACTATGCCGGCGCGTGGCTCGGCCGGCACGCGGCAAAGCTGGCGAGCCAATGCAGCACAGCGCTCGCCGTCGCTTGCGGTTGTTCCAGCGGGAACAGGTGCGTACCGTCGAGCATCGTGATGCGGGAGTGTGTCAGGCGCTTCACTTCGCGCAGGCCCACGCGGCGCAACTCTTCCGAATCGTTGCCGCCCACAAAAGCCGCGGGACAGCGCAACGGGTGCCTGCGCAGCAGGCGCGCCAGATGGTGCGGCAGGGTGTTGTAGATCGAAGTTTCGATCATGCGCGCAAAGCTCAATTGCTGCCCCTGCGCACCGACTTCGAGGCCGCAACTCAGATAGTCGTCGAGCACGCCGTCGGCCCAGCGAGCGAAAGCCGCCTTCGATGCAAAGTGCGTGCGCGCTGCGGCAAGGTTCGGCCAGAACTCGCGCCGTCGCTTCGATACATGTCCCGGCGAAAAGCGCTCGCCGATGCCCGTCGCCTTGGCGAATTGAACCGTGCGCCCCATCCAGTTCGGCAGAACGGGCGAGTCGAGCAAGACCACGCCGCGCGCGACGTCGGGCCGGCGCACTGCTGCCAGCAGGCTCAGGTAGCCGCCCAACGAGTGCCCGACCAGGTAGGCAGGGCCGGCAGCCTCGGCGTCGATGAAATGCAGCAATTGGTCGCGCAAATGCGGCCAGTTGCTCGTCACCGGGTAGCGCGGGTCGTGGCCGAACTTCGGCGGCGCCACGACGCGCCAGCCGGCTTCGCGCCAACAGTCGAACAAGCGCCGGTAGGTGCCGGCAGGGAAGCCGTTGGCGTGCGAGAAGACAATCGTTCTCGTCGTGCCGGGTTCGGGCCGCACTGTCATGTCGGCCGTCGCACGAGTGCCTTCAAGCGATACAGCGCGTCGAGCGCTTCTTTCGGCGTCAGCGCGTCGGGGTCGATCGCCGCCAGTTCCTGCGCGACGGCATCGGGGGCCACCTCGGCAATCGGCGCGGGCGCGGCAAACAGATCGATCTGCGCCTGCCCTTGAGCGCGTTGCGTCTCCAGGGATTCGAGCGTCGATCGTGCCTGGCGCACCAGGCTGGCCGGCATGCCCGCGAGGCGCGCCACTTGCACGCCATAGCTGCGGCTTGCCGGGCCGGGCTCGATCTCGTGCAGAAAGGCGATCGCCTCGCCACTCTCCACTGCCGAGACATGCACATTGAGGGCGCGCTCATGCTTCACCGGAAATTCGGTCAGCTCGAAATAGTGCGTTGCAAACAGCGTGAACGATTGATTGCGGTCGTGCAGGTGGCTCGCGATCGCGCCGGCCAATGCCAGGCCGTCGAACGTCGACGTGCCACGCCCGATCTCGTCCATCAACACCAGCGAGTGTTGCGTCGCATGATGCAGGATCGAGGCGGCTTCGGTCATCTCGAGCATGAACGTCGACTGCGCATTCGCCAGGTCGTCGGCAGCGCCGATGCGGGTGTGGATCGCGTCGATCGGGCCGAGCCTGCAGCTCTGGGCCGGAACGTTCGAGCCGATCGACGCCAGCAACACGATCAGCGCCACCTGGCGCATGTAGGTGCTCTTGCCTCCCATGTTCGGGCCGGTGATGAGTTGCATCTTGTGCTTGGCATCGAGCCGGCAATGGTTGGCCATGAAGTTGCCGGCACCGAGTTCCAGCAGTCGCGCCTCGACCACGGGGTGGCGGCCGCCCACGATCTCGATGCAGGCTTCGCGCACAAACTGGGGGCGGCACCAGCCGAGACTCGTCGCGCGCTCGGCAAGCGCTGCCAGCACGTCGAGTTGGGCCAAGGCACGGGCCAGCGCTCCAAGCCCTTCGAGATACGGCTGGAGCGCATCGAGCAACTCCTCATACAGCAGTTTCTCGCGCGCCAGCGATCGCTCCTGCGCCGACAGCGCCTTGTCTTCGAACGCTTTCAACTCCGGCGTGATGAAGCGCTCGGCGTTCTTCAGCGTCTGGCGGCGCTGATAATCCAGCGGTACTTTGGCGGCCTGGCCCTGCGTGACTTCAATGTAGAAGCCATGCACCTTGTTGTACTGGACGCGCAGGTTCGCAATCCCAGAGCGCGCGCGCTCACGCGCCTCGAGTTCGAGCAGGAATGCGTCACAGTTTTGTGCGATGCCGCGCAGCTCGTCGAGTTCGGCGTCGAACCCGATGGCGATGACGCCCCCGTCGCGCAGCAGGATCGCGGGCTCCGCAGCGATGGTTGCAGTCAGAAGCGCGCCGATCGGCGCCGGAGGGTGCATCGCTTCGAGCAGCATGTCCAGCAACAGCGCGCTCCCAGCCGGCACCTGCGCGCGCAGGGCCGGCAGACCGGCCAGAGTGGCGCGCAGGCCGGTCAGTTCGCGCGGGCGCACCTGGCGCAATCCGATGCGCGCCGTGATGCGTTCAACGTCACTGATGTTGCGCAACGCGTCGCGCAGGCCGCCGCAGTCGGCGGCGATCAACTCGGCGAGTGCGTCATGGCGTTGTTGCGCCACGCTGCGCTCGCGCAACGGGTTCAACAGCCAATGGCGCAGGCCCCGGCTGCCCATGCCGGTGCGGCAGGTGTCGAGCAGCGACAGCAGCGTTGGCGCGGGTTCGCCGCGCAACGTCAACGTCAGCTCCAGGTTGCGCTGCGTGGCCGGGGGCAGGTCGAGAAGATCGCTCGCGAGTTGAACCTCGAGCTTGCGCACATGCGCCAGCGCTCGGCCCTGGGTGCGCTCGGCGTAGGTCAGAAGTGCGGCGGCCGCGGCCTGCGCTGCGTGCAGGTCCTGCGCGTTGAATCCGGCCAGGCTCGCGACCTGGAGTTGCGCGCACAGCTTGCGCTGGCCCAGCGCCGAGTCGAATTGCCACGCAGCTTGCGGCGTCACGGCCGTCACCGCCAGCAGCGACGAAGGTTGCAGCGCATCGGGCATCTTTTCGCGATCGACCAGCACTTCGGCGGGCGCCAGGCGCGCCAGCCAGCCGCCGAGTTCGGCTTGGTCGCACTCGGTCAGGCCGAGTTCGCCGCGTGTCAAGGCCAACCACGCCAGGCCAAACCTGTTGCCGCGCCGGCACAGCGCGAGCAACACTGCATCGCTTTTTTCGGCGAGCAATTCGCTGTCGGTCACGGTTCCGGGCGTGACGACGCGCACCACCTTGCGTTCCACCGGTCCCTTGGCCGTGGCCACGTCGCCGACCTGTTCGCAAATCGCCACGGCCTCGCCGAGCCGGATCAACTTGGCGAGGTAACTCTCCACCGAGTGCACGGGAACACCCGCCATGATCACCGGTTCACCGGCGCTGTTGCCACGCGACGTGAGCGTGATGTCGAGCAGGCGATTGGCCTTGCGCGCATCGTCGAAGAACAACTCGTAGAAGTCGCCCATGCGGTAGAACACGAGCGTGTCGGGGAACTCGCCCTTGATGCGCAAGTACTGCTGCATCATCGGTGTGTGGCCGGCCAGATCGACGCCCGGCGGCGATATTCCCTTGCTCATCGACCCCTCACTCTCAGGCCGAGGCGTTGTCCTTGCCCGCCGCGGCGGGACGGCGCACGCGAGCTGCCGGTGCCTTGCGCGCCAGTTCGGCCGCGATCGGGGAACTGGCGGCAAGCGCCTGCTCGGGCGTGGTCTGTGCGAGTGCCGATGGGGTGACGGCGCCGGCCGCTGATTCTCCCTTGCCGACTTGCGAATACGGCGCCAGCATCTGTACCAGCTGGCCGTAGATTTTCGGGTTGCCGGCGAGCACTTCGCCCCGGAACAGAAAGTCGCTCTCCCCGGTGAAGTTGCCGATCAGGCCGCCCGCTTCCGTGACCATCAACGCGCCCGCTGCCATGTCCCAAGGGCTCAGGCCCGGCTCGAAGAATCCGTCGTAGGCGCCGGCTGCGACATGGCACAGGTCAAGCGCCGCCGAGCCCGGCCGGCGCACGCCCGCGCAGGCCTGCATCACCAGTTCCAGCATCTGCATGTAGCGCCGGAAGTCGTCGCCCCGGCGGAATGGGAAACCGGTGCCGATCAGCGCGTCATTCATGCGATTTCGCTTGGAGACACGCAGGCGTCGGTCATTGAGGAACGCGCCGCGCCCCTTCGAGGCAATGAACAGGTCGTTGCGCGCCGGGTCGTAGACCACACCTTGCTGCAACTGGCCGCGAAACGACAGCGCGATCGACACCGCATACATCGGCAACCCGTGGATGAAATTCGTGGTGCCGTCCAGCGGGTCGATGATCCAGAGGTATTCGCTGTCCTTGGCGCCATGCGAGCGACCCGATTCTTCGGCCAGGATCGCGTGGCCGGGGTAGGCGTCGAGCAGGGTTTCGATGATCGCGGCCTCGGCTGCGTGGTCCACTTCGGTGACGAAGTCCTTTGGTGCCTTGGTGTTGACCGTGACCCGGTCCAGGCTCATCGAGGCACGGCTGATGATGGTGCCGGCGCTGCGCGCTGCCTTGACGGCGATGTTGAGCATGGGGTGCAGCGCTTGCGTCATGGGCGGCCGGCGGTGCCGGTGGGTCGGAGGGGGTTGGCGGGGGGAAAGAGCGTTGCAGCAAGGGCACCGCAGGAGGGGCCTGGGGGCGCTGCGGATAATGCGAGTTTAGCTGCCCGCCAGCGGCCAGAGCGCCGGGGGCAACCGCCATGCCCGGACACGACAGCACGCGCTTCATCCTGATCGGCACCAGCCATGCCGGCAACGTGGGTGCGACCGCACGTGCGATGAAGGTGATGGGATTTTCCGACCTGGTGCTGGTGGCTCCGCGCGACGCCAACGTTCAACGCAAGACGGAAGCGGTGGCGCTCGCCAGCGGCGCGACCGATGTGCTGGCCGGGGCCCGCGTCGTCGCCGACATGACTCAGGCGCTGCAGGGCATCACCTACGTCTGCGCGACGGCGATGACGCCGCGCGACTTCGGCCCACCAACATTCGCGCCGCGCGACATGTTTGCGACGCTGAAGGGCTCGATGCATCGGATCGCCTTCGTCTTCGGCTCGGAGCGCTTCGGCATGAGCAATGACGATGTGTACCGCTGCCACGCGTGCCTGAGCATCCCGACGCGCGCCGCCTACGGCTCGCTGAACCTGGCGCAGGCGGTGCAGCTCATCGCTTACGACTGGCGCCAGGCGCTGGGCGGTTTCGACGTGGTGGCGCGCACGACCGATCCCGAACTCGCTGACGGCGCCGCGCTGCATGGCTTGCTCCAGCACTGGCGCGAAGCCCTCGAACAGATCGGCTTTCACGATCCTGGTGCGCCGAAGAAGCTGCTGCCGCGCCTGAACCGTCTGCTCAATCGCGCCCAGTTGACGCAGGAGGAAGTGCACATCCTGCGCGGCATCGCCAAAGCGGTGCAGGAGCGTTGCTCGCCCCGTTCCTGATCGGCGCACGATCTGTGGGGTTGGCAGCGCAGGGCTAAACTGACATGCAGCCAGCTCACCCCGCCGCACCATGTTCGAGCGCCTTCAAGAAGACATCGCCTGCATCATCGAACGCGACCCCGCGGCGCGCTCGAGATGGGAGGTGCTGACCTGCTATCCCGGATTGCACGCACTCATCCTGCACCGCCGCGCACACTGGTTCTGGGAGCACCGCTGGTTCTGGCTCGGCCGCTTCGTCTCACACCTCGGCCGCTTTGTCTCGGGCATCGAAATTCACCCGGCCGCGATCATCGGCCGGCGCGTTTTCATCGACCACGGCATGGGTGTCGTGATCGGGCAGACCGCCGAGGTCGGCGACGATTGCACCATCTACCAGGGAGTGACGCTGGGTGGCACGTCGCTCGCGAAGGGCGCAAAGCGGCACCCGACGCTGGGGCGCGGCGTGATCGTCGGCGCCAACTCGCAGGTGCTCGGAGGGTTTACCGTCGGTGACGGTGCACGCATCGGCTCCAACGCAGTCGTGCTCAGGGCCGTCCCGCCGGGCACCACCGCGGTGGGCAACCCGGCACGAATCATCCAGGCTGAGAGCGACGCAAAGCGCGAAGAAGCCGCGGCCAAGATGGGCTTTTCGGCTTACGGCATCACGCAGGGCGATGACCCGGTGGCGCAGGCGATGAAAGGCCTGATCGACAACGCTTCGGGTCACGAGCACCAGATTGCGATGTTGTGGCAGGCCGTCGAAAAGCTGTCGCTGCGCTCGCGCGAATTGCCCCCTACCGACTGCGTGCCCAAAGACGCGCAGACCGCCGAGCTGTTTGACGCCGAGCGTCTGAGCCGCCTCGTCAAGTAGGGCTGTCATCGCGGCGCACGCCAGGCGTACGCCGCGGTCCAGCGCCGGCCCGGCGAGGTTTGTGGCAGTGGCATCGCGGCGTTCGCCGGGATGTCATCCTTCGCCGCAGTGACGCGCGTGGTGACAATCCCACCCATGCAATCATTCGACGTTGCCGTGATCGGCGCCGGCGCCGCCGGGTTGATGTGCGCGGCGCTCGCCGGGAAGGGCGGACGGCGCGTCGTGTTGGTCGACCACGCGGTGAAGGTCGCAGAAAAGATCCGCATTTCCGGCGGCGGGCGCTGCAACTTCACCAATCTTGCGGTGGGCCCGGCGAATTTCTTGTCGAGCAACCCGCAATTCTGTCGCTCGGCGCTCGCGCGCTACACGCCGCAGGATTTCCTGGCGCTGGTGCAGCGCCATGGCATCGCATGGCACGAGAAACACCGCGGACAGTTGTTTTGCGACGGTTCGAGTGAGCAGATCATCGCGATGTTGCTGGTCGAGAACGATGCCGGTGGCGTGACCCGGCTCCAGCCTTGCAACGTGCAGACGCTGCGCCAGAAAGACGACGGCGGTTTCGAACTCAGCACCGATCGCGGGTTGATCGCGGCCGGGCGTGTCGTTGTTGCCAGCGGTGGCCTGTCGGTGCCGAAGATCGGTGCCAGCGATTTCGGCTACCGCGTGGCGCGGCAGTTCGGTCACAGCATCGTGCAGACGCGTCCGGCGCTCGTGCCCTTGACGTTCGACTCCGGTGTCTGGGCCGAGTTTTCGGCGCTTGCGGGGCTGAGCCTCGAAGTCGAAGTGGCGGTCGGTGATGGCAAAGGCGGCGCTGCCTTCGTCGAAGACCTGTTGTTCACGCACCGGGGCCTGAGCGGGCCGGCGATTCTGCAGATTTCCAGCTACTGGCGCGAGGGGCAACAGCTGCGCATCGATTTGGCGCCGGGCGTCGACGTGCTGCAGGCGTTGCTGCACACGAAGTCGAGCTCGCAGCGTCGCCTGAGCAATGAACTTTCGGCCATCGTGCCGGCGCGGCTCGCGCAGACCTGGCTGCGCGCCGATTCGCAGATCGCCGCGACAGTGATGCCGCAGCAATCCGACCGCGATCTGCGCCGCGTCGCCGAAAGCCTGAAGCGCTGGCAACTCACGCCCAACGGCAGCGAGGGCTACCGCAAAGCCGAAGTCACCGCCGGAGGCGTGGACACGCGCGAGTTGAGTTCGCAGACGATGCAGAGTCAGCGTTGCCCGGGTCTGTTCTTCATCGGCGAAGTGCTCGACGTTACCGGCTGGCTCGGCGGCTACAACTTTCAGTGGGCCTGGGCCAGCGCAGCGGCGTGCGCGCGGGCGATGATCGCTTGAGATCGTGATCGCGGCTTGCGCCTGGACTTGGCTTGGCTTTGGCCTGGCTTTCGCCTGGCATTCACCTGGCGTTGGCCCGGACCACATGCAGGCACTGAAGCGAGTGCAGCGACCTCAGGCGCCGCTCTGCCGCAGCGCTGATTTCGGCCGGAACGCCTGGCATACGGCCGGGTCGGTCTCGATGTAGGGGCCACCGATCAAATCCAGGCAATAGGGCACGGCGGCGAAGACGCCATGCACCGCAGGCTTGCGCTTTGGCAGGCCTTGCAGCGTCTCGGCAATCGCCTTGGGTTGGCCGGGCAGATTGATGATCAATGTCTTGTCGCGCACCACCGCAACCTGGCGCGACAGAATCGCCGTTGCCACAAAGTTCAGGCTGATCTGGCGCATCTGTTCGCCAAAGCCCGGCAGCACCTTGGTCGCCACATTCAGCGTGGCCTCGGGGGTCACGTCGCGCAGCGCGGGGCCGGTACCGCCGGTGGTGAGGATCAGGTTGCAATATTCCTTGTCAGCCAGAACGCGCAGCGCGTCTTCGATCTGTCCCTGCTCGTCGGGGATGAGGCGTGTTTCCCACGTGATCGGATTGCGCAGCGCGGATTTGAGCCAGGCCTTCATCGCAGGAATTCCCTGGTCTTCATAGATGCCGCTGGAGGCGCGGTCGCTCACTGAGACCAGGCCGATCTTCACTGCATCGAAATGAATCATGGTGTACCCCGGTTCGACGCAGATTGCGCCCTGATGATCTGGAACAGTTCACGAAAGTATCGACCGCTGCGCTTCTCGGGCGCCAGAGCCGCGTCTTTGCGCGCATTGCGAATCACGCTGCGCAATTGCTGGACGTCGGCGTCTTGATGTTGTGCTGCGAATCGCGTCAACGCGTCATCGTCGGCGATGAGCTCGGCGCGCCAACGTTCGGCCTGGTGCAATGCGAGCGACTCGCGCGTATGGCCGATCTGCTCGGTCGCTGCCACTTCGCGCAGCGGCTCAACATCCACCCCGCGCATGAGTTTGCCGATGAACTGCATCTGGCGGCGCCGCCCTTCGTGGCTGCGCGTGCCTTGGTAGGCGATCAAGGCGTCGAGCAAGCGCTCCGGCATTTCAAGCTTCTTCAAACGCTCCTCGGACAGCTCGACCAGCGCGACGCCCAGCGCCTGCAAATCGTGGGAAGCCTGCTTGCGCCGCGTCTTGCTCGGGCGCTCGGCCCGGCGCGTCGGCGCCCCCAGCGAGCCAATCGAGGCGTCGGCCGCGGTGCCGGATTGGGCGTCAACTTCGGGTTGGTTCTGCGATTCAGTCATGCTGCTCGTTATCATAGCCGTGGGCTCGTCGCGAGCTCGTGCTGATTGCACCCCATTCCTGCAACCCTGCGGCCTCATCCCATGCCCGAATCCAGTACCCGAGTCGACGCCACCCACCACGGTTTCGCGTACCGGCGCGATCAGTTCCAGCAACTCGTCGAGGACGCGCTCGCTTTCGCCAAGGCGAGCGGTGCGACCGATGCCGCGGCCGAGGTCTCGGAAGGCGTGGGGTTGTCGGTCTCGGTGCGCAAGGGTGAGGTCGAGAATATCGAGCGCAATCGCGACAAATCGCTGAGCGTCACGGTCTACTCAGGGCAGCGCCGCGGCAATGCCAGCACCTCGGACTTTTCACGCGCCGCGCTCGAACAGACGGTGCGCGCAGCGCACGACATCGCGCGTTTCACCGCCGAAGACGTGGCTGCCGGCCTGCCTGAGCTGGAAGACCTGGCACTTGGCGAGGCAGCGCTGCGCGACCTCGACCTGTTCCACCCCTGGGACATCCACGCCGATGGCGCGCGCGACATCGCGCTGCGTTGCGAGGCCGCGGCGCTCGGCACCGATTCACGCATCACGAATTCGGAAGGGGCGGGGGTGTCGGCCCAGCAATCGCATTTCTTTTCCGGCAACAGCCGCGGTTTTCGCGGTGGTTACGCGAGCTCGCGCCATTCGCTGTCGGTGGCGCCGATCGCGTCCGGCCCGGGCAAGGGCGCCGACATGCAGCGCGACGCCTGGTATTCGTCGATGCGTTCGCACCAGGAATTGGCGGCACCCGAAGCAGTGGGCAACTACGCCGCGCAACGCGCCTTGTCGCGCCTGCACTCGCGGCGCATCCCCACCTGCGATGTGCCGGTGCTGTTCGAGTCGACACTCGCCGCCGGGCTGCTCGGCGCTTACGTGCAGGCCACGAGCGGCGGCGCGCTGTACCGCAAGTCGAGTTTCCTGCTCGACAGCGTGGGCAAACAGGTGTTGAGCAAACACATCGACATTGGCGAAGATCCGCACCTGCCTCGCGGCAAAGGCAGTGTCCCGTTCGACGACGAAGGCGTGATCACGAAGGCGCGCGAGGTGGTCCGTGAAGGCGTGGTGCAGGGCTATTTCCTGTCCACCTATTCGGCGCGCAAGCTCGGCCTGCGAACCACGGGAAACGCCGGCGGCTCGCAAAACCTCAGTCTCACGAGCCGGCTCACCGCGCCGGGCGACGACCTGCCGGCGATGCTGCGCAAGCTGAACCGAGGCCTGTTCGTCATCGAGTTGATGGGGCAGGGCGTGAACTACGTGACGGGCGACTATTCGCGCGGCGCGGCCGGCTTTTGGGTCGAAGGCGGGCAGATTCAATACCCGGTGCACGAGATCACGATCGCCGGCAACCTGCGCGAGATGTTCACGCGCATCGCAGCGGTTGGTGCTGACGTCTACAACCAAGGCTCGAAGAGCGTGGGCTCGATACTGGTCGAGCGCATGAAAATCGCCGGGCAGTAAGCACCCGATCGGCGTTTTGGCGGCACGGGCGTTGTGAGCTCGCGCGTCGGGACCGGCGCATGCATCGCAGGGGTAAACACCGGTGATGCGGGTTGTTCCCGACTTCTAGAATGCCCGCGTCATTGCTTTTCCGTTTCTTACAAGGAGGTTGAAGATGGAACGTCGTTCCTTTATTCGTCAGACAGGCCTTGCCGGAGTGCTCGCTGCCGGCGCCGCGCCGGCCATCGTGCACGCGCAAACCGCGATTCGCTGGCGCATCGCATCGAGCTTTCCGAAATCGCTCGATACGCTGTTCGGCGTTTGCGATGTGTTCGCCAAGAGAATCAGTGACATGTCAGGCGGAAAGTTCGTCATTACCACGCACGCCGCCGGTGAACTGGTGCCGGCGTTCGGCGTGCTCGATGCGGTGAGCAACGGCACGGTCGAAATGGCGAACACTGCGCCGTATTACTTTTTCGGCAAGGCCCCCACCTACGCCCTGGACTGCGCCATTCCCTTCGGCTTGAACGCGCGCCAGATGGCGGCCTGGATGTATGAGGGCAACGGCCTGAAGCTGCTGCGCGAGTTCTACGCCAATGTGGGCATCGTCAACTTCCCGATGGGCAACACGGGTGCGCAGATGGGCGGCTGGTACCGCAAGGAAATCAAGTCCGTGGCCGACTTGAAGGGGCTCAAATTCCGCGTCGGCGGATTCGGCGGAAAGGTCGCCGAGCGCATCGGCGTCGTGCCGCAGAACATTCCGGGTGGCGAGATCTATCAGGCGCTCGAAAAGGGCACGATCGACGCCGCCGAATGGGTGGGCCCGTACGACGACTACAAGCTCGGCTTCTACAAGGTCGCGCCGAACTATTACTACCCCGGCTGGTGGGAAGGCGGCCCGCAGCTCTCGCTGTACGTCAACCAACAGGCATATGACGGCCTGTCGGGCGAATACAGGGCGATGATCGAATCGGCATCGGCTTTCGCCACCTCGACATGCTCGGCAAGTACGACTATCGCAACGCGGCGTCGCTGAAGACGCTCGTGGGTCTCGGAGTGAAATTGTTCCGCTTCCCGAAAGACGTGATGGACGCGGCATTCAAGTCATCGCAAGAGGTCTATGCGGAACTCAGTGCGACGAATCCGGCGTGGAAAAAGATCTACGAGGACTACGCCACCTATCGCCGCGACGCGAACCTCTGGTTCCGCTTTTCCGAGGCTGCGTTCGACGACTTCATGCAGGCACAGAGACTGTAGGCACGACGGCCCGGCGTCATGCCCGGCCGGTCGCTTGACGCCCCTTGAATCCCCGCCTCGGCGGGGTTTTTCTTGAGGGCTTCTTTAGGGCTCGACTATGGCTTTTGCTTCTGGTCTTTCGACATCGACTCGAGCAGGCCGCGCATCGGGTCTTCCTTGGCGTCGGCTGCATTCCCACCCGCAGGACTGGAAGCGCCAGTCCCCGCGCTGCCCGCCGCATCCCTGGCAGTGGGAACCTGCAGCTGCTGCATCACCTTGTCCAGGTCGATCTTCTCGTCTTTGGACAAGCCGCTCGACACCAACCCCGGGAAGGCGATGATCATTGCCACCATCAGCACCTGGATCATGACGAAAGGCACCGCGCCCCAGTAGATCTGCTCGATCGTGACCTTGCCGATGCGCTTGCCCGTCAACCTGTCGTTGAAGTCGTCGGTGGGTGCAACGCTGCGCAGATAGAACAGCGCGAATCCGAACGGCGGGTGCATGAACGAGGTCTGCATGTTCACCGCCAGCAGTACGCCGAACCAGACCAGGTCGATGCCGAGTTTTTCGGCCACCGGGCCGACCAGCGGAATGATGATGAACGACAACTCGAAGAAGTCGAGGAAGAACGCCAACACGAATATCAGGATGTTGACGACGATCAGGAAGCCGAGTTGCCCGCCCGGCAGGCCGGTCAACAGGTGCTCGACCCATTTCTGGCCGTCCACGCCTTGAAAAGCCAGGCTGAAGACGGTAGCGCCGATCAGGATGAAGAGCACGAAGCACGACAGCTTCATCGTCGAATCCATCGCCTGGCGCAGCAACTTGAGGTCCAGACGCTTGCGCGCGATGGCCATCGCCAGCGCACCCACCGAACCCATTGCGCCGCCTTCGGTCGGCGTGGCAATGCCCAGGAAGATGGTGCCCAGCACGAGGAAGATCAGCGCCAGAGGCGGGATCAGCACGAAGGTCACGCGTTCCGCCATGCGCGACAGCAGCCCGAGTTTGGTCACATGGTTGATGACCGCCGCCGCGAAGGCGACGCCGACGCCGACGCACATCGAGGTCACGATCAGTTCGTCGGTGGGCGTCGACTGCGGGCGCGTCTTGGCGAACAACAATGCCAATGCCACTGACAGAATCGCGAGTACGCCCAGCGAGCGCAAACCGGGCGTGCCATCGTCCTGGCGAATCGTGCGCGCCTCGGCAGGCAGGGCCGGCACGTACGTCGGCCTGAAGGCGCTGACGAGCATGATGTAGACGATGTATAGCGCGGTCAGCACGAAGCCCGGGATGAACGCCCCCTTGTACAAGTCGCCGACGCTGCGCCCCAACTGATCGGCCAGGATGATGAGTACCAGCGATGGCGGAATGATCTGCGCCAAGGTTCCCGATGCTGCGATCACACCTGTGGCGACGCGCCGGTCGTAACCGTAGCGCAGCATGATGGGCAGCGAGATCAAGCCCATCGAGATCACCGACGCCGCCACGACGCCGGTGGTCGCGGCCAACATCGCGCCGACCAGGATCACCGCATACGCCAACCCGCCGCGAATCGGCCCGAAGAGCTGGCCGATCGTGTCGAGCAGGTCTTCCGCCATGCCGCTGCGCTCGAGAATCAAACCCATGAAAGTGAAAAACGGCACGGCAAGCAGCGTGTCGTTTTGCATGATGCCGAACATGCGCAGCGGCAGGCTTTGCAGGAACGCCGGCTGGATGATGTGCAGCTCGATTCCCACGACGCCGAAGAACAGGCCGCAGGCCGCGAGCGAAAACGTGACGGCGTAGCCGAACAGCAGGAATACGATCAGCGAAGCGAACATGATCGGCGCCATGTTCGCGGTCAGGAACTCGATCATTTCTTCGCTCCCAGGGCCGCGGCCTCACGTGCGGCCACTTCCTTTTGCAGCAGGAACTCGGCGAGTTCCTCCTCGGCGCTCTTGACCTGCTTCTTGCGGGTGGGGTCAGGCACCAGGCCCTTCAGAAACGCGACGCGCTTGATCAGCTCCGAAATGGCTTGAATCGCAAGCAGCGTCAGGCCCAGCGGCAACATCGCGAACACCGGCCAGCGGATCAGGCCGCCGGCGTTGGACGACATTTCATGCGTGCGGTAGGCGTTGGTCACGAGCGGCATCGCCAGATTGACGATGACGATGACGAACGGAATCAGGAACAGGCTCAGGCCAATGATGTCGATCCAGATCTGCGTGCGTTTCGAAAACCGGCCCGAGACCACGTCGATCTTCACATGTTCCTGGCGCATCAGCGTGTAGCCCGAGGCGAGCAGAAACACCGCGGCGAAGAGGTACCACTGGATTTCGAGGAAGGCATTGGAACTGGCGTTGAAGGCCTTGCGGCTGATGGCGTTGCCCGCGCTGATGAGCACCGCAAACAGCACCAGCCAGCTGAGCCAGCGGCCAATGAACTCGCTCATCTTGTCGATGGCTCGAGAAAGTTGGAGCAGGACGGTCACGTTGCCTCCGGGCGCAATTGTGCGTTTCTGGTATGGGCGGTTGCCGCGCAGTTGGCGGCACGGGGTCGAGTCGACCGGCCGATTCTAGGCAAAGCGCCCCTGCCGCCCGGGGCGGTGTAACCCCTAGCGAACCGCCTTGCGCGGCCTGTCAGCCCAGGGTGGCGCGGTAGAGCCTGCCGGATCGGGCGCCGCTGCGGCAAAACGCCAGGATGGGCTTGGGCAGGCGCGTCACGAGTTCGCCGAAGCGGGCGATTTCTTCCGGCGACTGATAGCCGCCTTGAACCGGCAGAAAGGCGTAGGTGAGGCCGGCGGCACGCGCCGCGGCCTCGATCGCGTCGTTCGTGGGTTGATCCGGGCCGCCTTCGAAATCAGGCCGGTTGTTCACGACGCTCTTGAAGCCCACCTGCGCGGCCCAGGCCATCGCGGGCGGGTCGAGTTGACCGGCCACGCAGAGATCTTGGCTGAGCTGCTGAATCGGCGGGGCGTTCATGGTTGAGTTTCGATCAGGGCGGGAAATCCGAGATTATTTGCTCAGCGCCTTCTTCACCGCCGCTGACACCAGCGCCATCTCGGCCTGGCCGGCGAGCTTGGCCTTCACCGCAGCCATCACCTTGCCCATGTCGGCAGCGCCCGCAGGCCGCCCGAGCTCGGTGCCGACGGCCGCGACGACCAGAGCAACCTGGGTCTCGATCTGCGCGGCGTCCAGGCGCTGCGGGAGATAGCCTTCGAGCACGCGCAACTCGAAGCTTTCTTTATCGACGAGGTCGGTGCGCCCTGCGGCGCCGAACTGCGAAATCGAGTCTTTGCGCTGCTTGATGAGTTTGTCGATGATCGCGATCACGTCAGCGTCGGTGAGCACGATGCGCTCGTCAACCTCGCGCTGTTTCAGCGCAGCGAGCAGGCCGCGGATCGTGAGCAGGCGCGGCGCGTCTTTCGCCCGCATCGCGGTCTTCATGTCTTCCGTGATCCGGTCTTTGAGCGTCATCGGGGCTCCTTAAATGACAAAGCCCGCACGCTGCGGGCTGTGGACGGCTGGGCGCCTGGGCGCCTGGGCGCCTTAGAACAGCTTCTTCGGCAGCATCATGCTGCGCACGCGCTTGAAATGGCGCTTCACGGCGGCTGCCTTCTTGCGCTTGCGCTCGGCGGTGGGTTTTTCGTAGAACTCGCGGGCTCGCAGGTCGGTCAACAAGCCAATCTTTTCGATGGTACGTTTGAAGCGTCGCAAGGCGACATCGAAGGGCTCGTTTTCTTTGACGCGAATCGTGGTCATGTAACTGCTGGGTCCTGAAACCTGAGAGCGCCGGTTTTCGGCAAAGGCGGCATTATAGGCTTGGCTTTGGCTCCAGCGCCAGGCGCGACAGAAACACCGGCTCACTGTGCACCCGCTTGCGGCTTCACCGCGCGTTGCATGGCCGCAAGTTGTGCCAGCGCCTGGAGCCGTTCGATTTCCGACGCGGCACGCGCCAGGAAAATGCGGTAGACGGGGTCCACCAGAAGCTCTTCACCGCGCGGCTTGGAGTGAAACAACGCCAAGTGGCCCAAGACCCGGCCATCGCTGGCGACAATGGGCAACCCCAGATAGGCTTCGAAGCGCTTGTCTTTCGGGAATCGGCTGCCCACGCCCTGCGGGATAAAGCAGTCCCGGGCCTCGTTCACAACCGCTTCGCACGGGGTCTCATGCAGGGCAAATTCGAAGTTGTCGCGAAACCCGGTGCTGGTTGACCAGTAGGCGAGAGTGCGAACACGCGTCGGTGGCTGGTCGGCGCATTCCGTGATGAAGGCGCAGTCGACGTCCAGCGCGCTCGCGAAGTGGCGAACCATGCGTGCGAAGAAGTCCGCGCCGAAGGCCCCGCTCGTGCCCTCGACCACCGCGTCGAGCACCGTCTGAACGTGCCGCAGCTGCGTCACATCGGTGTCCAGGCCAACCACGCGGTATGGCGTGCCGTCGTCATGACGGATCGCCACCGCGCGCGACAACACGTGGCGCACCTGGCCGTTCTTGTGCAGCAGGCGCAGCGTCTGGTCGAAGCGCGACTGCGGGTCGGCCAGGTGCTCTTGCAGCGAGCGCTCGAGCCTGTCGCGATCGCCGGCGTGAATGCGCGACAGCCAGCCCGACTTGTCGTCGCTCAGCTCGTGATCCTCGAAGCCCAGCATGCTCTTCCAGCGCGGCGACAGCAACACCGCGTCCGACGCGATGTCCCACTCCCACAGGCCGTCCTGAGAGCCACGCACGGCGAGCAAATAGCGTTGTTCGAAGGCGCGCTGCGCTGCTTGTGCAAGAGTACGTTCGCGTTCGCGTTCGGACTCGCTGCGGGCCAGTTGGTGCTGCAGCCGCTCGATCTGCGCCTGGGTCGGATCAGCGGCCCCGGCCTGTGCCGATTGCACTGCGGCGCCCTGCGCGGCCTGGGAAATCACGCGCTGCGCTGCGGCGTCGCTACGGGTCTCAGCGCCCGGCGTCGCCAGCGGCAAGTGGAAGATCACGCGCGTGCCCTGTCCGAGAACGCTGTCAATCTGCAACTCGGCGCCGTGCATTTGCACGATGCGCCGGGCGATCGCCAGCCCCAAGCCACCCTCGCCGCGGCCGTGCTCGCCGCTGACGCGCGCAGAGCGTTCGTAGTGCGTGAAGATGTTCGACAGTGCCTCGGCTTCGATGCCGGCTCCGCTATCGCGCACTTCGACACGCGCGGCTTGCGCCTCGTGGGCCTGCTCGATGCGTACGCTGCCACCGGCTGGCGTATGGCGCAGCGCATTCTCGAGCAATGCGACGAGGGCGCGCTCGATCAGCGCAATGTCGGCATGAACAATCGTCCGCTGCGGCCGCGGCGCTGTGAGTTGCAGCGCCACGTTGCGTCGTCGAGCCTCGGCTTCGAAGCGCTGCATCACGTCTTGCAACAGTTCGGCGAGCGCGAACTCCTCGAAATTCGCCTGCGTTTCGCCGGCCTCCAACCGGCTCCACTCGAACAGGTGATTCACCAGGCGCGAGAGCCGCTCGCTTTGGCGCACGGCGGTGTGCAGGTAGTTGCGCGCCTCGGCATTGTCCAAGGCGCCCTGGCGCAGCAGCAGCAGTTCCAGGTAGCCTTGCAGCGAAGCGAGCGGCGTGCGCAAGTCGTGCGCCACGGTGGCCAGCAGGTCGGGGCGCAAGTCGATCGCGCTCGGAGCGGGGGAGGTTGACACGGGATGTCTCATCGAGTCACTTGCGCGCCGCGGCGTTTGCCCTGGGTACGGCGCGGCGGCTCATGCGCTTACGCGCACCTGTCGGGGAACTTGTAGCCCACGCCCCAGACCGTCTGGATGTATTCGGGGTTGGCCGGGTCGCGCTCGATCTTGCTGCGCAATCGATTGATGTGCGAGTTGACGGTGTGTTCGTAGCCGCTGTGGCTGTAGCCCCAGACCTGGTCGAGCAATTGGGTGCGCGTGAACACCAGACCCGGG
The DNA here is from genome assembly GCA_022758925.1 of Burkholderiales bacterium. GTDB lineage: Bacteria > Pseudomonadota > Gammaproteobacteria > Burkholderiales > Burkholderiaceae_C > JAEMQF01. Next base: position 2,052 of record JAEMQF010000098.1, on the reverse strand, counting down.
CTGCGCGCGAAGTACACCAGCAGCTCGAATTCCTTGGCCGTCAGTTCGACCCTCTTGCCGCGCAACTGCACCTCGTGACGCTGCAAATCGATGCGCAAGTCCTCGTGCTCGATTCTCTGTTGGCGTGTTTCCTGACGCGCCGCCTTGGCCTCGGCCTGTTGCTCGGCGCGCCGAAACACGCCCTTCACGCGCGCTGCCAACTCCAGCATGCTGAACGGTTTGGTGAGGTAGTCATCGGCGCCGAGCTCCAAACCCAGCACGCGGTCGATCTCGGACGACTTGGCGGTCAACATGAGGATCGGCGTCACGTGGTCAGCGGCGCGCAACCTGCGGCAAATTTCCAGCCCGTCCATGCGTGGCAGCATCAGATCCAGAATCAGCAGGTCCCAGCGGCCGGTCTTCGCTTCGGTCAGCGCCGTCACGCCGTCGCTGACGAGCCGGCTTTCGATCTGAAGTTCATTCAGCTGCAGCGTGACAAGGCGGCCGATGTCGGGGTCGTCTTCGACCACCAGCACACGCCGGTTCACGGCGCGCTCCTGGCCATGAACGGACGCTGGCGCGCGCGTGCGCCCCAGCGACGCCGGGGCCGCCCCCGCATGGGGATGAGAAACGCGGCAAAGCCACATTTGTCCATGATGAAGACCAGATTCACGAGGGTCGCAGCGTCGGTGAATTGCCCGCGATGGGCGTTGCCCGCGATGGGCGTCGAAACGATTCTAGGCAACCGACCCCGCTCGCATGGGCGTGTGATGCAAATGTGAGAACTGTTGGCTGGCCGGGCCTGGCTTGGCCTGGCCTGCCCGTTGGCGCAGGCGTGGACACACACCCTTTGAACGCGAAGCGCCTGCGACTTCACAGCGGGCGCGGCCGCAGCGGCGACGCGACCGCCCATTCCACTTCCGTGTCGACCTCGGCCGTGCGCGTGAAGCGCAGGTGCGTGATGTCCAGTGGGAAGAAGAGGCTCCAGGTCCACTCGACCCAGATGCGCAACTTGCGCCCGAGGGTAGGCATGCGCATGAGGTAGTAGGCGCGCCACAGCAGCCACGCCGGCATGCCGGTGAGCGGGAGGCCGAACGCCAGCCCCACACCCTTGTGGTGCCCGGTCGTGGCCATCGATCCTCTGGACACATGGTGGAAAGCGCGGGTCGGCCGGCCTTCGATGTGTGCCAGCAGGTTCGCCGCAAGCTGCTCGGCCTGTGCCACCGCGAACTGCGCGGTCGGCGGGCTGAGTTGGCCGTCGGCGGCGTTCAGCGTGGCGGCGCAGTCACCCACCGCCCACAAACCGTTTCCTCCTGGCACTGCACCATCGGCGTCGGTGACGATGCGCCCGCGCGCCGTGGCCAGGCCGAGCCGTTCAACCAGCGGGTTGGCGCGCGTGCCGATGGTGACGATCACGGTCGCCGTGGCCAGCGCTGCTGCGCCTTGCAACTCGACGCTGCGGGAGTCGATGCGGCTGGCGCGTGTGCCCAGGCGCAGATCCACGCCGCTGGCGCGCAGCGACCGAGCCGCTGCTTCGCCCAGGCGCGGTGGCAACTCGGGCAGCAGCCGCTCGCCGTCGTGCAACAGGGTCACGTTCAGTTCCGTGGCGAGCACGCGCGGGTAGTAGCGCAACGCGCTGCGCGTGAAATCGGCGAGCGAGCCGGCGACCTCGACGCCCGAGAAGCCGCCGCCGATGACGACGAAGCGCCCGAGCGCGCGGCGCTCGTCGGCATCGCCGCACAGTTCGATGCGCGCCAGGCGTTGCAGCACGCGGTTGCGTATGTGCATCGCGTCGCCGACCAGTTTGAGCGGCAACGCGTGTTCGTTCGAGCCCGGAATGACCGCCAGGTTGGCTCGTTGGCCGAACGCGAACACGAGATGGCCGTAGGCGAAGTCGAGTGGTCCGGCCAGCGTGGAGCACTTGAGCATGCGGTGTTCCACGTCGACCTGCTGCAGCCGGCCCATGATGAAGCGGCTCTTGCGCAGCATCGCGCGAATCGGCGCGATCACGTGTTCCGGAAATACGGCCGCGCCCACCACTTCGGCGAGCATCGGGTTGAACGTGGTGTAGCT
>JAEMQF010000103.1 GCA_022758925.1 Burkholderiales bacterium | reverse complement strand
GCCGTACACTACGGCGATGAGCTGTGGGGTTACAGCTGGGCTGCGCGGGCTGATGCGCAGATGGATATTGCCGTCGCCCAGGTGTCCGAACAGCAGCGCCGGCAGCTCGCCCCTGAGCGGCGCGATGCTCTCCTGCAGCTGCGCGAGGTAGCCCTCGATCGCATGCAGCGGCAGCGAAATGTCATAGGAGAGCGCGTGCGGCACGTGCACCATGAGCTCGCCCGCTGCATCGCGCACCCGCCATAGACGATTGCTCTCCTCCAGGGAGCGCGCCACGACACCATCCTTGATGACGCCGCGTTCCATCAGCGCAGCAAGGCCCGCCTCGAGCCGGCTGCCATCCCTGCCCGGTTCGAATGATTCCAGTTCGATGAGCGCGTAGAGTGCGTGCCGATCTGCGAACGGCCTGGCTCCGGTGAGCACGCGGGCCGCCGCGAACTCGTAGTAGTCCGACCACATGACCTCGAAGGAACTGAGCTGGCCACCATACATGCGGCGACACTCGCCCAGCAGTGCCACCAGATCGGCGAACGAAGCGAGCGCGACCAAGGCGGTGTGGCGCTCGCAGGGCGCCGGCTGCAGCCGCAACACGGCGCGCGTGACAACGCCGAGCGTGCCCTCGGTGCCGATGAACAGCTGCTTGAGATCGTAGCCCGCATTGTTCTTCAGCATGGAATTCAGCGAGCTCAGCACGGTGCCGTTGGCCAGCACCACCTCCAGGCCCAGCACCTGTTCGCGTGCCATGCCATAGCGGATGACGCGGACGCCGCCGGCATTGGTGGCGATGTTGCCGCCAATGGTGCAGGAGCCACGCGCTCCGAGATCGAGCGCAAACTGCAGACCTCGCGCAGCTGCCGCTTCGTGAATCGCCGCCAGCGGCGTACCAGCGCAGGCAATCAGCGTCGCGCCGGCTGCGTCCAGAGACTCGATGCCCTTGAGCCGCTCGAGTGATAGCGCCAGCTCTCCCGGTCGCGGTGTGGCGCCGCCGGCGAGACCGGTGAGTCCTCCCTGCACGACGATCGGCTGCGCGAATTCGTTGCACAGCTTCAGGCAGCTGGACACTTCTTCAGTACTGCGCGGACGCACCAGCGCCGCGGGCGCGCACGGATCGTGCCCGGACCAGTCCGCGTGGTAGCGGGCGCTAATGGCTGGGCCGGTTTCGAGCGCGTCGGCGCCGAGTTGCGAGCGCAGCGCGCCCAGGAGTTCCTTGCCCAATCCCTGCATGCTTGCTCCTGCCCGAGGCGCTCACTCGGTAACGCGGACCACCAGTGAGTCCATGTCCGCGGCCCGCAGCTGCTGGCGCAGGCGGTTGAGCTGGTTCAGATCCTTGAGCGGACCGACGCGGGTGCGAAACCAGACGTCGGCGTCGAGCTGCACGCGCTGCACGCTGGCACTGATGTCCTGGCGCGCGAGCTGCGCGCGCACGCGCTCGGCCTCAGCTTCACTGTGGTACGAGCCGACCTGCAGGAAATACGTGCCGGGCTGCTCGACGCGCGCCGCCGCATCGACGCGCGTGCCGCGCTCTTTCTCCGGCACCACGACTTCAAACTTCGGCAGCATGTCGTAGAAGGCGTAGTTGGTATCGGCATCAGTACTGCCGGCGCCCGGTTCGTGGACGCCAGTGCGGCCGGCCGCGCCCGTGGCGCTGTTGGCGGCGGCGTTGCCGGCTGCTGAGCGCGCGGCGTTGCCGTTGACGGAATGGCGCGCCGTCGGATCGGTCTCGATCGTGGCCTCGCCGGCGCGATGATCGCTGACATAAACGATGAGCGCGACCAGCAGTCCCAGCCCCAGGCCGATGCCCAGTTCGCGCCAGCGCCGCCAGTCGAAGCCGCCGCGCTGCACGCTCTTGTAATCGCGCGCACTCAGACGGCGCTGGCTCACATGCTCTCCGGTGCGCTGACGCCCAGCAGCGCGAGGCCGTTACGCAATACCTGCTGCGCGCCCACCGCCAGCCCCAGTCGCGCATCGCGCGTGCTGGCGTCTTCAACGATGAAAGTGGCGGCGTTGTACCAGGTGTGAAAAGCCTGCGCCAGTTCGCGCAGGTAATGCACCAGCGTGTGCGGCGTGCGATTGGTCGCGGCCTGTGCGATCACTTCCGGGTAACGGGCGATGGCGGTGAGCACGGCCATTTCCTGCGGGCCGTCGAGGCGCTCGAGTGCGCCCAGCGCACGCTCACGATCAAACTCCAGGCCGCGCGCGGCCAGCTGTTTCATCACGCTGGCGACCCGCGCATGCGCGTATTGAATGTAATACACCGGGTTGTCGTTGCTGCGCGATTTGGCCAGCTCGAGATCGAAATCAAGCGGCTGATCGTGACTGCGCATCAGGTAAAACAGGCGGCAGGCATCGTTGCCCACTTCCTCGCGCAGCTGGCGCAGGGTGACAAAATTGCCGTCGCGCTTGCCCATCGCCACTTTCTCGCCGCCGCGAAACAGGCTCACGAACTGGATCAGGCACACTTCCAGGCACTCGCCGGGCTCGCCGAGCGCCATCAGCGCGCCGCGCATGCGCGGAATGTAGCCGTGATGATCGGCGCCCCAGACATCGATGAGCCGCGCAAAGCCGCGCTCGCGCTTGTCGAGGTGATAGGCGAGATCGGGTGCGAAATAGGTCTGCGCACCGTTGGCACGCACCAGCACCCGATCTTCACTGTCGCCAAAGGCGCTGGTGCGCAGCCACAGCGCGCCGTCCTTCAGGTAGCTCTGATCCTGGGCGGCAAGTCTGGCCAGCGCCCGCTCCACGGCGCCCGAGCGCGCCAGCGCCCGTTCCGAAAACCAGCATTCGAACTCCACGCCGAATTCGGCCAGGTCCGCGCGGATGTCGGCCAGCATGGCTTCGAGCGCCAGTTCGAGCACTGACTCAAAGCCTGCGGGCCCGAGCAGCGCGCGCATGCGCGCGATCAGCGCATCGATGTATTGTTCCTTGTCGCCGAGCGGTGCGTCGGCGGGCAGGTTCTGCACCACACTGGCCGCCGGATGCTGCAGGGTGGCGCCATGTCGCTCGCGCAGTTGCACGGCAATGGCCTGCACGTACTCGGCGCGGTAACCATTGTCCGGAAACGGCAGCACTTCGCCCGCGGCCTGCAGATAACGCATCCAGACGCTGACGGTGAGGATATCGACCTGGCGACCGGCATCGTTGATGTAGTACTCGCGGTGCACGCGATGGCCGGTGGCGCGCAGCAGATTGGCGAGCGTCGCGCCATACGCCGCCTGGCGGCCGTGGCCGACGTGCAGGGGTCCGGTGGGGTTGGCGGAGACGAACTCGACCATCACTGCGAGGCCCGCACCAACCTCGCTGCTGCCATAGCGCTCCGCCTGCGCGTACACACGCCGCAGTGCGTTGCTCTGCGCATCACTGGCCAGAAACAGATTGATGAAACCCGCGCCCGCAACTTCGGCGCGCGCGAGCAAGGCGCTCGCGGGGAGCGCCGCCACGATGGCCTCGGCCAGCTCGCGCGGCTTGCGGCCAGCCAGTTTGGCCAGGCGCAAGGCGATGTTGCAGGCGTAGTCGCCGTGCTGCGCGTCGCGGGTGCGCTCGACGTTGATCCACGAGCGCTCAACCGGCGCGCTGAGCATGCCGCCGGGCAATCCGGCCAGCGCCTGTGCCAGCAATTCTTCCAGCTCGATTTTCAAGGGCGATCCGAATACGGGGAATGGCCGCGCAGTCTACCGAAAAAGCTGCGCACGCTGGCAAGCCACGCTACTGAATGTCCAGCGGATCGACATCCAGCGCCCAGCGCACCCGCCGCGCTGCCGGCAAGCGCTCAACTTCGGGCAGCCAGCGCTCCAGAAAGCGATGCAGGCCGCCGCGCCCGGCGTGTTCGATCAGCAGCTGCGCGTGGTGGCGCCCGGCGCGGCGCGCCATGCTGGCACTCACGGGCCCCAGCAAGCGTGCCTCGGGCTGCGCTCCGGCGCACTCGCGCGCGGCGTTCAGAAAATCGAGCGCCTGCGCGGCGCTCAGCGCTGAAGCACGCAGCAGCGCCAGTCGGCTGAAGGGCGGCCAGCGCGCGCTGGCGCGCTCGAGCAGCGCGTCGGCCGCGAAACTTTCATAGCCGCCGCTGAGCAGGCTCTGCAGCAGCGGGTGATCGGGATAGGCCGTCTGGATCAGCACTTCACCGGCGCGCTCACCGCGCCCGGCGCGCCCGGCCACCTGCACGATGGTCTGCGCCAGGCGCTCGGCGGCGCGAAAATCGGTGCTGAACAATCCCTGATCGGCGTTGAGCACGGCCACCAGCGTCACGCCGGGGAAATGATGGCCCTTGGTCACCATCTGCGTGCCCACCAGAATGCGCGCGCGACCCTCGAGCAGTGAGTGCATCACCGCGTCGATGTCGGCGGCGCTGCGTACCGTGTCGCGATCGAGCCGCACCTGCGCGGCGGCGGGAAACAGTTCCGCCAGTGTTTCGGCCACGCGCTCGGTGCCCTGGCCTACCGGGCGCACGGCGAAGCCACAGCGCGCGCAGCGTTGCGGCAGCGGCTGCGCGGCGCCGCAGTAGTGGCAGCGCAGTTGCGCGGCGCCCTGGTGCACCGTCAGGCGCGCATCGCATTCGGTGCACGGTGCGATCCAGCCGCAGCTGGTGCACAGCAGGGTGGGCGCGTAGCCGCGCCGGTTCAGATACACCAGCACCTGGCCATCACCCGCCAGATGTCGCCCGATGGCCTGAATCACCGGGCCCGCCAGGCCGGCGTGCACGGCGTGCGCGCGCAGATCGATGAGCGCCACGCTCGGCGCCGCGGCCTGGTCGGCGCGGCGCGGCAGCGGCAATTGTCGATATCGACCCTGCTGCACATTCTGCAGCGTCTCGAGACTCGGGGTGGCCGAGCCCAGCACCACCGGCACCGCCGCCTGCTGGGCGCGGCGCACGGCCACGTCGCGGGCCGAATAGCGGCAGCCGCCTTCGTGCTGTTTGTAGGAGCTGTCGTGTTCTTCGTCGATGACGATCAGCCCCAGGTTCGGAAGCGGCGCGAACACGGCCGAGCGTGTACCGATGACGACCCGGGCCTCACCGGCACGGGCCGCGCGCCAGGCCGCCAGGCGCTCGCCATCCTTGAGCGCGGAATGCAGCACCGCCATCGGTACCGGCAGGCGCTCACGATAGCGCGCCAGCAGTTGCGGCGTCAGCCCGATCTCCGGGACCAGCACCAGCGCGCTCTGGCCACGCTCGAGTGCGCGCACCACCAGGCGCAGGTACACCTCGGTCTTGCCGCTGCCGGTCGCGCCTTGTAATACGAAAGCGCTGAACTGCCCGGATTCGGCGTCGATGTCGTTCACGGCACGCGACTGCTCGGGGCTGAGCTCTGGGCCACGTGGCCAGCTGCTCGGCGCGGTCGGGCCGCTGTCAGCTGCCGCCATGCGGCGCTC
>JAEMQF010000284.1 GCA_022758925.1 Burkholderiales bacterium | reverse complement strand
GTGCCAGAACGGCAAGGCAAGCAGGGCCGCCAGGCTGAAGCGCAACACCAGTCCGAGTTGCAGCTGCGGATCGCCGATGCGCTCGGCGATTTGCTCCGGCGGTGTCTTCGCTTCGCCGAGCATCCGCAACAGTGCATCGAGAGTGCCGCCGTCAGCGAAGTCACTGAGCACCATGATGAACAGGGTCGAGGCGGCATAGGCCATGCCCAGTTGGCCGAGCGCCAGCAGCCGCGCCCTGCCTGAGCGCAGCGGTTCCGTGAACGCGGTGGGCAAGGGCGAGCGGCCGCTGCAGGCGGTCCGGGTCGCGACCATCAATGCCAACGTCGCCAATGGCAGGCCGGCGAGCAACAAGAATGTGCCGACGAACGGCAGCATGGCGAGCAGGAACAAGACGAGCATGAAGCTGGCAAACACCGCGGAGAACGCCAGAGGCTGCTTGAAGAACACCGCGAATGCCTGGCGTACCCAGGTGGCGCCGCGCGCGGGAGCGACGAGTTGAAGTTTCATGATGGCGCGGTGTCTCGGTGGCACCCGTCGCGTGGCGTGTGCTCGGTTCGCAGAAAGTGCCATGGCGTGTCGACACGTGAGCGCAGCACGCGCTCGAGCGGGGCCGGGTCGTGCGCCTTCAGTACGTGCGCGCTACGTGGCAGGTGCATGTCCCAAAGCCGGGAGACCCAGAAACGCAACGCCGCGCCGCGCATCATCGCCGGGAGCAGGCGGAATTCGTCGCCTGTGAGCGGCCGAACCCTGTCATAGGCGTTGACGAATGTCTGCGCGAGTGGCTCGTTCAAGCGCCCGGAATCGGTGTCGCTGCACCAATCGTTCAAGCACACCGCGATGTCGAAGAGGAAGGCGTCGACGCCAGCGAAATAGAAGTCGAAGAAACCCGTCAGGCGTTCGCCTTCGAACATCACGTTGTCACGGAACAGGTCGGCGTGGATCGGGCCGCGAGGCAATGCGGCGCAGGCCGGCGACGCGGCAAGCTGTGCTTGAAACGCCAACTCGGATTGGAGCAGGGCCTGTTGCGCCGCCGTCAGGTACGGCGCGACCCTGCCTGCTGCCGCTTGCCACCATGGCAGGCCGCGCGGATTGGGCTGGTGCATCGCAAAATCGAGCCCCGCCAGATGCATCTGGGCCAACATGGCACCGACTCTGGCGCAGTGCGCAGCCTCAGGTGCCAGGTTGTGGCTGCCGGACAATCGGTTCACCACGGCAGCCGGCTTGCCGCGCATGCTGTGCAATAACGCGCCGTGCGAATCGGCCTTTGGCTCGGGCACCGGGATGCGGCGCTGCGCCAGGTGCTTCATCAAATGCAGGTAGAACGGCAAGTGATCAGAGGTAAGCCGCTCGAACAGCGTCAACACATAGCGGCCGGCGTCGCTGCCGGTGTCGGTATCGGTGGACGCGAAGTAGTTCGTGTTCTCAATACCGCCGCTGCAAGGCTCGAGCGATCGCAACCGGCCCAAGCCCAGTCGCGCCAGCAGAGCCGCTGCATCTTCGAACGGAACTTCGGTATAAACCGCCACGGACGCAACCTAAAAACTGAGTACCTGCCACACCCGCTGGCCCACAGCGCCGCGCGTGGCATTCGGCGCCGCTGCCTGGCTGCCCGAGCCGTCACCGGTGACGATCTGATAGGCCACGCCTGTGCCGCGTTTGGGAGTGACGACAATGCGCTGGCTCTGGCCGCGCACGCGCAACTCTTCGATGCGCACGGCGTCATCTTCGATCACGATGACTTCGACTTTCGGCTCGATCGGCCCACGGCTGGGCGCCCTGTCCTGCGCCTGGCAGGGAAATGCCAGGACCATGGCCAAGACAACGCTCCCCAAGGGCCGGTTCATGACGGGATTCTATGGGTTGGCCTCGCAGGGCCGCGTGCAGCATCGCCGACAATCGGCTGATGACCGAGAAGAAGATGCTGCTGGTTGATGGTTCGAGCTACTTGTACCGGGCCTATCACGCGCTGCCGGATCTGCGCAGCCCCGATGGCTTTCCAACCGGCGCGATGCACGGTGTGATCGCGATGCTCAAGCTCTTGCGCAAGCAGTTCGACGCGGAACACGCGGCCTGTGTCTTCGACGCGAAGGGTCCGACATTTCGTGATGCGTGGTATCCGCAGTACAAGGCGCATCGCACCCCCATGCCCGAGGCGTTGGTGCAACAGATCGCCCCGATTCACGAGGCGGTGGCGCTGCTCGGATGGCCGGTGTTGATGGTGCCGGGCATCGAGGCCGACGACGTGATCGGGACCCTGGCGACGATTGCGTCGCGAACTGGCCATGAGGTGATCATCTCCACCGGCGACAAGGATCTCGCGCAGCTCGTGAATGACCAGGTCAGGCTGATCAACACGATGAGCAATGAAAAGCTCGACGTTGCCGGCGTCATCGCGAAGTTCGGCGTGACGCCGGAACGTATCGTCGATTACCTCACGTTGGTGGGCGACAGCGTCGACAACGTGCCTGGCGTCGAAAAGGTCGGTCCGAAGACAGCCGCCAAGTGGATCGCTGAGCATGGATCGCTCGACGGCGTGATTGCCGCGGCAGCTTCGGTCAAGGGCGCGGCGGGCGACAACCTGCGCAAGGCGCTGGACTGGCTGCCGCAAGGCAAGCGCCTGGTCACGGTGCGCACCGATTGCGATTTGGCTGAACAGGTGCCCGGCTTTCCGGCACTCGAAGCGCTGGCACTGCGAGATCTGGATCGGCCCGGGCTGTTGGCCTTTTACACACGCTATGGATTCAAGACTTGGCGACACGAGCTCGACGTGGCCGATAGCGTTCGCGCCGCCCCAGCGGCACCCAGCGCTGCAGCCATGTCGAAGCAGGCCGCTTCGGCAGACCCGCCAGAGCCGCTCGTAATCGAAAACGCCGAGAAGCACTATGAAGCCATTCTCAGCCACGCCGCGCTCGACGCCTGGATCGAAAAGATCACTGCGGCGCACCTGACGGCAATCGACACCGAGACCGATTCGCTCGACGCCATGGTGGCCAGCATCGTCGGCATATCCCTCGCCGTGGAGCCCTACAAGGCGGCCTACATTCCGCTGCGCCACAGTTACGCCGGCGCGCCGCAGCAGTTGCCTCCGGCCGAGGTGCTGGCGCGCCTCAAACCCTGGCTCGAAGACCCGGGGGCCGCGAAGCTGGGGCAGAACATCAAGTACGACACGCATGTGTTTGCCAACGCAGGCATCAAGGTTCGCGGCTACGCGCACGACACCTTGCTCGAGAGCTATGTGCTCGAGGCGCACAAGCCGCACAGCCTGGAGAGTTTGGCGCAGCGCCACCTTGGACGTCATGGCCTGAGCTATGAAGACGTGTGCGGCAAGGGCGTGCATCAAATTTCCTTCGCCCAGGTCGAGATCGGCAAAGCCGGCGAATATTCCTGCGAAGACAGCGAGATGACGCTGCAAGTGCACCAGACTCTGTGGCCGCAGCTCGAAGCCCAGGCCGCCATGCTCGATGTCTACCGGCGCATCGAAATGCCGGTCGTGGGCGTGCTCGGCCGCATCGAGCGCCACGGTGTGCTGATCGATTCGCAACTGCTCGCCCGCCAAAGTCATGAACTGGCGCAGCGCATGGTCGCCCTCGAAGCGCAGGCTCATGAACTGGCCGGCCAGCCATTCAACCTGGGCAGCCCGAAACAGATCGGCGAAATCCTGTTCGGCAAGCTCGGACTTCCGGTGAAGCGCAAGACCGCGAGCGGCGCGCCTTCGACCGACGAAGACGTTCTCACTGAACTCGCAGCAGACTATCCATTGCCGGCGAAGCTGCTGGAGCACCGCAGCCTGTCCAAACTCAAGGGCACGTACACCGACAAGCTGCCGCTCATGGTGAACCCGGCCACGGGCCGTGTGCACACCAACTATGCGCAGGCGGTCGCGGTGACGGGGCGCCTGGCGAGCAACGACCCGAACCTGCAGAACATTCCGATCCGCACCGCCGAGGGCCGGCGCGTGCGCGAAGCCTTCATTGCGCCGCCTGGGCATTCGATTCTGAGCGCCGACTACTCGCAGATCGAGCTGCGAATCATGGCCCACATCAGCCGCGACCCGGGCCTGTTGAAGGCCTTCGACGAGGGCATGGACATCCACCGTGCGACCGCCAGCGAAGTGTTCGGCGTCGCACCCGCGCAGGTGAGCAGCGAGCAGCGTCGCTACGCCAAGACAATCAATTTCGGCCTGATCTACGGCATGGGTGCGTTCGGGCTGGCGTCGAGCCTGGGTATCGAGCGCAGTGCCGCCACGGCGTACATCCAGCGCTATTTTGAGCGCTTCGCAGGCGTCAAGCGCTACATGGATCAAACCAAATCGCGCGCGGCAGAACTCGGCTATGTGGAAACGCTGTTCGGCCGGCGCATCTACCTGCCTGAAATCAAGGGTGGCAACGGACCACGGCGCAGTGGCGCGGAGCGCCAGGCGATCAATGCGCCGATGCAGGGCACGGCGGCAGACCTGATCAAACTTGCGATGATCGCCGTGCAGAACCGTCTGGACGAGCAGGCGCGCGCGACGCGCATGATCATGCAGGTGCATGATGAACTCGTGTTCGAAGTGCCCCATGCCGAACTCGATTGGGCACGCGCCGAGGTGCCACGGGTGATGGCATCGGTGGCCGAACTGGCCGTGCCCCTGCTCGCCGAAGTGGGCGTCGGCGCGAACTGGGACGAGGCGCACTGAGTTCGGCCTGTCGCTTGCCACAGGCGCGCACCTGTGGCTGCGGGGTCAAGCGAAATGGTGGTGCAGTTCCAAAGTCGGGCTGCGCCCCACGGCATGACCGTGCTCTTCGACCCAGGCGTTGCCGCAAGCGCGGCCTTGGGCACGCAGGCGCTGCAGGAATGGCCCATGCGCCAGGACCTTGGTGTCACTGCGCGCAAGGCTCGCCTGTGAGCTGGTGTCCACCATGTGGAAGCGCAGCGCCCGCAGGCGGCGCTCGAGCCGACCCATGCGCATTAGACTGGCCGATGCAAACCGTATGGCGTCGGCAAACATGCGCATTTCGCGCATGAAGTTGGCGCTGAATGCGAGTTCCAGCGCGCGCTCGGAGATTTGTTCGGCGCTGCGCGGTGTCGTGTCGTGCTCGAGTGGGCTCAGCAGCACGAGCAAGATGTCGCGTGAATCGCAATCGTAGAACAGCGGGTAGACCGCAGGGTTGGCCGAGTAGCCACCGTCCCAATAGGGCTCGCCGTCGATCAGCACGGCACGGTGAATCTTCGGCAAACACGCCGAGGCGAGCAGCATGTCGCTCGTCAGTTCGGTCTCGCGAAACAGTCGCACCTTGCCGGTGTTGGCGTGGGTTGCAGCAATGAACAGTTTGAACGGGCAGTTCGCCCGCAGGGCCTCGAAATCGACATGCTGGTTCAACAAGCTGCGCAACGGGTTCAAATCCAGCGGATTGAGCTGCGTCGGCGAGAACATCCCTGCCCACTGCATCAAGAACTTGCCGGTGCTCGAGATGCCCATCGAGTCGCCACTGCCTTGCGCGAGCAGTCTCATGGCCGGGTTGTCGCCCAGCGCCGACCAAAAACGGTTCAGCGCTTCGCGCGCGCCATCACGCCCGCCCTTGCGCCAGCCCTCGGCCAGCAGCACCGCGTTTATGGCCCCGGCGCTGGTGCCGCTGATTCCCTCGAAACCCATGTGCGTCTGCGCCAACAAGGCGTCGAGCACTCCCCAAGTGAAGGCACCATGAGCGCCACCACCCTGCAAGGCCAGATTCAGGCGCTGCGGCCGAGCCGTGAAAGCCCGCCCCAGACGGGTGACCCAAGATTGCGGAAGATCGGCCAATCGTGCTCCTTGAAAGACAAACAGCGGCCCCGGGAAGGGCCGCTGCGCTTCAAGAGATTTTCGACAGCGGGCTCGAAATAGATAATGGCAGCGAAGGGCTTGTCCGTGGCAATTGTGTGAGATACCCGTCATAAACTGGTTCGGCGAACGGCGCCACTTTCACGAACGAAATGGAGATGCCTGAACAGTTGATCTGCGAGCGCGCCATCTTCGACTTCAAACGGCGTCTGTTCGCGCAGGCACAAGGCACCGAAGTGCCGCTGCTCGAAGCGCTGCGCCAGGTGTGCATCGTCTCGTCCAAGCATGCTCAAGAGCGCACAACGGTGCCCTTCGATCATCGCCATGTGCCGGGTTCAGGGTGAGCCGTGCCGATGTCCCCATTTGCGGAACTCTCAATAGAATGCGTTCGCGGCGCAACCCAGGAGCACATGCGATGCAGAACCCCGAATTCGATAGCTTGACGCCGACCCGTGCGTTCACCCGGCGCGACTTCGTGCGCACCAGCGTGGGCAGCGGTTTCGCCGCGGCCGTGTTGCCCGTCACCGCACAGGCGATTCGCACCGACAGCGCCGGCCTGACCGCGGGTGATGTCACGATCATGGTGGGCGACTTCAAGATGCCCGCTTACCGCGCGATGCCGGCAGGAAAGACGAGCCTGCCGGTGGTGCTCGTGATTTCGGAGATCTTTGGCGTGCACGAATACATCGCCGACGTGGCGCGGCGCTTTGCGAAGCGCGGCTATCTGGCGATCGCGCCTGAGTTGTTTGTGCGCCAGGGCGACGCCCAGAGTTACGGCGAAATCGCAAAACTGATCGCCGAAGTGATATCCAAGGTGCCCGATGCCCAGGTGATGGGCGACCTGGATGCCACCGTGGCCTGGGCAAGTGCCAACGGCGGCAATGCGTCCAAGCTTGGCGTGACCGGTTTTTGCTGGGGCGGGCGCATCACGTGGCTCTTCAGCGCGCACAGCCCTGCGGTGAAGGCCGGCGTGGCCTGGTATGGCCGGTTGGTCGGTACTGCGAGCGGATTGACGCCCAAGCACCCGGTGGAACTCACCACGGCCTTGAACGGACCGGTGCTCGGCCTGTACGGCGGGCAGGACAGCGGCATCCCGCTGGACACCGTTGACAAGATGAAAGCAGCGCTGGCCAGCGGCAGCGCGGCCGCAAAGCGCTCCGAATTGATTGTCTACCCAGAAGCGCCGCACGCGTTTCACGCTGACTACCGGCCGAGCTTTCGCAAAGACGCTGCCGAAGACGGCTGGAAGCGCTGCGTGACGTGGTTCGAAGCGAACGGCGTCGCCTGAACTCCTGCGCTGCATGCCTCGGCCGCGAAGCGACAGCGGTGCGCGGCCATTCTTGAGCCACGTGTATGACTCTGCTCTACATCGTGATCGCGACGTTCGCCGGAGGCGTGCTGTCGGTATTGATCTCGGCCGCGCTCACGATCACTGTGCTGAGTCGAGTGGTGCGCCATCTGGTCAGCCTGTCCACAGGAGCGTTGCTCGGCACTGCATTGCTCGACATTCTTCCCGAAGCCTTCGAGAGCCACGCCAGTGCCCAAAACCTGTTCCTGACCTTGCTCGCCGGATTGCTGCTGTTCTTCCTCCTCGAAAAGGCTGAGCTTTACCGGCACGGCCACCATCACGAGAGCGACGACCACCACCATCACCACGGCTTCGACGAAGGTCAGGCCGGACGGGGCGGCTGGAGCGTGCTGGTCGGGGACAGCATCCACAATTTCACCGACGGTGTGATCATCGCTGCGGCGTTCCTTGCGGATACCCGGCTCGGCGTCATCACGTCACTGGCGATCGTGGCTCACGAAATTCCGCAAGAGGTTGGCGACTACATCGTGCTGCTCAACGCTGGCTTGTCGCGGATGCGCGCTCTGGCCTACAACGCGATCTCCGGAATGGCCGCAGTGCTGGGTGGCGTGCTGGGCTACTTTCTCGTCGGTCCCTGGACCGAGTTGTTTCCCTATCTATTGGTGATTGCGGCGAGCAGTTTCATCTACGTCGCCGTGGCCGACCTCATTCCACAACTTCAACACCGCCTGACGCTGCGCGAAACGCTGTGGCAACTGGCCTGGCTCGGGATTGGATTGGGACTGATCGCACTCGCCACGGGCCAGGCGCGCGGGCATTGACTCAGCGCACGATTAGCACTGGAATCGTTGAGTGCGTGAGCACCTTCTGTGTCTCGCTGCCCAGCAGCAGCGCGACCATGCCGCGCCGGCCGTGCGAAGCCATCACCAGCAGGTCGCAGTCCATGCGCTTGGAATGGTCAATGATGGCTTCCCAGGGATGCAACGCTTCCACGGTGTGGCCCTTGCAACTCAGCCCTGCCGCCGCGCAAGCGTCAGCGACCGCCTTCACCCGCGCCGCCGCAATCCGTTCCTGCGCGTCGAAAAACTCCTGGGGTGGCGTGGGCTGCATCTCCGAAATAGCGCTGTACGGGAACGGCTCCTTGACGCTGATCGTGTAGACCGCGGCGTTCAAAGACTTGGCCAGCGCGATCGTTGTATGCACCGCCTTGTCGGTGATATCCGAACCATCGGTGGGAACGAGGATACGTTTGTACATTTTCTGCTCCTTGAGAAGTCCGGCGCTGGACCGAAAGTATCCGCCGCTAGGCTAAGCGTCGATTTGATCGGCGTCAAGTCCGATCTGGACCGCGCCCAAGGCTCACCTCAGCCCCGCGCCACCGGGCGTGCGGGGTCCGAGGACCATTCGCTCCAAGAGCCGGGGTAGAGCTTCGAGCCGGGCAGGCCGGCATGCTCCATCGCAATCAGGTTGTGGCAGGCGGTGACGCCGGAGCCGCATTGGTGTACCACCTGGGCCGGGCCTTGTTTGCCCAGCAGCGGTGCAAACTCGCGCCGCAACTGATCGACCGGCTTGAAGCGCCCATCCGCATCGAGGTTGTCCTTGAAGAAGCGATTCAACGCGCCGGGGATATGCCCAGCCTGTGGGTCCAATGGCTCGACCTCGCCGCGAAAGCGTTCGGGCGCACGGGCGTCGATCAAGCGAACCCGGCCCAAAGACGAAGCCAGGCTTGATGTGTTGACGGATTCGACCAACGCCGGGCGTTCTGGGTAGGGCGGCGCCGTCACCTTCGTCGTGGGCTCGGTGTTGAGTCGACCGCCGGCTTCGACCCATGCGCCAAGGCCACCGTCCAGAACCGCGACCGCGTCATGCCCCATCCAGCGCAGCATCCACCAGGCACGCGAAGCGTAGACGCCACTCTGAGCATCGAGCGTGATCACCACGCTTGCCGGAGTAATGCCGGCGCGCCCGAGGGTGAGCGCGAAATCCGCTCGTTCCGGCAGCGGATGGCGGCCGTTGCGGCCGGTCTTGCGGCCAGACAGATCGGTGTCGAGGTTCAAGTACAGGGACCCTGGCAGGTGAGCAGCCTGCCACTCGCTCCTGCCGGCATCGGGCTTGAACAGGTCGAAACGGCTATCGAGCAAGACGACGGGTTCACCGCGGCGCAGCAACTCACGCAACTGCTCGACCTGGATCAAGGGTTTGGACAGCATGATCAACTCGCGGTGGGGGTGCCGGCCTTGTCGGCGGGCAATATCTGCCAGGTGCCGGACATGCGAGCGGACTTGACTTGGTGTTGACGCTCAGGCCGGTGCTGCGGCCATCGCACGCCGATACCACTCGTGAAACTGCTGCATCCCGTCTTCCATCGGGCTCTGGTAAGGACCGTGCTCGTCGTCGCCGCGTGCGAGCAGGGCGGCCCGGCCGGCGTCCATGCGCAGCGCGATCTGGTCGTCCTCGAAGCAGGTCTCCATGTAGGCCGCCTGCTGTGCCTCGACGAATTCGCGTTCGAAGGCGCTGATCTCCTCAGG
Source organism: Burkholderiales bacterium (assembly GCA_022758925.1). GTDB lineage: Bacteria > Pseudomonadota > Gammaproteobacteria > Burkholderiales > Burkholderiaceae_C > JAEMQF01. Next base: position 7,241 of record JAEMQF010000284.1, on the reverse strand, counting down.
GTAGAAGAACTCGACCACATTGAGCGTTTTGCGTGGCCCGCGGGGGAACAGACTCGAGACGACCAGCACGTGCGGATACCACTCGAGCATCACGCTGGGATAGTAGGTCAGCCAGATCGCGCCCTGAGTCGGTGTTCGACCGTCGGAATAGTCGAGCACGACTTCGTGCCACTTCTTGTAGACGTCCGAGCCCGGCCGGCCGAGCACCTTGCCACCCGGCGTGGCGATGCCAACCGTTTGCACCGAGTAGTCCGACCCCATCTCCCAACGCAGGTCGTCGCAGGTCACGAAATTGCCCAACCCCGGGTGGAACGGACCGACGTGGTAGTCCTCGAGGTAGACCTCGATGAAAGTCTTCCAGTTGTAGTCGCACTCGTGCAAATAAACCCGATCCAGCGCATAGCCGCTGAAGTCGAAGTCCGCCTTCGGGCCCAGGCATCCAAGCTCGCTGGCGACGTCGCGTGGGCCTGCCTCAAACAGCAGCCCGTTCCAGCGTTGCAGCGGATAGTTCTTCAGGTTCAGGCAAGGGTCGACTGGAAAGTGCGGCGCTGCGATCAACTGCCCGCGCGCCGAATAGGTCCAGCGGTGCAACGGGCAGACGATGTTGTTGCCGGTGCTGCCTCGGCCGTGCAACATCACGGCTTGGCGATGCCGGCAGACGTTGGAGATGAGTTCCACGCCGTGCGAGGTATGCACCAAGGCCCGCCCTTCGCCCTCCTGCGGCAGGGCATAGTAATCGCCAAGCGCGGGAACACTCAATTCGTGCCCGGCATAGCGTGGCGCATGCTGCAGCACCCGGACGCGTTCGCAATCGAACAGCGCTGCATCAAAGTAACTCGACACGCCGAGCTGCGAGTGGCTGCAGCCCAGCGCGCCAAGGCCGATGCTCAGGTCGGACATGATCAAGGGGCCCTCTGGAAGGATCAAATCGACGAGCCCTGACCAGCCTTGGTATCGGCCGACTCGCCCAAGACGGGCGCGGGCCCGCTATCTTAGCGGCGAGATTCTCAACCGGCGACGCTCGCAAACCCGGGCTTGCCTCGTGGAATCGGCCTGCTGCGTCCGCCAGACCTGCACTGCAAAGGCCTGACTACAATTGGCCCGGACATGCGAATGGCAAGAAGTCACAACCCAGCGGCCAGAGATTGAACAAAATCCGCTGCTCAGCGTCGCCGATGTCTTCGGTCATCGACTCATCGCCCGGGAAGGCGCATGAAAGCTGGGTTTTCTCCGAGACGGACACCGACGAGATCTGCAGACATGCGCAAAGCGGGGCCTCGAATTGAAATTCTTTCCTGACCAGGGCGATGAGCGGGTACGTCGTCACGGCGCACGCCCCGTGCGTCTTCGCGGCGTGCTCGCGCCTGTCCGGGAAATGCTTGATCCGCAGATGCTGCTTGATCCACCTCAACAAACGGGTGCTGCGGTCCTACGGGTTGGAGTAGATGTGCCGGGCGTCCGTGGCGCCAAATCGGCCGCCGGCACGCGCCAATGCTCGCGAATCGACGCGGCCGGGCTGGTTTAGCGAGACAGTCGTGGCAAAAAAGAATCATGCACCGGCCACGCCCGCATCGGCAGAGATGAGCTATGAGGACGCGTTGGCAGAGCTCGAGCGCATGGTTGCATCGATGGAAGGCGGCCAGTTGCCGCTTGACCGACTGATGCAGACCTACGAGCGAGGGGCTGAACTGCTGCAACTCTGCCGTTCGCGACTCGACGCGGTCGAGCAGCAGGTGAAAGTTCTCGAGGAAGGCCAGCTCAAGCCCTGGGCCGCGTCATGAATCTGGGCGATTTCGATCTCTGGATGAAGGCGGAGTTGAACGCAGTCGAGAGCGCATTGCTGGCCTGGGTGCCGCAAGAAGCCCCGGCCGGCCTGGGACAGGCGATGCGCTACGGCGTGCTTGACGGTGGCAAGCGGCTGCGTCCATTGCTCGTGCTCGCCTCCAATCAAGCCGTGGCTGGGCTGCGCGAGGCTGCGTTGCGTGCGGCCTGTGCGGTCGAGCTGATTCATGCCTACTCGCTGATTCACGACGACATGCCGTGCATGGACAACGACATCCTGCGGCGCGGCAAGCCCACCGTGCACGTCCAGTTCGGCGAGGCGCAGGCAATGCTCGCGGGCGATGCGATGCAGGCCCTGGCGTTCGAAGTCCTGACACCCGATTGCGGAGTCCCGCCTGCGTTGCAGGCGCGCCTGTGCAGCTTGTTGGCGCGCTCGGCGGGGTACGCCGGCATGGCCGGCGGGCAGGCGATCGACTTGGCGAGCATCGGCATGCCACTCGACGAGCGCTCGTTGCGCAACATGCATCAACGCAAGACCGGCGCATTGCTGCGTTCGAGCGTGCTGATGGGCGCGGCTTGCGGCAATCCGACCCCTCGCGCCTGGACCGCACTCGAAGCCTATGGCGAAGCGCTTGGCCTGGCGTTTCAGATCGTCGACGACATTCTCGACACGACGCAAGCCTCCGCGACACTGGGCAAGACTGCGGGCAAGGACTTCGACGACAACAAACCCACCTATGTCACGGTGCTCGGCCTTGACGCGGCGCGGCGCCGCGCCGACGACTTGCGCGACCAGGCTCAGGCCGCTTTGGCCCGCAGTGGCCTGACCGATGCCGCCTGGCTCAGCGTGCTTGCCGACAAAGTGGTCGATCGCGACAGTTAGGATGCCGGCATGCTCATGAAACACTCGTTGCTGCAAACGATCGACTCTCCGGCCGATCTGAAACGCCTGAGCCGAGCCGAGTTGGGTCAATTGGCGAATGAAGTGCGGCAGTTCATGCTGCACAGCGTATCGCAGACCGGCGGCCACCTGGGCTCGAACCTGGGGACGGTGGAACTGACGGTGGCATTGCACTATGTCTTCAATGCGCCGCACGACCGTCTGGTGTGGGATGTCGGCCATCAAACCTATCCGCACAAGATCCTGACCGGCCGGCGCGAGCGCATGGGGACGTTGCGTCAACTCGGTGGTATTTCCGGTTTTCCGAGTCGCACAGAGAGCGAATACGACACCTTTGGCACGGCCCATTCGTCGACCTCGATCTCGGCGGCGCTGGGCATGGCGGTGGCTGCGCGCATGAAGGGCGAGGACAGGAAGACCGTCGCGATCATTGGCGACGGCGCGATGTCGGCGGGCATGGCTTACGAAGCGCTGAACAACGCAGGCGTATCCAACGTCGACATGCTGGTCATTCTGAACGACAACGACATGTCGATCTCGCCGCCGGTCGGGGCGCTGAATCGCTATCTGGCACGCCTGATGAGCGGCAAGTTTTATGCAGCCGCGCGCGACACTGCCAAGTCGGTTCTGAGAAACGCGCCACCCCTGTTCGAACTGGCGCGGCGCTTCGAGGAGCATGCAAAGGGCATGGTCGTGCCCGGCACGATCTTTGAAGAGCTTGGGTTCAACTACGTCGGGCCGATCGATGGTCACGACCTCGATTCATTGATTCCGACGCTCGAAAACCTGCGTGAGTTGAAGGGGCCGCAGTTCCTGCACGTCGTCACCCGCAAGGGCTACGGCTACAAACTCGCCGAGGCCGACCCGGTGGGTTATCACGCGGCTTCAGGCAAGTTCGACCCGGAAGTGGGCTTTCAGAAGCCCATGCAGCCGCCGAAAATCAGTTTTACGCAGGTATTCGGCCAGTGGCTGTGCGACATGGCCGAGGCCGACGAGCGGCTCATCGGAATCACGCCTGCAATGCGCGAAGGCTCAGGCATGGTCGAGTTCGAAAAGCGCTTTCCGCGCCGCTACTACGACGTCGGCATTGCCGAGCAGCACGCGGTGACGTTTGCCGCCGGGCTCGCCTGCGAAGGCCTCAAGCCCGTGGTGGCGATCTACTCCACATTCCTGCAGCGCGGCTATGACCAGTTGATCCACGACGTGGCGATCCAGAACCTGCCGGTGGTATTTGCGCTCGATCGCGCCGGCATCGTCGGCGCCGACGGGCCCACCCATGCCGGCGCCTACGACATCGCCTATCTGCGCTGCATTCCAAACATGAGCCTGCTCACTCCGGCTGACGAAAACGAATGCCGGCAGGCGCTGTACACCGCGTTCCTGCAAGACCGCCCGGTTGCCGTGCGTTACCCGCGCGGCAGCGGCGCCGGTGTGCCGATCCAGGCCGAGATGGTGGCATGGCCCTTCGGGCGCGGTGAAACGCGCCGGCGTGGCAGTCGGATCGCGATCCTGGCATTCGGCACTGTGCTCTACCCGGCGTTGACGGCGGCTGAGGCGCTCGATGCGACGGTGGCGAACATGCGTTTTGCGAAACCACTCGACGACGCATTGGTGCTCGAGCTTGCACGCACGCATGAAGCCATCGTCACGCTGGAAGAAGGCTGCGTCCAGGGTGGCGCCGGGAGTGCGGTGCTCGAGGTCTTGGCGCGTGCGGGCCTGCTCAAGCCCGTCTTGAATCTGGGACTGCCCGACGTCTTCATCGATCATGGCGATCCCGCCAAATTGCAGGCGCGTTGCGGCCTGGACGCGCCGGGAATTGAACGTGCCATCGTGGAGCGCTTCGGCCCCAGGCAGCCCGTGCTGCGTTCGGTGGTGAATCACTGATCCCGCGCCGCCCCATCGGCTGAATGCCCTTGCGGCTGCGCGAGGCACCGCTTGCTGGCACGATGACGCCCGCCACCCCGCTGACACCACGAACCCTTCATGACGATGCTGAAAGACATCCAGCACATCCCCGATACCCAAGGCGCGCGCGACGAACGCCATGTGGCGATTCAGCGCGTCGGTGTGCGCTCGGTGCGCTATCCGATCAGTTTGCGGATCGCCGGCGGCGTAGCGACCAGCGTTGCGATGTGGGATCTGGACGTGGCGCTGCCTGGCGAGCGCAAGGGCACGCACATGTCGCGCTTTGTAGCGTGGCTCGATGCCCTGCAGGAGCCGGTCGATCTTGCAGGCCTGCGAAGGGAACTGGGCGGGATGCTGCAGCGGCTTGCGGCCACCGAGGGCCGAGTCGAAGCGCGCTTCCCGTTCTTCTTGCGCAAACGCGCCCCGGTGTCCGGTGTGCAGAGTCTGCTGGAGTACCAGGGTCGTTGGATCGCAGAGCAGCGTGATGGGGCGACGTCGATCTGGGCCAGCGTGACCGTGCCCGTCAAGTCGCTGTGCCCTTGTTCAAAAGAGATCTCCGAGTACGGGGCCCACAACCAGCGCTCGCACGTCGAAGTCTGCGTCGAACTCCTGGGTGAAATTGGCTGGCAAGAGTTGGTGCGCTTTGCCGAAGACAGCGCTTCGAGCGAGATTTGGGCTTTGCTCAAACGGTCGGACGAAAAGTGGATTACGGAGCGCGCCTACGAGAATCCGAAATTCGTGGAAGACATGGTTCGAGACGTGGCACTGCTGCTCAACGCCGATCCTCGCGTGGGACGTTACCGCGTCGATGTCGACAATATCGAATCGATTCACAGCCATTCCGCGGTGGCGAGCATCGAACGCGGCCCGCTGCCGCCAGGTGTCTAAGCCGCGCCTTCGCCGCTGGCCTGGCGATCAGGCGAAAGCAGCGGACCCAGCCCGAGCAGGGCCGGGTCGCCGCGACCGCGGCGCAACAGCACGGCAGCGCCGGAGCTGAGGTCGACCACCGTCGTCGGCAGCATCGAACAAGCGCCTGCGTCGAGCACGGCCTGAATGACTTTTTGGAAGCGGTTCCGAATCTGGTGGGCGTCGTTCAGCGGTTCGGTTTCACCAGGGGCGATCAGCGTCGTGGCCAGCAGCGGCTGGCCCAATTCCGCGAGCAGTTGTTGTGCAACCTTGTGGTCCGGCACGCGCAGGCCGATCGTGCGCCGAGACGGGTGCGACAGGCGGCGTGGCACCACCTTGGTGGCTTCGAGAATGAAGGTGAACGGCCCGGGTGTGCCCAGCTTGAGCAAGCGGTACTGTCGGTTGTCGACACGCGCGTACATCGCAAGTTCGCTCAGGTCGCGGCACAGCAGGGTCAGGTGGTGCTTGTCGTCGACACCTCGAATCCGGCGCAGCTTTTCCGCCGCGTCCTTGTCGTCGAGGTGGCACACCAGGGCGTAGCTCGAATCGGTGGGAATCGCGGCGATGCCACCGCCGTGCAAGATCTGCGCGGCTTGTCGAATCAGCCGGGGCTGCGGATTCTCCGGGTGGAGTTCAAACAGTTGCGACACCGGTCGATTGTCGGCCGTGTTCGATCACGGTCCAGGCGCGAAGGTGCATCTGTGCCCGGGCGATCTGTTTGGGCGAGCCCGGCGTCGGACTCATCGGCCAACGATGCGGCGCTTCGTTGCCGATCACCACGGAGTCGATGCGCCCGTGCACAATCCTATGAATATGGCGCGGGCGAGCCACCCCCAAGGTTCAGTCACGCGTGGTACAAGGCGCAATCGGAGTGGTCTGGAAGTTGCCCGGGCCCGAGACTGCCTCACCGCGCGCAACGACCGGGATTGGAGGCCGCGCAAGGCACCGAGGTGCATGAGCGTGTACGCTTTTGAATGTGCGCGCGACAGATGCGGAAATTGGAGCGAATCGATGAAGCGACTTTTCCCCGCGCTTGCCGCGGCGGCCTGGGCCTTCGTCGCCGGCCATGCGTTCGCCGCCGACGAGTTTCTGGATCCCGAAGTGGCGTTCAAGCTGTCGGGTCGCGCTCTGGACGCGCAGCGCATTGAGCTTCGATTCGATATCGCGCCGGGCTACTATCTGTACGGCGACAAGTTCAGCGTCGACGCCAGCTTACCCGGAGTGAAGCAGGGTTCGCTGCAAGTTCCCAAAGGCAAAATCAAGTACGACGAGACTTTCCAGAAGGACGTCGAGACCTTTCGCGACAGCGTCACGCTGACGCTGGCGCTCGCGGATGTCGTGTCCGCACCCGTGAAACTGACGGTGGGTAACCAGGGCTGCGCCGACAAGGGCCTTTGCTATCCACCGACGCAGCGCGCTTTTCGGGTCGACCCGGGGCAGGCTGGCGCGTTGTTGCGGCTGAAGCTGCTGAACGAGGCTCAAGCTTCGAGCTGGACGCCGCTGCCCGTGGCCGCCGCCGGGAGGGCGGGCGCCGCGATGCCGGAGGTGGGCTCGAACGGAACGGGGACCGAACCCAGCGGCTTCGCTGTGGCGCTCGAATCAAGGAACCTGCTGTGGGTGGCGGGAGCTTTCCTGTTCGCAGGTCTGCTGCTGTCGCTCACGCCTTGCGTGCTGCCGATGGTGCCGATACTTTCGTCGATCATCGTCGGCCAATCCGGCGCGCCGACGCGCGGGCGGGGCTTTCGGC
>JAEMQF010000187.1 GCA_022758925.1 Burkholderiales bacterium | reverse complement strand
CGGCGAACCAATGGCTGGCCGACAACCTGACCCTGTTCGAAGGCGACGAGCGCCTGGCGTATCCGCAGCTGATTGCCGCGCGCGTGTCGCTGCCTTCCGACAAGTCTTTCGCCGAGTACGCTTCGGCGCTCGCGCATGTGGGCGGCCCGCCCCTGCCCGAGACGCTCGAGCTGTACTGGAACCAGGCGCTGCTCGACGTGCATTTCGAATTCCCGATTCGCTCCGAGCGCTCGGCCTTCGCCATCGAGCCGCGCTTTGCGCGCCTGGGGCTGCAGGTGCTGACGAGCCTGCTGCTCGTGCCGCCCGAAGGCGCGCCGCGCGCGTTCGAATTCCACGCGAATCCGGGCCTGGTGCGGCTCGACCCGCGTTGGCACCACGCGGCGCTGCGCTTCGGTGAAGACGGTCTGCGCCACATCCTCGACGGCAAAGACCACTTGCTGTTCATCCTGTGCCTGGTCCTGCCGTTGCGGCGCTTTCGCACGCTGGCCATCGTCGTCACCGCGTTCACGGTGGCGCACTCGGTCACGCTCATCGCCGCGGCCTTCGGCTTCGTTCCGGGCGGGCTGTGGTTCCCACCGCTGGTCGAGACGCTGATCGCCTTGTCCATCGTCTACCTTGCGCTGGAGAACATCGTCGCGGCGCAGGCGAGCGCCGCGCTGCGCAGGCGCTGGGCGATCGCATGCGCCTTCGGTCTGGTGCACGGCTTCGGGTTTTCGTTCGCGCTGCGCGACACGCTGCAGTTCGCGGGCTCGCACCTGATCACGGCGCTGCTGAGTTTCAACCTCGGCATCGAGCTCGGCCAATTGCTCGTGCTGGCGTTGCTCGTGCCGCTGTGCAATCTGGCGTTGCGCCTGGGGCTGCCCGAGCGCATCAGCGTCATCATCGTTTCGGCGCTGGTGGCGCACACCGGCTGGCACTGGATGCTCGAGCGCGGCGAACGCCTGACCCGGTTTCCGTGGCCGGCCCTCGATGCCGCAACGCTGGCTGGCGCGATGCGTTGGGCGATCGGCGCGTTGCTGCTCGTCGGGTTGGTGTGGTGGCTGCGGCTGCGGCGCAGCGGCAAGCCGGCCGACCCGGGCAAGGCGAGCGCCGACGCCGCCGAGCATTAGCCCTGGCCACGCGCTGACACGGATTCTTCCTGTGCAGCGAATTTCTGCTTCCCCGCGACGAGGCCAGCGTGCACAATGAACGCATCGTTCGATCACACCCGGAGGTTGCCTTGCTGCCCAGACTCATGCTTGCGATGCTGCTCTTCGGGGGCGCGGCCGGTGCCTGGGCGGCGATGAGCGAGTGCCAGTCCGACTGCGAGAAGAAGTACAAGTACTGCACGACCAGCGGCAACATGTCGCCGAACGCCTGCAAGATCGACTACGAGAAGTGCCGCAAGAAGTGCGCGAAGGAGGATGACGAGCTTGTGCCGGGCTGAGAGGCTGAGAGTCTTTCGATCATGCCCGCTCGAAAAACTCTCAGCCTCTGACCTGCGTTGAGCGTACCCCTCTGGCCTTCGCCGCAAACCTCAGGGGCCAGACCGCGCTGAGCATCGGTCGCGTTTGGTTGGCCATTGCTTCCTGTCGCGCTGTTCGCGACGGCAGCTGGCCCCCACGAGCCCGGCGCGCGTCAACCCGTCAGCGCCCCATGCGCCGGTTGTAGGCTGCCAACCAGCGCTCGTTGAGCGTCGGACTCGTCTCAAGAGAGTTCGGCGCGTTGAAGGCCACCTGCACACTGCCGTCGGCCAGCGTTTGCAGTCTGATGCTGACCGCGGCACCGGCCTTGACGCCGTTGATCTGGCCGCTCGATCGGTCGGCCACACCGACCTGCACGCCGGCGTCGGCGGCGGCACCGAGCGCGGCGTCCCAGGCCCGGTCGAAACGGCTCGGCGTCGCTGGCATCGGCTGGGCGTAGGTATACGGGTACGGGTACGCGACACAACCCGAGATCAGGCTCGCCACCAGGCCGGCCATCAGGCTGGCGGTGATCGGGCCGGGCAAGCGGCGCAACAGGGTCATCAGGTGGGGCATGGCAGGCGATCTCCGATCCTTCGAACCTGTGATGGTAATTGCGCGAGGGGCCATTGCAGCGCGTTGCGCGGTTTGAGACCGTACGAAACAACAGTCTCGACGGGAGCGACGCGAACATGGCACGGACCTGGAAGCTGGGGCCGGGGAGCGTGGGCGGCCGAAGATATCGAAGCGAAACGGGTGGCGCGAGAGACCAGTTCGGCCACCGGCGAGCGCCGCGCGCCACGCGCCGCAGTAGTCGACGCACCGGCGCAGCCTGCGGTCCGCGAAGAACGCGATGCGCAAGCCGCCTCTGTGCGCGTCGGCGCGCGTGACCAGGCCGCTGAACGAGAACATCACGTCGGTCGGCGTGTTGGCTTTCATGTCGAGCGGCTGGCACATGGATTCAGCTGCCGTTGGGCCGCCGCAAGGCGGCCGAGCACCCCGTCAAGGGGCAGGAGCGAAGCGACGTGCGGGCGGACAGCTCACGCTCAGCGGATCGGCAGGAACAGCCGCGTGATGCCGCGCAGCGAGACCAGGTTGCCCGGGTTGCCGGTCTCCTCGAGCACGCCGGCCATGCGCCGCAGGATGCGCGCGCTGCGCCGCGCGCGCCAGATCAACAGATCGGCCAACCAGGGGTGCTCGTTGACCTTGTTCGCGCGCTCGTAGAGGTCAAAGCGCGGCTTGAGCGTGGCCACCGCCGCGCGGTAGCGCGCGGCGACGGCGGCGTCGTCCGCGGCCCCGGCGAGCAGCGCCTCGGCCGCGAGAAGGCCGGTCTCCATGGCCTTGCCGATGCCCTCGCCAGTGAAGGCATAGGTGCTGCCAGCAGCCTCGCCGGTGACGAGCAGGCCCGGCCGTTCGAGCTCGGCGCCGTCGAGCGAGCAGCGCAGCGGCGCGCCCTTGAGCGCGCCCAGCAGGCGGCCGCCGGCCAGCAGCTCGCGCGCTGGCGCGTAGACCTCGCAAAAGGTGGCGAACATCTCGCGCAGGTTGATGTTGCGTTTCTTCGTGGGACCGTCCTCGCCCGCCATCGAATGGCTTTGTGCGAGGCCGACACCGACGCCGACGTTGAAGACGCCATCGCGGCATGGGAATATCCAGCCATAGCCGCGGCGCAGCTGCGGATGCCAGACCACGTCGAGCGCAGTCAGCCGACCCTGCATCTCCGGGTTGTGCACATAGCCGCGCAGTGCGATGCCGCTCGGCGCCTGGCGCCGGCACATGCCGCTGGCCAGCAACGCCTGCGGCACGGCGCCGGTGGCCAGCACGGTCCAGCGCGCGCGCAGCGTGATCTCGCCGTCGCTGCCGCGCAGCACCGCGCCGGCGACACGGTCGCCATCGAGCAGCGGCGCAACGAAGCGCAGCGGCGCGAAGAAACGTGCGCCGGCACGTTCGGCACCGCGCTTGAGGATGTCGTCGAGCTGCCGGCGCGGCATCACCGCCAAGCGTCCGGGCACGTCGACACGACCGCCGCGCGGCGCCACGCAGCCGAGGAACGCCGCGGGCTGCGCCGCAGCCATCACTTCGTCGTACAGGCCGAGCCGCTCGAGCGCGCGATGGGCATCGGGGATCAAGCCGTCGCCGCAGACCTTGTCGCGCGGAAAATCGTGCTGGTCGACCAGCACCACGTCGACACCCTGGTGCGCCAGCCACTGGGCGCATGCGCTGCCGGCCGGACCGGCACCGACCACCAGCACAGTGCAGGCGTCGGGTGGCGAAGTCGATGTCATGGTTGCGGTTGCGGATCGATGGTGAAACGATCCGCCTCGTCGAGTTGTCTGTGGTGGATTGTCATGGTGCAAAGCCTTGCGCGATTAAGTTGCGCAAGCGTTGCACTTCGAACTTGAGCCAGCCGATAGCCATAGCGAGCCGCCACCTGAGCCCCAGCAGTGGACCGAGCTGGCACGGGCCCTGAGCGACCGTCGCGACCAGCTCGAAACACAGCAACGCAGCCACCAGGAGGGGCACAACCGCGCCGAACATGCGCGCGACGTGCTGCTGCAGGACGGCGACGACGCGCCGCAGCGCGATGCCGACCGCGAGCTCGATCTGGCGCTGTCGGACACGGAGGCGGTCGAACTGGCCGCCATCGCTCAGGCGCAACCGCGTCTGCTCATTCGCCACTACGGGCGGTGCGCTTTGCCCCGGCCCTGAAACCGCCTGGCCGCGGCCGGTCTGCGGGCCCCGGGGCGCCGGGATCCCGAAAGCATCGGTCGTGCTATCGGTCGTGCTATGGGCTGAATGGCACAGGCGCAAGCGCCACACAACGATCCAGCCTGGTTTCGATTTCACGGATCTTCTGACGGTAGCTTTGGCTACCGACTCCGCCATAGTCACGACGGAATTGTTCGACGCGGAGGTTCTCGGGCAAGTCGGCGGCCGGCGGGAAGAAATCGTCGACGCGGAAACCGTCGCGCAACCGGGCTTGCATCGCCTTCGCCGCCGCTTCCGATCGCGTTGCTGCGGTGGCGAACCGAACGCCGGCGCGATCCGCTGCCAGGTCTGCGAATGAAAAGCCGCTGCCGCCCGTCATGGCATCCAATTGCTCTTTCATCAACCCGCCGGCATCGCTGACCAACGGGTGCTCCAGGACCGCCAGCGCCGCGCTCAGCGCGTAGTGCCGCGGCCAATCTTCGCGCCCGCGCAAGGTGGTGCCTTGGCGTAACGCAACTGCCTGGCGCTCCAATTCAGCATCACGGTCGAGCCCGACCCACCGCGCCAGCCGCTCGTGCCCGAGGGCAATGCCCCACGCAAGAATTGCCGCGCGGTTCTGCTGAACTGCGCTTTCCATCGTCGAATCCGCCGGCGTGGACGCAAATGCCGTCTGCAACAACACGCCGAACCGCGCCTCGCCTGACGCAAGGCCGGGCCCTGCGGCCACGAGCCGCCGCAGATGCGCCTGCGTGGCACGGTTCAACTCCGCAGAGGCGCCCCCGAACAATCCCCATAACGACAACCCGATCACTGCTACCGCGATGAATGGAATCACCTTCCAGCGCCGATAGAGCAATCCGAGCCCGAGCCCGACGCCACACAGGCACGCGGCCACAGGTACGGCGGCATTGACCCACACCGGCAGATACCCAAGCTTCATGGAGCGAATGGCCAGCGCCACTCCGACGATGACGAAGGGCACGATCAGGATTTGAAGCGAACGCCCCGACAAAGTCGGTGCCCGATTTACCGCGAAGGCCGCCAGCACACCGAGCGAACCGTAGAAGCCAGCATGCAAACCAACCCCGGCAGCGAGGTAAGCTGCCTTCCACTCAACCCCAGCCAAGGATTGCAGCGCTTGCGCGAGGCGGTGCGGCGGCAGCAGCGGGGCAGGCACGCACACCAGCGCCAGCAAGACCGCGCCCGCGACGGCGAATTTGGCTTTTTCGTTGGAGAACTTCACCTCAGCCCAGCCTGGTACCCGGCGGAGTATAGGAAGGAAGTTCAAAGGCCCTTGCTCGGTGCCCTTGGGGTGGCCAGGCCCGTCAGTCGAGGCAGTGATTGCGGTCGGCATGCTCATCGCTCGGCGCCTTTTTCGAGATCGACAATCAGTTCTTTGGCCGATCCGAAACTTGGCGAAGGTAGACTTGAGCCGGCGAGTGTGGCCGCAATCGTGTTGCACCTTGCCTGCGTCGGGCGGTCTTGCATACGGGCGGGCTTTGACGAGACGAATCTCGCGGCCGACCTGGGGCAGCTGCCGACTGCTGGCAT
>JAEMQF010000191.1 GCA_022758925.1 Burkholderiales bacterium | reverse complement strand
TGCTTCATGCTGATGCACACCGGGTCGACGTTTCAGACCAGCGCCAACGGCCTGATCACGACGAGCGCGGCGCAGGCCACGACGACCCCTGAATTCGCCCTCGAAGGCAGCGTCTTCATCGGCGGCGCCGTCGTGCAATGGCTGCGCGATGGCCTGCGTGCGATCCAGGCGAGCGGCGAAGTGCAGCAACTCGCGCAAAGCGTTCCCGACAGCGGTGGCGTGATGTTCGTGCCGGCGTTCACCGGCCTGGGCGCGCCGTACTGGAAGCCCGAGGCGCGCGGCGCGATCGTCGGCCTGACGCGTGGCAGCACAGTCGCGCACATCGCGCGCGCGGCGCTCGAGAGCATCGCCTACCAGAGTGCGGCGCTGCTGCAGGCGATGAGCCGCGACGCAGTGGCGGCGGGCGCAGCGCCGGTGGCCGAACTGCGCGTCGACGGTGGCGCTTGCGTCAACGATCTGCTGATGCAGTTCCAGGCCGATCTGCTGGGCATTCCCGTGGTCAGGCCCAAGGTCATCGAGACCACGGCGCTCGGCGCGGCCTATCTCGCGGGCCTGAGCTGTGGTGTCTACCAGGGACTCGAAGAATTGAGCATGCAATGGCAGATTGAACGGCGCTTCCATCCGACGCTGTCACGCGAAGCGGCGCAGGGCCTGATGCAGCGCTGGGAGCATGCGGTGGCGCAGGCGACGCTGTAGCTGCGGGTGCAGGCCTGGCGGCCGCGTTGTGCACGTGGCAGCATCGAACGCCAACAAGAATGCTGCGCGCCGGCCCCGGCTTGCGTATCGATGCCGGGCCGTGCCAGCGCACGGCCTAGGAGCCTGTCGGGCCTTGGGTCGGGTCCGCGCCGGGGCGAATTGCGGCGCCAATCTAGGCGCCGGCGACGCCGTGTGGCGTGCCACACAAGGAGCCGGCAACGACGAGTGGCGCCGCAATTCGCCCCGGCCCTTCGGGTTGGGTCTGCTTTGGGGCGCATGCGTCGTTGCAAATGCTCGCCGTGCCGCCCGGCACGGCGAGCATTTGCGCCTCACCTGCGCCCCAAAGCAGACCCAACGAGGGCCCGACCCAAAGCCCGACAGGCTCCTAGATGCCACGATCCGCGGCTCGGTGTCGCATCAGCGCGAAACGTCTGTGCTCTGGCGAGAAATCAAGGCCCAAGGCAGGGCACTGCTTTGCGCACCTTCTTGCGTCGCCATCGAGAGCAGCACCGCTGCCGCGGCGGCACGCCCGATTTCGGCGCGTGGTGGCCGCACCGTCGACAGCGCGGGGCGCATCTGCCGGCCCAGCGGGAAGTCGCCGAAGCCGAGCAGCGCGAGTTCTCCGGGAACCGCGACACCCTGCTCCAGCGCTTGCATCAACACGCCGCACGCCAGGTGATCGTTGGCGAACGCGGCCGCCGTGATGTGCGCACCTGCCGCGTTGCGCAGCGCGTCGAAGGCGCCGCGACCGGCATCGAAGGCGTCGCCGGTGGCCGCGCGATGAACCGTCACGCGAGCCCCCGCGGCACGCGCTTGCGCGACGAATCCTTCGCCACGTTCATGGGCGCGATAGTCTTCCGCGACGCCACTGTCGACATAAGCCAGCGAGGTATGGCCTCGATCCAGCAGGTGTGCGGCCATCGCGCGCCCGACTGCCTCATGGTTGAAGCCGATCTGGGCAAATTCGCCAGGCGCGCCGGGTTGTGGCGCGTGGTCCCAGATCTCGACGACGGGAATGCCGGTGGCTTGCGCTTCCTGGAGCAGCCGGCACGTGCCCGCGGTATGGTGGCGCCCGGTCACGATCAGCGCCCCCGGTGCCCAACCGACCAGCGCGCGCAGCTGGGCTTCTTCGCGCTCCATCGAGTAGCCGGTGGACGCCAACAAGAGTTCGTGCCCGGTGTCGCGCAGGCCTTCGGCAAGGCCCTGAATGGTCTCGGCGAAGATCGAGTGGCCAATGTTCGGGATCAGCGCCGCCACGATTTGCGACCGGCCGCTTGCCAATTGCCCGGCCTGCCGGTTCGGCACGTAGCCGGTCTGCAAGATCGCCTCGCGGATGCGCGCCGCGGTGTCCTGCGCAACGAGGTTCGGCTCGCGGAAAAAACGCGACACCGTGATTCGCGTGACCTGGGCCACACGCGCTACATCGTGCAGCGTCGGGCGGCCGTGGCTGCGGCGCTGGCGCTTTGGCGTCGCGATGATTTCAGGCATGGGTTCGGGTTTGTCTGTATGGATCTCAGTTTCCCGCAGCGCTAATGTTAGCGGTAACAGTTGAAATCGATCTGCTCCACGACTTCAATGCCCAAGTCGCTTCACGATCTCCGCAGCCGGCGCTGGTTCGCAGCCGCCGACATGCGCGCGTTTTCGCATCGACAGCGCATGCAGCAAATGGGCGTGCGCCGCGAAGACCTGCTCGGCCGTCCGGCGATTGCGATCATCAACACCTGGAGCGATTTGTCGCCTTGCCACGCGCACCTGCGCGAGCGCGCCGAAGCGGTGAAACGCGGCGTGCTGATCGCGGGCGGCCTGCCGTTCGAGCTGCCGGCGCTGAGCTTGGGCGAGGTGATGGTCAAGCCCACGACCATGCTGTATCGCAATCTGCTGGCGATGGAGGTCGAGGAGCTGTTGCGCTCGCACCCGGTGGACGGCGCGGTGTTGCTCGCAGGCTGCGACAAGACCACGCCGGGGACACTGATGGGCGCCATCAGCATGGGGCTACCGACGATCTTTTGCCCGGCCGGGCCGATGCTGAACGACCGCTACCTGAAGGGTGGGCAAGCCCAAACGGTCGGCGCCGGCACCCACACGCGCATGTTCTGGGACGAGTACCAGGCCGGCCGCGTGAACGAAGCCGAATGGGTGCAGCTCGAGTCGCGCATGACGCGTTCCGCCGGCACCTGCAACACGATGGGCACCGCGAGCACGATGACGAGCATCACAGAGGCACTTGGTCTGACGTTACCGGGGGCGAGCAGCATCCCGGCGATGGACTCGGCGCACACGCGCATGGCCACCACCTGCGGCGAGCGCATCGTACAAATGATCTGGGAAGACCTGACGCCGGCGCGCATCCTGACCAGGGGCTCGTTCATGAACGCCGCGGCCGTGCAGATGGCGCTCGGCGGCTCGACCAACGCGGCGGTGCATATCATTGCGCTGGCGCGACGCGCCGGCATCGAACTCACGCTCGCCGATCTGGACACGGTCGCACGCCGGATTCCGGTGATTGCCAATCTGTTTCCGAGCGGCGACCGATTGATGGAGGACTTCTACTACGCGGGGGGGCTGCCGGCACTGATGAACGTCATCGCCGCAGAGCTTTCACTCGGCGAAATGACGGTCACGGGCGCGAGCCTCGGCGCCAACATCCTCGGTCGCGACGTGCTCGATGCACAGGTCATCCGGCCGCTGCAAGACCCGGTCGGCAGCGGCGCGGCGCTCGCGGTGTTGCGCGGCAATCTGGCACCGCACGGCGCGGTGATGAAGGCTTCGGCCGCGAACCCGAAATTCCACAAGCATCGCGGGCCGGCACTCGTGTTCGACAACCAGCCACAAATGCTGCGCGCGATGGCCGACCTGAAACTGGAAGCCGACGAGAACACGGTACTCGTGCTGCGCAATGCCGGGCCGGTGGGCGCGCCGGGTATGCCCGAGTGGGGCAATTTGCCGATTCCCAAGAAGTTGTTGCTGCAAGGCGTGCGCGACATGGTGCGCGTGTCCGACGCACGCATGAGCGGCACCCACTACGGTAGCTGCGTGCTGCATGTCTCGCCCGAAAGCGCGGTCGGCGGGCCGCTTGCGCTGGTGCAAAACGGCGACATCATCGCGCTCGATATCGAAGCGCGTTCCCTCGAACTGTTGGTCGATGCGGCGGAACTGGCGCGCCGCCGCGCGGCCTGGGTGGCGCCGAATCGCCGCTTCGCGCGCGGCTTCACGCGCCTGTACCAAGAGCATGTCACGCAGGCGCACGAAGGTTGCGACCTGGACTTTCTGCAAGGCACACAGGCCACGCCCGAGCCTGAAATCTATTAAGGCGAACGATGAATCCTTTCCGTCAAATGCTCGATTCCGCAGGCAGCGACGCGCCCCTGGGCAGCTGGATCATGTCGGCCAGTCCGATCGTCGCCGAGGCCATGGGTTGCGCCGGCTTCGCCTGGGGCGTGCTCGACATGGAGCACACGCCGCTGGACCTGATGGACCTGGTGCACATGCTGCAAGGCGTCGCCTCGACGCCGATGCTGCCGGTGGTGCGCGTACCGTGGAACGACACCGTGACCGTCAAGCGCGTGCTCGACGCCGGCGCCGCGACGCTGCTGTTCCCGTTCGTGCAGAACGCCGACGAGGCGCGCCGCGCCGTCGCTGCCGCGCGCTACCCGCCGCAAGGCGTGCGCGGCATGGCGGGCATGAGCCGCGGTTCGCGTTTCGGCACGAATCCGAACCACTTCAAGACCGCGAACCAGCAGGTCAGCGTCATCGTGCAACTGGAGACGCCAGCGGCGGTGGCGCAGCTCGAGGCGATTGCCGCGGTCGAGGGGGTTGACGCACTCTTTCTCGGCCCGGGCGACCTGTCGGGGGCGATGGGCCATGTCGGCAACGTCACCCATCCGGAAGTGATGGACGTGATGAGCCGCTGCGCGCAGCGCTGCAGGGCAATCGGCAAGCCGGTCGGAACCGTCGGCGGCACGCCTGAGGTGGTCTCTCAATACCGCGCGATGGGCTACACCTTTGTCGCGATCGCCTCCGATCTCGGCCTGCTGATGCGCGCCGCGCAGGCGGCCGTCAAGACACTCGCCGCGCCGCAGGGACAAACCCTGGCGCGTGCCGGTGGCGACCAGACCCAGCCTGGAGGCTATTGAAATGGCAGCCGTCGAACTCCAAGGGGTGACGAAGTCGTATGACAGCAAATTGACCGTCATCCACGGCATCGACCTAGAAATCAAACATGGCGAGTTCGTCGTCTTCGTCGGCCCTTCGGGCTGCGGCAAGAGCACGCTGCTGCGCATGATCGCGGGGCTGGAGACGATCTCCGGCGGCGAGGTGCGCATCGGCGGCCAGGTCGTGAATGATCTACCGCCGCGTGCGCGCGACATCGCGATGGTGTTCCAGGACTACGCGCTGTACCCGCACAAGAACCTGTACGACAACATGGCGTTCGGCTTGCGCTTGCGCGGCACCGACGAAGGCGAAATCAAGACGCGCGTGATGGACGCGGCGAAGCTGCTGCGCATCGACCACATGCTGGAGCGCCGCCCCGGCCAGCTCTCGGGCGGCCAGCGCCAGCGTGTCGCGATCGGCCGCGCCATCGTGCGCCAACCCAAGGTGTTCCTGTTCGACGAGCCGCTGTCCAACCTCGATGCGCAACTGCGCGGTGAGATGCGCAGCGAGATCAAGCGCCTGCACCAGCGCCTGGGCGCCACCATCATCTACGTCACGCACGACCAGGTCGAGGCGATGACGATGGCCGATCGCATTGCCGTGCTCTCCGCCGGCCGCAAGATGCAGTACGACACGCCCGACGCGGTCTACAACCAGCCCGCGGCCTTGTTCGTTGCGGGCTTCACCGGTGCGCCGCCGATGAACCTGGTGGACTGCACCCTGGTCGGCAACCGCGCCGACCTGGGCGCCGGCACGCAAATCGTGGTGCCCGCGGACCTGGCCAGACGCGCCAACGGCGCTGCCCAGATCAAGTTCGGCGTGCGCCCCGAAAACATGACGCTGTCGCCGCAGGCGAGCGACGACATCGCGCTGCAAGCCGAGGTCTCGCTGCTCGAGCCCCTGGGGGCCGAGACACTCGTCACGCTCAAGATCGGGGCGTCGGAAATGATCGCGCGCTGTCCCGCCTCGTTCCGCGAAGCGCCCGGCACGCGCTTGTCCGTCCACATGAACCCGCGCCACATCCGATTCTTCAACACCGCAAGCGGCGCGGCGATTTGAATCGCAGCCATCACAGCCAGCGGCCACGAGGCCCATCGACCCCAAGGAGAACCCAGATGATTCGTCGTTCCACCTTCACCGCTCTGGCCAGTGCCGTGGCCCTGATGGCCGGGCTTGCGAGCAGCTCCGCAGCCTTGGCGCAGCAGACCACGCTGCGCGTGTTCTCCGGCGGCGCGAACCAGCGCCCCGACCTGATGCGCAAGCTGTTCGATCAATACCAGGCGAAGAACCCCAACGTCAAGGTTGAAATCGAGACCGGTGGCGCGACCAGCGAGCTGCAACGCCAGTACCTCTCGACCGTGCTCAACGCGAAGGACCCGGCGATCGACATCTACCTTATCGACATCGTGAATCCGGCGCAGTACTACGGTGCCGGCTGGCTTGAGCCGCTCGACGCCTACGTCGGCAAGCCTGCCGAGGCGTTCAAGGCCTACCTGCCGGTGTATTTGAGTTCAAACGTCATCGACGGCAAAGTTGCCGCGATGCCGGCCTTCGCCGACGCCATGTTCATGTACTACCGCAAGGACCTGCTCGACAAACACGGCGTGAAGGAGCCAAAAACCTGGGATGAACTCTCCGCCGCGGCGTCCAAGATCCAGAGGGCCGAGGCCAACCCGAACCTGCAAGGCCTGAGCATCCAGGGCGCGCCGATCGAAGGCGCGGTCTGCACCTTCTTGCTGCCGTACTGGGGCCAGGGCAAGGACTTCAACGACGCCAACGGCAAGCTGACGCTGGACAAGGCCGCAGCAACCAAGGGCTTGAGCCAGTGGCTGGCGATGGTCGACGCGGGCGTGATCAAGAGGAACGTCGCCGAGGTGAAGACCCCCGACACGGTGAACGAGTTCAAGGCCGGCCAGGTGGTGTTCGCAATCAACTGGGGTTTCGCCTGGGACCGCTTCAAAGACGACCCGGACAGCAAGGTTCAGGGCAAGGTCGGCGTGATGCCGCTGCCTGCTGTGGCCGACGGCAAGAGCGCGACCTGCGTCGGCGGCTGGCAATGGGCGGTGAGCGCGTTCAGCAAGAACAAGGCAGCCGCGGCTGGCCTGGTGAAGCACCTGGCCAGCGCCGAATCGAGCAAGTTCCTCGCCGTCGAAGGCTCGCTGCTCGCGACTTACCCCGGCGTTTACACCGACGTCGATGTGGTGAAGAACGTGCCCTGGTTCAAGGACGCCGCCAACGTCGTCATCGCCGGCAGGAGCCGGCCGATGAGCAAAGACTACGGCCAGGTCAGCGACATCATCCGCACCACGACGAGCGCGGTGCTGGCGCGCACCAAGACGCCTGCCGAGGGCGTCGCCGAAATCGAATCGCGCCTGACTCGCGTGATGCGTTGAGGGCGCAGTGGCGATGGCCGGCGTAAGCGTTTTCGATCGATGGCGTGACCCGAGCGAAAAAGCGCTCGGCTTCATGCTGCTCGCGCCGGCGTTTGCGCTGCTGGCGCTGATCGTCGCGTACCCGATCGGCAGGCTGATCTGGAACAGTTTCTTCGACCTGCGCCTGTCAGGGGGCGGCGGCATCAAGTTCGTGGGCCTGGAGAACTACCTGTTGGTGTTCCAGGACCCTGACTTCTGGAATGCGACCAAGAACACGGTGCTGATCACGTTGATCACCGTCCCCGGGGCGCTGATCATCGGCCTCGGCCTGGCGCTGCTGGCGAACCTGCCGTTCAAACGCAAGTGGCCGGTGCGGTTGGCACTGCTGCTGCCGTGGGCGCTGCCGCTCGCGTTCGCCGGCCTGATCTTCGCGTGGTTCTTCCACACCGAGTACGGAGTGGTGAACGACGTCGTGCGCCGCGCGACCTCCGGCGCAGGCGGGCAGACCGAGCCGACGATGTGGCTGTTGCGCCCCGGCTGGGCTTTCACCGCGATCTGCATGACGATCGTCTGGAAGACCAGCTCGTTCATGGCGCTGATCCTGCTGGCGGGCTTGCAAATGATTCCGAAGTCGCTCTACGAAGCGGCCGAGGTCGATGGCGCGTCGAAGTGGCAGCAGTTCTGGCAGATCACGATCCCGATGTTGACGCCGTCGATCATCGTCGCACTGATCTTTCGCACCATCACGGCGCTGCAGACCTTCGACATCCCGTACACGATGACCAAGGGTGGCCCGGGCAACAGCACCGAAACGCTGGCGATGCTGATCCACAAGACGACGATCGACTACCTCGATGTCGGCTACGGCTCGACGCTGGCGGTGTGCATGTTCGTGTTGTCGCTGTTCGTCACGGCCTTCTATCTGAAACGCATCGGCAAGAACGCGTGAGAGCCTTCCCATGAACTCCATCTTCGACAGCCGCAGCCTGCGCTTCATTGCCGCGGCGATGGTCGTGGTGAACGGCTTTTTCCCGGCGCTGTGGATCCTGCTCACGTCGTTGAAGACGGAAGCCGAATTGGTCAGCAAGCCCATCACCTACCTGCCGCACCACCCGACCCTGGCCAACTACGTGCAGGCCTTCACCGACCAGCCGCTGCTCAAGTACCTGGGCAACAGCCTGGCCGTGGCACTCAGCGCGACCGCGTTCTCGCTGCTCGTGTCGGCGCTCGCAGCCTACGCGATCGCGCGCCTGAACCTGCGGCGCCGCCAGCTCATTCTCACCTGCATCGTCGCATCGAGCATGTTCCCGCTGGTGACGCTGCTGGTACCGATCTTCGAGACGATGCGCACGCTCGGCCTGCTGAACAGCTATACGGCGCTGGTATTGCCCTACATCGTTCTCAACCTGCCGGTGTGCACGCTGGTCCTGGTGAGTTTTTTCCAGAGCATCCCGAAAGACCTCGAGAACGCCGCGATGATCGACGGCTGCACGCGCATGGGCGCGCTGCTCAGGGTGGTCGTGCCGCTCGCCGCACCGGGCGTGTTCACCGCCGGCATCCTCGCGTTCGTGAATTCGTGGGACGAGTTTCTGCTCGCGTTGTCGCTCAACAGCAACCCCAACTTCCGAACGCTGCCGGTGGGCATCACGCTTTACCAGGGCGAGTTCACGTTCCCATGGCCGATCATCTCGGCGGCGCTGATCGTCGCCATCGTGCCGATTGCGGTGCTGATCGCGATCTTCCAGGAGCGCGTGGTCGGTGGCCTGACGCAAGGTGGCCTCAAGGGCTGATGCCGCATGTCGCGCGCAAACCTTTTTCATTCAACCCGAACCGCTGGCGCTTTCGATGCGCGCGAGGGTTCGGATCATCCCGGCCCGCTTCCCCGGGCATTCTCCAGCAACCACGAGGAGTCAACATGAAGAGAACCGTCAGACTGGGCGCGTTCGCGTTCGCGTTCGCGTTCGCTTTCGCTTTCGCATTCGCGCTCGCATTCGTCGCCGGGCCGGCATCGGCCCAGGGCATGACGATTGCCGGCCGGTTGGACTTGGGCGTGCAGCGCATCGACAACGGAGCAACCACGCAAAACCGCCTCGACAGCGGCACCTACACCGCATCGCGCCTGATTGTTCGGGGCACCGAAGACCTGGGCGGCGGCCTGGGAGCACTCTTTTATCTCGAGCACCGTTTCAATGCCGACAAAGGCGAGCCGCAAAGCGCAAAATTCTGGAATGCCGGTTCCTACGTCGGTTTGTCAAGTTCGAGCTTCGGTACCGTGACGCTGGGGCGCCAGTACGTGCCGATCTTCTGGCCGTTCCTGTGGGGCGACGACACCGGCAACGCGAAGCTGCATGGCTACAGTGCGGTGCAGTCGGTGCAGCGCAGCAATTTCGCTCGCGTCAGCGCTGCGGCTTCACCGATCACGACCGCGGGTGGGCTCGACTCGATCAGCAGTGGCATCTACGCGCTGAACATCAGTTCGGCGTTCGAGGACAACCTCGTCGTCTACAAGTCACCGTCGTTTTCCAACATCTCGGCGTCGCTCGCGCTCGGCGCACCCGAGGGTTACCCCGCGGGCAACGGCAAAGTCGTGGGTGGCAACGTTGAATACCGCACGCCCGCGAACTACCTGGGGTTCGGCTTCAACTCGAAGATCGGGCGCGTGCCGGTGGGTGGCACCGGCGAGTCCAAGCTCACCGAGTCAGTGCTCTCCGGCCTGTATTCGGTGACCAAGGAGTTCAAAACTTGGGGCAACCTGCATCAGTGGAACTTCGACTCTGCCGGCGCCACGTTGAAGGGACACGACTACATGCTCGGCGTCTCTTACTGGTTCCCGGTCAGCATGGTGTGGTTCAACTACGCGAACAAGAACGTCGACAACTGTGCGCAGTGCGATTCCAAGGGCTTCGGCGTGGGTTACCACTACCTGCTGTCCAAACGCACCGAGCTGTATGCGGCGGTGGGCAACGTGCAGAATGAGCTCAACTCGGCCAACAACCTGAATGGTTTCTCACCCGCCGCCCCGGGGCAAACGATGCGTGGTCTGGCGGCCGGCATCTACCACCAGTTTTGAAGCGGGCAGCGGCGCACGCGGGCGGCCTCGCGTGCGCGCACGATTGAACCTAGAAACCGCAGTTAACCGCTTCCCCCCGCTGGCTACACCGCATGCACACTGAGATTTCTGCCCACGACCACCCTCACCTTTTGGGTGAGAGCGCTACGCACCCGATTGAGCCGCGCTGCGGCGCGCTGGCGGCGTTGCTCCTCCTTGCGGGCATGAGCCCGCCGCGTCGTCGCGCCTTGCCAGCGCACAGCAGCGCGGCCCACTCGGGCGCGTCCAACTGCGGTTTCTAGGTTGAATGGAGGGGCAGTGAGTCAGAAAATTCGCTACGGCGTGATCGGCTGCGGCAGCATGGGCCGCGAGCACATCGAAAACATCAAGGCGCTCGATGGCGTCGAGCTCACGGCGCTTGCCGATCCGCACCCGGCGAGCCGCGCCGCGGCGGCGGCGCTGCTGGCGCAAGCGCCGCGTGCGTTCGAGCACCACCGCGAACTGCTCGCGAGCGGCCTGTGCGACGCAGTCGTGATCGCGACGCCGAACTTCACGCACATCGAGATGATGCGCGATGCGCTCGAAACCGACCTCCACATCCTGATCGAAAAGCCACTCGTGACACGCGTCGAAGACGGGCTCGAGCTGGTGCAGCGCGCGCGCGGGCGGCGCGGCCTGGTCTGGGTGGCGCAGGAATACCGCTACATGCCGCCGGTGGCGGAGATGATCCGAATGGCGCATGCCGGTGCAGTGGGGCGCCTGCACCAGGTCTCGATTCGCGAACACCGCGAGCCGTTCTACCCCAAGGTCGGCGACTGGAACCGCTTCACCGCCAACACCGGCGGCACATTGGTCGAAAAATGCTGCCACTACTTCAACCTGATGGATCTGCTTCTGCGCGAGAAGCCGAAGCGCGTGTTTGCATCCGGCGGCCAGCGCGTCAACCATCTCGACGAGCGCTACGACGGGCGCACGCCCGACATCCTGGACAGCGCGTTCGTGATCGTCGAGTACGCCAGCGGAGCGCGCGCGCTGCTCGACCTGTGCATGTTCGCCGAAAACTCGATCGACAGCGAACACATCACTGTCGTCGGCGATCAAGGCAAGCTCGAGTCGTTGCTGCCCGCGCTCACGCTGCGCCACGGCCGGCGTGAAGACTGGGGCACCCGCAAAGCCTGGGGCGAAGCTTCAGGCACGGGCCGAGGGGTCTCGGTGCGCCGGGTCTGGGACACGAACATCAAATACGCCGGGCAACACTTCGGCGCGTCGTACATCGAGCACTTGCGCTTCGCTCAGGCCATTCGCGCCGGTACGCCGGCCGAAGTGACGCTCGAGGAAGGGCTGCGCAGCGTGGCCACCGGTCTGGCGGCCCACTTGAGCATCGAGACCGGCCGCCCGGTGGCGATGAACGAGATCCTGCCCGTGACATGGTGTTGAGCCCGGCCCGGGGGACCATGACGCACTACGAATCGCTCAAAGACAAGCTGGTATTCATCAGCGGCGGCAGCTCGGGAATCGGCGCCGATCTGGTACGCCACTTTGCGGCGCAGGGTTCGAAGGTCGCGTTCTGCGGCACCCGCGCTGACGGCGGCAGTGAGCTGATTGAAGAGATCAAGGCGCTGCGCCAGCCCTTGCCGGTCTACGCAGCCTGCGATGTGCGCGACACCCCCGCCTACCAGGCGCTGCTGCTCAACGTGGTCGAACGCCAAGGACCGATCCGCGTCCTGATCAACAACGCCGGTCGTGACGACCGACATGCAATGGAAGACGTGACGCCCGAGTTCTGGGACGACCGGCTCGCGCTGAACCTGAAGCACTATTTCTTCGCAATCCAGGCAGTTGCGCCCGGTATGGCACAGGCCGGCGGCGGCTCGGTGATCAACATGGGTTCAGTGTCGTGGATGCGCGGGCGGCCGAATCTGGCCGGCTACACCACGGCCAAGGCCGGCATTCTCGGCCTGACGCGAACGCTCGCGCGCGAGCTGGGTGCGCGCAATATTCGCGTGAATGCAGTCGTGCCTGGAGCCATCGTCACCGAACGCCAGAGCGCGCTGCATCGCGACCCGGTGGCCGACCAGGCTTTTCTCGACGCGCAATGTTTGAAGATTCGCCTCGATGCCGGTCACGTCGCGCGGGTCACGCTGTTCATGGCGTCGGACGACAGCGACGGCATGACCGGCCAGCATGTGCTGGTCGACGCCGGCATCGCGCAATGTTCGGTGATGGGATGAATCACGGGTTTGACGCAAGCACAACGCACCTGGATACTGCCGCCGTTTCGCAATTTGGACGAGATTCACAGGAGATCGAACATGATTCATTTCGTACTGCACGACGCGCACGACAGCGTGGCCGTGGTCGTGGTCGAAGGTGTGAAGGCCGGCATGGCACTGACCGGCTGGATCATGGACGAAGACCGCACCATCGTCGTCGATTCGCGCCAGGACATTCCGATCGGCCACAAAGTCGCGCTGAAGGACATGCGCCCCGGCGACACGGTGATCAAGTACGGCATCGACATGGGCAAAGTGACCGCACCCATCCGCGCCGGCGAACACGCCCATGTGCACAACATCAAGACCAAGCGCTGGTGAGCCGTGCAGGGCGAAAGAGGGGCCCCACGAAGTGCGGATCGAAGCCCGGAATCGGCTCGCGGCCCGAAGGGCCGCAACCGCGCCGCACTGAGCGCGCCGCATGCGTCATTCCATACCCTCGCAAGGCAACAGCCTTGCTCCGGTCGTGCCTGGGAGCCTGTCGGGTTTTGGGTCGTGCACGCGCCCAAAGCCCGACAGGCTCCTGGCCTGCGACCGGCTCGCGACGCCCCCGGCCCCACCCAATTCCGTTGATTGAGGAGAAAAGAGCATGGCCATCATTTCCAAAGGCACGACGTTCCTGGGCTACCGCCGCGAAAACGGCCGCGTCGGCATTCGCAACCATGTGATCGTGCTGCCGCTGGACGACTTGTCGAACGCCGCCGCCGAGGCGGTGGCGTACAACATCAAGGGCACGCTGGCGATTCCGCACCCCTATGGTCGGCTGCAGTTCGGTGCCGACCTCGAGCTGCACTTCCGGACGCTGATCGGCGCCGGCTGCAACCCGAATGTCGCGGCGGTGGTCGTGATCGGCATCGAAGACGGCTGGACGAAGAAGGTCGTCGACGGCATTGCCACCACCGGCAAGCCGGTGGTCGGCTTCGGCATCGAGGGCCATGGCGACCACGACACGATCCTGCGCGCGAGCAAGGCGGCGCGCGAGCAAGTGCAATGGGCGAGCGAAAAGCAGCGCGAGGCCTGCCCGATCAGCGAGTTGTGGGTCAGCACCAAATGCGGCGAAAGCGACACCACGAGCGGCTGCGGCGCGAACCCGACGGTGGGCAACGCGTTCGACAAACTGCACCCGCTGGGCAACTACCTGTGCTTCGGCGAGACGTCGGAGATCACCGGCGGCGAGAAAATCGTGGCCGAACGTTGCGCCACGACCGAGGTCCGGGATCGGTTCATGTTCATGTTCAACCGCTACCAGGACATGATCAACCGCCACAAGACCAGCGACCTGTCGGACAGCCAGCCGACCAAGGGCAACATTGCCGGCGGCCTGACCACGATCGAGGAAAAGGCGCTGGGCAACATCCAGAAGATCGGCAAGAAGTGCACTGTCGACGGCGTGATCGACAAAGCCGAAATGCCGACCCACCCGGGCCTCTGGTTCATGGATTCGAGCAGCGCCGCGGCCGAGATGGTGACCCTGTGCGCCGCGTCGGGCTACGCGGTGCACTTCTTTCCCACGGGTCAGGGCAACGTCATCGGCAACCCGATCCTGCCGGTGATCAAGATCTGCGCCAACCCGCGCACGGTGCGTCTGATGAGCGAGCATGTGGACGTGGATACCTCGGGCCTGCTGCAGCGCGAGATCACGCTCGACCAGGCGGGAGACAAGTTGCTCGAGTGCATGCTGCGCACCGCGAACGGCAGGCTCACCGCGGCCGAAGCGCTGGGGCATCGCGAGTTCGTCATGACGCGGTTGTACGAATCGGCATGACGCGCGCCGGGAGTCGCGGCGAGGGGTCTTCATGAGCCGAATCGTCATCACCGAATTCATGGACGAACCCGCCGTCGCGCAGCTCGCGGCCCGGCACGACGTGCTGTACGACGCCAAGCTGGTCGATGACCCGGCGCGCCTGAAGGCCGAGGCGGTGCGCGCCGACGCGATCGTGGTGCGCAACCGCACCCAGGTGCGCGGCGAACTGCTCGCCGCACTGGCGCGCTGCAAGGTGGTCGGGCGGCTCGGCGTCGGGCTCGACAACATCGACGTGGCGGCCTGCGAAGCGCGCGGCATGAAGGTCATCCCGGCCACCGGGGCGAATGCGCTGAGCGTTGCCGAATATGTAATCGCCAGCGCGATGCTGTTGTTGCGCGGTGCTTACCGGTCGAGCGCCGAAGTCGCGGCCGGCCAATGGCCACGCAATGCGTTGTCGAACGGGCGCGAGATCGGTGGCAAGACGCTGGGGCTGGTGGGCTTCGGATCGATCGGCCAGCTCACCGCGAAGCTGGGCCAGGCCATGGGCATGCACGCGCTCGCCCACGATGCGATGCTGGGCGCAAGCGACCCGGTGTTTGCGCGAACCGGCGTGCCCGGCGTGGCGCTCGACGAAGTTCTGGCGAGCGCCGACGTCATCAGCCTGCATGTGCCGCTGGTCGATTCGACGCGCAATTTGTTCGACGCCGCGCGCATCGCCGCGATGAAGCCGGGGGCGGTGCTGGTGAACACGTCGCGCGGCGGTATCGTCGATGAAGCTGCGTTGGCCGCCGCGCTGAGCAGCGGCAAGCTCGGCGGCGCTGCGCTCGACGTGTTCGGCAGCGAACCGCTGGCCGCCAACGCTGCCTTCGCTGCCTGCCCGAACCTGCTGCTGACGCCGCACATCGCGGGCGTGTCCAGCGAATCGAATCAACGCGTGTCGTTCATGATCGCGCAGCGCGTGCTGCAAGCGTTGGCCTGAGGCGGCGAGACGCCGAAACGGAGACGAGCGTGGCCCAACTCTCGATGCACGAAGCGCGCACGATGGTCGCCGCCGCGCTGCGCCGCGCCGGCGCAAACCCGGCGATGGCCGAGGCCACGGCGCGCGCGCTCGTGCTGGCCGAAGCGCAGGGTCTCGGTTCGCACGGGCTGAGCCGCGTCGCGCAGTACGCCACCCACTTGCGCAACGGCCGTGTCAACGGCGCGGCGCTGCCCGCTGTGGTGCGGGCCAAAGGCGGCGTGGCGATCGTCGACGCGCAGGAGGGGCTGGCTTTTGCGGCGTGCGAGCTGGCCGTGGCGGAAGGCATCCGGCGCGCCGGCGAATTCGGCGTCAGCTTCGTCGGTGTCATCAACAGCCACCATTGCGGCGTCGTCGTCGACCACCTGCGCCCGGCAGTGCAGGCCGGTTTCGTCGGCCTCGGGTTCGCGAATTCACCGGCCGCCATGCCGGCCGCGGGCGGCAAGCATGCGATCTTCGGCACGAATCCGGTTGCCGCGGTGTTCCCCAGGCGCGCGAATCCGAACGCGCCAATAGGCGCCAGCGACGCACTCCTGATCGACCTCAGCCTGAGCGAGGTGGCGCGCGGCAAGCTGATGGTGGCGGCAAAGCAGGGCAAGGCGATCCCGGCAGGGTGGGCGCTGGACCGTCACGGCCAACCCACCACCGACCCGAAGGCCGGCATGGAGGGGTCGATGCTGCCGTTTGGCACAGGCGCCGCAAGCGGCGCGGGCGCCGGCAGCAGCCCCAAGGGCGCGATGCTTGCGCTGGTGGTCGAGCTGCTCGTCACGGCGCTGATCGGCGCCCACTACGGATTCGAGGCGTCGAGCTTCTTTGTCGATGCGGGCAACCGCCCGCGCATCGGCCAGGCCTTCATCGTCATCGACCCGGGTGCTTTGGCCGGGCGCGAGTCGTTCCTGGAGCGCGTCGAAGTGTTGGTGCGCGAGATGCTGGTTGATGACGGCGTGCGTCTGCCTGGCGCGCGGCGCGAGGCCTTGCGGCGCAAGGCCGAGGCCGAAGGGCTGTCGCTCGCCGACGCG
>JAEMQF010000114.1 GCA_022758925.1 Burkholderiales bacterium | reverse complement strand
GGAAACCGCAGTTGACCGCTTCCCTGCGCTGGCCACACCGCATCAACACTGAGGTCTCTACCCACGACCACCCTCACCGTTTGGGTGAGAGCGCTACGCGCCCGATTGAGCCGCGCTGCGGCACGCTGGCGGCGTTGCTCCTCCTCGCGGGCATGAGCCCGCCGCGTCGTCGCGCCTTGCCAGCGCACCGCATCACGGCCCACTCGGGCGCGTCCAACTGCGGTTTCCAGGTTGAAAAGGCGATGAAGGCCACCCTGTTCAAACACGGCGTGCTCGTGCCTCGGACACACAACATTGCCCAGTTGCTCGACGTGCTCGACGACGCGGCGATCCCCGCGCCGCCCCATGCGGACGAGATTGACTCGCTCAATCCTTACGCGGTGCAGGCCCGCTATGGCACGCTCGACGCCGGCGCGTTGGATCGGCAGGTGGTCGAGGTGTGGGTGAACGAAGTGCTGGCTTGGGCAGGGCTGCAGGTGAGCGGCGCAGGGTCGGCCTGACCGTGCTGTGAACTACCTGCTCAACACCCCCGTCCTCACCATCCGCGGGGAGTACCGCTTCGAAAGCCCGCTGGCGCTGTAGGTCGCGTGCAGCGCGGTCGGCCACTCCGCAACGACAAGTTTCCTGTCGCAAAGCCGGGGCGTTGCAGCGCCAGCCCGAATTCTCGGGGCGCGGACGGCGTAGATCGTCGACCTCGGGGTGTTCTCTAGAATGTCCGGCTCCCTCTTCCGAAGGCCCACCTCTTGACCACCGGTGTCATCCGCATTCGCGGCGCTCGTCAGCACAACCTGAAGAACCTCGATCTCGACATCCGCACCGGCGAGATGACGGTCGTCACCGGGCCGAGCGGCTCGGGCAAATCGAGCCTCGTCTTCGACACGCTCTACGCCGAAGGACAGCGCCGCTACGTCGAGACCTTCAGCGCCTACGCGCGCCAGTTCCTGGACCGCATGGACCGACCGGCGGTGGACCGGGTCGACGGCGTACCGCCGGCCATCGCCATCGACCAGACGAATCCGGTGCGCAGCTCGCGCTCCACCGTGGGCACGATGACCGAGCTGAACGATCACTTGAAGCTGCTGTTTGCGCGCGCGGCCGATCTGTTCGACCAGCAGACCGCGCAACGGGTTCGGCATGACTCGCCGGAGACGATCTATGCCGAGCTGATGGCGCGCACCGCGAGCGTCGCCGCCGGGCCGCTCGAAGTCGACGCTGCGCCCGCTGCCGGGGCCGCGACGCAGCGCATCGGGGGTGCCCACAACGGCGAGCCGCGCCTGGTGCTCACCTTCCCCGTCGAACTGCCCGCCGCCACGAGCGCGCAAGACGTCGAACAATGGCTCGCCGCGAGCGGCTTCACGCGCGTGCAGGCGCAGCGCGAAGTGGCTTCGCTGACGGGCCCGCGCAAGGTGCTCGACGTCGTCGCGGATCGGTTTCGGATCCAGGGCACGGAGAAGATTCGAGCGATCGAAGCGATCGAGACCGCGCTGAAACGCGGCAGCGGGCGCATGAATGTGTATGTGATGGCAGGGCTTGCGGTCGCGCCTGCGCCCGCGCCCGCGGTCGTGGTCGAGGCGGCGATTGCTGGCGACCTGATGGCCGATCCCGGCGAGCGCCGGGATGACGCTTCGCGCCGGGATGACGCCTCGCGCAGCGACGACGCTTCACGCCGGGATGACGCTCCGCTCCGCGATGACGCCTCGCGCCGGGATGAAGTCTTGACCCGCGATGCCCTGTGGCGGTTTTCGACCGGCCTGCATTGCCCTGACAGCGACCTGCGCTACGCCGACCCGCAGCCGGGGCTGTTCAGCTTCAACTCGGCGTATGGCGCGTGCGAGACCTGTCGTGGCTTCGGCCGTGTCATCGGCGTCGACTACGGCCTGGTGATTCCCGATGCGCGCAAGACGCTGCGCTCGGGCGCGATCAAGCCGCTGCAAACGCCGGCCTGGAAAGAGTGCCAGGACGACCTCATCAAGTACGGCGGCGAAGCCGGGATCCCGCGCGACACGGCGTGGGCCATGTTGACGCCGGCGCAGCGTGAATGGGTCATCGGCGGTTCGCCGCAGTGGACCGGCAAGTGGAACAAGCAGTGGTACGGCATCAAGCGCTTCTTCGAGTACCTGGAGAGCAAGGCCTACAAGATGCACATCCGCGTCCTGCTCTCCAAGTACCGCAGCTACACGCCCTGCACTGCATGCGGCGGCGCGCGTCTGAAGACGCAAGCGCTGTTGTGGCGCCTGGGCACGCGCGCCGACGCCGATGGCGTGCTGCCGCCGGCGAAGCGTTTCCTGCCGCAAGGCGTGCCCTGGTCGCGCGCGCAGCTCGAAGCGCTGCCCGGCCTGACGCTGCACGACCTGATGCTGATGCCGATTCAGCGCATCCGCGAGTTCTTCGCCCGGCTCACGCTGCCGAGCACGATGCTCGACGATGCGCTGAAACTGCTGCTCGACGAAGTGCGCACGCGCTTGAAGTACCTGTGCGATGTCGGCCTGGGCTACCTGACGCTGGACCGGCAGAGCCGCACCCTCAGCGGCGGTGAAGTGCAGCGCATCAACCTGACCACGGCTCTCGGCACGTCGCTCGTGAACACGATGTTCGTGCTCGACGAGCCCAGCATCGGCCTGCACCCGCGCGACATCGGCCGCATCGTGGAAGCGATGCTGCGCCTGCGCGACGCCGGCAATACCCTGGTCGTGGTCGAGCACGACCCGGCCGTGATGTTCGCCGCGGACCGGCTCATCGACATGGGCCCGGGGCCGGGCGAACGCGGCGGCCGGATCGTGTTCGACGGCACGCCTGCCGAGATCCGCAAGGCCGAGACGCTGACCGGCGCCTACCTGGGCGGGCGCAAGACGGTGACGATGGGCATCAAGCGCATGGTGAGCCCGGCCAGCCCGAAGCTCATCTTGCAGGGCGCACGCGAACACAACCTGAAGGGCATCGACGTTGAATTTCCGTTGCAGCATCTGGTTTGCGTCACGGGCGTGTCGGGGTCGGGCAAGAGCACCTTGATGCAAGACCTGTTGTACCCGGCGCTGGCACGCCATTTCGGCAAGGCCACCGAAGCGCCGGGCGCATTCGACGCGCTGCTCGGCGCCGATTTCCTGAGCGATGCCGTGTTCGTCGATCAATCGCCCATCGGCAAGACGGCGCGCTCCAATCCGGCCAGCTATGTCGGCGCCTTCGACGAAATCCGCAAGCTGTTCGCGGCCGCGCCGCTGGCGCTGCAACGCGGTTACGGTGCCGGCATGTTCAGCTTCAACGCCGGGAACGGGCGCTGCGCGACCTGCGGCGGCTCGGGGTTCGAACATGTGGAGATGCAGTTCCTGAGCGACGTGTATTTGCGCTGCCCCGACTGCGACGGCCGGCGCTACCGCGGCGAAATCCTCGACGTGAAGATCGACCGGCAGATGGCCGGGCGCGCCGGCGAGCCCGAGCTGCGCGATCTGTCGATCGCCGACGTGCTTGAGCTCACCGTGAGTGAAGCGGTGCAGCTGTTCCGCGAAGACCGCGAAGTGCAGCGCGTGCTGCAGCCGATCGTCGATGTCGGCCTGGAGTACGTCAAGCTCGGCCAACCCGTGCCCACGCTTTCCGGCGGCGAAGCGCAACGCCTGAAGCTCGCGGGCTTCCTCGCCGAAGCCGCCCAGGAGCGTTGGGCGAGCCGCCAGCCGCTTGCGAAACGTGGGCGCCTGTTCATGTTCGACGAGCCGACGACAGGCCTGCACTTCGACGACATCGCGAAGCTGATGCGCGCGTTTCGAAAACTGCTCGACGCGGGCCACTCCATCATCGTCATCGAACACAACCTCGACGTCGTGCGTGCCGCCGATTGGCTCATCGACCTCGGCCCAGAGGGCGGCGAGGCCGGCGGCGCGGTGGTGTGCAGCGGGACGCCCGAAGAGGTGAAGCGCCACGGCACGTCGTTCACCGGCAAGGCGCTGGCCGACTATGACCGCGCGCTGGGCTTCGACGGCCATGTCGTCGAAGACTCGTCGGCGCTGCAGACATTGCTCAAGCGCGCGCGCGATCAACGCCGCGCCGGCGAGCAGGTGATCCGCATCGTGAATGCGCGCGAACACAACCTGAAGTCGCTGAGCGTCGACATCCCGCGCGGCAAGTTCAGCGTGATCACGGGCGTGTCGGGCTCGGGCAAGAGCACGCTCGCGTTCGACATCCTGTTCAACGAAGGCCAACGCCGATACCTGGAGTCGTTGAATGCCTACGCGCGCAGCATCGTGCAGCCGGCAGGCCGCCCCGAAGTCGACGCGGTGTACGGCATTCCGCCGACGGTGGCGATCGAACAACGCCTGTCGCGCGGCGGGCGCAAGAGCACGGTGGCGACGACGACCGAGGTCTGGCATTTCCTGCGCCTGCTCTACGTCAAGCTCGGCTTGCAGCATTGCACGAAGGACGGCTCGCCGGTCAAACCGCAAAGCGCCGAAAGCATTGCGGCGCAGTTGCTGCGCGACCACAAGGGCGAGCACGTGGGCCTGCTCGCGCCGCTGATCGTGAACCGCAAGGGCCTGTACACCGATCTGGCGAAGTGGGCCAAGCTGCGCGGCCACAGCCACTTGCGCGTCGACGGCGAATTTGTCGGCGTCAGCCCCTGGCCGCGCCTGGAACGCTTCAAGGAACACACCCTCGAGCTGCCGGTGGGCGACATCGTGGTCAGCCCCGAGAACGCGGCCGAGCTGCGCGCATTGCTCGCGCGCACCCTCGAGCTCGGCAAAGGCGTGATGCATTTGCTCGCGCCGCTCGACGGCCTGGCCACGGCGATGACGGATAAGACCTCCTCACAGCACATCGGCAGCGTCAAGGTGTTTTCGGTGAAGCGCGCTTGCCCGAGTTGCGGCACCAGCTACGCCGAACTCGACCCGCGCATGTTCAGCTACAACAGCAAACACGGCTGGTGCACCACCTGCGTCGGCACCGGCCTGGCGCTGACGCGTGAACAGCGCAAGGCGTATGACGATTCGATCCGTGACGACGACAGCAAGGGCCGCGAACAGAACTTTCCTTCGGAACTGGCCGAGGTCGAAGGCATCCCCGATCAAGCCTGCCCGGATTGCGCCGGCACGCGCCTGAACCCGGCGTCGCGCGGGGTCACGTTCGAAGGCCACTCGATCGCCGCGGTCGCGCAATGGAGCGTGAGCGACACGCGCTCCTGGGTTGAGCGGCTGCGGCTGTTCGGCCGCGACGCGGAGATCGCGCGCGACGTGGTGAGTGAAATCAAGAGCCGCCTCGAGTTCCTCGAGGAGGTGGGTCTGGGCTACCTGACGCTGGACCGCGCCGCGCCCACGCTCAGCGGCGGCGAAGCGCAGCGCATTCGCCTCGCGGCGCAGCTCGGCAGCAACCTGCAGGGCGTGTGCTACGTGCTCGACGAGCCGACGATCGGGCTGCACCCGCGCGACAACCAGATCCTGCTCAAGGCGCTGCACACCTTGAGTG
>JAEMQF010000306.1 GCA_022758925.1 Burkholderiales bacterium | reverse complement strand
GGCGGCCTGGGAATCACCTACCGGGACGAGACCCCACCTTCGGCGACCGATCTGGTGCAGGCGTGTTTGCAGCGCATCGATGCGCGCGGCCATTCGCGGCGCAAGATTCTGTTCGAGCCTGGCCGGTCCCTGGTCGGCAACGCGGGAGTCCTGGTCAGCGAAGTGTTGTACCTGAAACCGGGTGCGGAAAAGAACTTCTGCATCGTCGACGCGGCGATGAACGACCTGCTCCGTCCGGCGATGTATGGCGTGTGGATGGACATCCGGCCCTGCCGGCTGCGCGACGGCGCAAACCAGACTTTCGACGTGGTCGGGCCCATCTGCGAATCCGGTGACTGGCTCGGCCGCGACCGACCCCTGAACGTGCGCGCCGGCGACCATGTTGCGGTGCTGTCGGCAGGCGCCTACAGCATGAGCATGGCGAGCAACTACAACAGCCGCCCGCGCGCCGCCGAAGTCATGGTGTCGGGCGGGCAGGCGTGGTTGATTCGGGAGCGCGAGCAACTTGCCGCTCTGTACCGTGAGGAACGGCTGTTGCCCGCCCGCGTTTGACGCCACTGCGGCGCACGCGGCGACCCCTGCCGCAACCCGGCGCCGCCCGGGGCAGAATCAACGTCCTCGAGCAGCCGTCAAAAGCCATGAAACCGATCATTCACAGCCTGCTCGAAACCGACCTCTACAAGTTCACGATGTGGCAGACGATGCTGCACCGGCACCCGCAGGCGCAGGCCGAATACAACTTTGCGTGCCGCAATCAAACCTTGTATCCACTGGCAGAGCTGGTGCCTGAGGTCAACGAGCAGCTCGATCACCTGTGCACGCTGGCATTCAAGGCCGACGAACTCGCGTACATGCGGGGGCTGCGTTTCATGAAGTCGGACTTCGTCGACTTTCTGCGCATCTTCCGCTTTCAGCGCGAATTCATCGAAGTCCGGGCCAATGGCGACTCCATCGAGGTTGTCGCGCGCGGGCCGCAAGTGCACGTGATGGGTTTCGAGATCTATGTGCTGGCGATCATCAACGAGCTCTACTTCCGCCGTTTCGACGAGGCTGCGGCGCTGCAGTTCGGCCGGCGCCGCCTGCGCGAAAAAGTGGCACAGATTCGTGCTTTCGGCGAGACACCGCAACGCCGCCACCCGTTCGAGTTTTTCGACTTCGGCGTGCGGCGTCGTTTCTCGGGTGCGTGGCAGGCCGAGGTCGTGCAGCGCCTGAAGCAGGAGGTGCCGCAGTTCTTCAAGGGCACCTCCAACGTGCACCTCGCGCGCACCCTCGACCTGGTGCCGATCGGCACGATGGCGCATGAATACATGCAGTCATACCAGTCGTTCGACGTGCGCCTGCGCGATTTCCAGAAAGCCGCGCTCGAAGACTGGGTCCAGGAATATCGCGGCGACCTGGGCACGGCGCTGACGGATGTGGTCGGCATGGACGCCTTCCTCGCCGACTTCGATCTGTACTTCGCAAAACTCTTCGACGGCCTGCGCCACGACTCAGGCGATCCGGTGCTGTGGGGCGAAAAGGCGCTGGCGCATTACGCGAAGCTGCGCATCGACCCGCACACCAAACGCCTGGTGTTTTCCGACGCCCTGGATCTGGATGCTGCGTTTCGCCTCTATGCCCACTTCGGCGACCGTACGCAGCTCGGCTTTGGCATCGGCACGAACCTGAGCAACGACACCGGCCTCACGACCCTGGGCGTGGTCATGAAGCTGGTGCGCTGCAACGGCCAGCCCGTGGCCAAGCTTGCCGATTCGCCGGGCAAGACCATGTGCTCCGACGAGACCTTTCTGGCCTATCTGCGGCAGGTGTTCGGGGTCAAGGCCTGATTGAACCTGGAAACCGCTGGTCGGGTTCCGCCCGGCGCGCTGCCAGGAGCCCGCGCGGCAGAAGCCCCCCGCTGCTACGCGCGCAGGCTCAGTTCCAGACCTCGCGCGCGACTTCGACGACGAGTGCGAGCTTCGCGCGCTGCGCCTGCACTGCGATGTCGTTGCCGTGCACCGTGCTGCTGAAGCCGCATTGCGGCGACAGGCAGAGCTGGTCGAGCGGTGCGTACTTCGACGCTTCGTCGATACGCCGCTTCAGATCATCCTTCGATTCGAGCTGACCCAACTTGGTGGTCACCAGCCCCAGCACCACGGTCTTGCCCGCGGGCAAGTGGCGCAGCGGTTTGAAGTCACCGCTGCGCGCGTCGTCGTATTCGAGAAAGTAGCCATCGACGTTCATTTCACTCAGCAGTGCTTGCGCCACCGGTTCGTAGCCACCCTGCGCCGCCCAGGTGCTTTGGAAGTTGCCACGGCACAGGTGCACCGCGAGCGTCATGCCGGCCGGCTTTTGCGCGACGACGCGGTTGATGAACGAAGCGTAGCGGTGCGGCAGTTCGTCGGGGTCGTCGCCGCGCCCGCGCGCCGCTTCGCGCATCTTGTCGTCGCACAGATACGCAAGATTCGTATCGTCCATCTGCACATAGGTGCAGCCGGCGGCGGCGAGCGAGCGCAACTCGTCGCCGTAGGCGTTCGCCACGTCCTGGTAGAACGGTTCGAGCTCGGGGTAATGTTCGCGGCTGATTCCGGCCCGGCCGCCGCGAAAGTGCAGCATCGTCGGCGAAGGGATCGTCACTTTCGGCGTGCACCCTTTGGCCACCCTGCTCTTCAGGTATTCGAAATCGGCGCGCTGGATGTCCTTCACGTGTCGCACCTTGCCGATCACGCGCATCACCGGCGGCGCGAGTTCCTGCTTGCCGTCGGGTTTGGTGACCAGCACCGGAATGTCGGTCTTCACGCCGCCGAGTTGTTCGAGAAAGTCGATGTGGAAGTAGGTGCGACGAAACTCGCCGTCGGTGATGCTCTTCAGCCCCACGTCCTGCTGCATCTTGACGACCTCGGCAATCGCATCGTCTTCGACCGCGCGCAGGCCGGCCGCGCTCAACTCGCCTGTCCGATGTTTCTCGCGCGCGTCGAGCAAGCGCTTGGGTCGCAGGAAGCTGCCGACATGGTCGGCTCGAAACGGCGGTGTGGTGCGTGTGCTCATGGTGGTTCCAGCTTCTGCTGCGCATTTGCGTGGCGGCGCTCGCCGATGTTAGTACTTCGCTGCTCTACAACGGCAGTCCGACATAGTTCTCCGCCAATGCGGTGGACGCTGCCACCGAGTGCACCAGGTAGTCGAGTTCAGCAGCCTGCATCTTCTGGCCGAACGCGCCGGTGTCAGGAAACTTGTGCAGCAACGAGGTCAGCCACCATGAGAAGCGCTCGGCACGCCAAACGCGGCGCAGACAGCGCTGCGAGTAGGCGTCGATACCCGCGTCGCTCTTGTCCTGGTAATGCTCGATCAGCGCCGCGCTGAGCAAGCGCACATCGCTCGCTGCCAGGTTCAGGCCCTTCGCTCCCGTGGGCGGAACGATGTGCGCGGCGTCGCCGGCCAGGAACAGACGGCCGAAGCGCATCGGTTCGGCGACAAAGCTGCGTAGCGGCGCGATGCTTTTTTCAATCGATGGCCCTGTCACCAGCGACTCGGCGGCTTGTGGATCCAGGCGCCGCCGCAGTTCGTCCCAGAATGCGTCATCGGACCATTGCGCCAGCGAATCGTCGAGCGCGCATTGCACGTAGTTGCGGCTGCGTGTCATGGAA
The DNA here is from genome assembly GCA_022758925.1 of Burkholderiales bacterium. GTDB lineage: Bacteria > Pseudomonadota > Gammaproteobacteria > Burkholderiales > Burkholderiaceae_C > JAEMQF01. The sequence continues at coordinate 9,307 of JAEMQF010000306.1, read as the reverse complement.
CGCATGCTGCACAGCGCGAAGCCGCGCTCGTGATTCGTGTAGATGAGTTCGTGGGAGACCGGCGGCGTCTCCGACAACACACCGAGCCAGCCGAAAGGATAGACCCGCTCGAAGGTCTGGATCGCACCCGGCGCAACGCTGGCGCGGCTCACGCCATGGTAGCCGTCGCATCCGGCGATGAAGTCGCACTCGGCGCGTTGCGCCTGGCCGCCTTCGACCCAGCGCACGCTCGGTTTGTTGGTCTCGAAGTCGTGCACGCTGACCTGATCGGCGTCGTATACCGTTCGCTGGCCGGACCGGCTGCGCGCGAGCATCAGGTCGCGCGTGATCTCGGTCTGGCCGTAGACGGTGACGTTTTTCCCGCCGCTGAGCTTGTGCAGGTCGATGCGGTGGCGCCGGCCGCCGAACGACAGCTCAATGCCGGCATGCACCAAGCCTTCGGCGTGCAGGCGCGCGCCCAAGCCCAGCTGATCGAGCAGGTCGACCGTGCCTTGCTCCAGCACCCCGGCCCGGATCCGCCCCAGCACATAGTCGGCACTGCGCTGTTCGACGATCAATGCTTCGACGCCGGCCTGGTGCAGCAGGGCACCGAGCAACAGGCCGGCCGGGCCGGCGCCGACGATCACAACTTGAACTCTCATCGCACCCTCCGGATCTGGCGCGATTGTCGACGCAGTCAGGCCTACCGATCTCAAGCGCTACAGTCGAATCCACCCAAGCTCGCAGTACCCCGCAGATGTCCGAATCACCGCGCGCGGCGTCCACCCAGGTCATTCTCGGCAACGGCGCCGACGCCCGCACATGAAAATCTTCGACCTGACCGGCCGCACAGCGTTCATTACCGGCTCGAGCAAGGGCATCGGCCTGTCACTGGCCGCGGCCTTGGGTGCTGCCGGGGCCACGCTCGTGCTTAACGCGCGCGACGCGGCGCGCCTCGAACTGGCGCGCCAAGACTTGCAGGGGCGCGGCCTGAAGGTGCATGCCCTGCCCTTCGACGTGACGGACGCGAACGCGGTCGAAGCCGGCGTCGCGCAGATCGAATCGACGATCGGCGCGATCGACATCCTGGTCAACAACGCCGGCATGCAACACCGTTCGCCCTTCGCACAATTTCCGCTCGACGTCTGGCGCAAACTTACCGCCACGAATCTGGACAGCGTGTTCTTTGTGGGCCGCGCCGTCGCGCAGCGCATGATCGAACGCGGGCGCGGCAAGATCATCAACATCTGCTCGGTGCAGAGCGAACTCGGTCGCCCCGGCATCGCCCCCTATGCCGCGACCAAGGGCGCAGTGAAGATGTTGACCAAGGGCATGGCGATCGACCTCGGCAAACACGGCATCCAGGTGAACGGTCTGGGGCCGGGCTACTTCAAGACCGAGCTGAACCAGGCGCTGGTCGACGATCCGGCCTTCAGCACCTGGCTCGCCGGGCGTACCCCGGCGGGTCGCTGGGGCAGTGTCGAGGAGCTGCACGGTGCGGCAATCTTTCTCGCCTCCGACGCGTCAAGTTTCGTCAGCGGCCACATCCTGTATGTGGACGGTGGGATCACGGCGAGTCTGTGAACCGCGACCGACGGCTCGGCAGCGAGCGTTGATCGCCCCTGAATTCGCTACAGCAAGGCGTCGGGCACGAAGGGCCCGATCAGGCGCAACAGCAGGCGCTGCCAGAAGCCGGTGTCGGGTTCTTCAAACAGGATCTGCTCGCGGCTTTGCGACGTGATGTGCCACTCCAGGCTTTCTTTGTCGGCACCCAGGCGCACGCGGTACGCAGCCTCGGCCTTCACGAGCTCTGCCATGCTCAGCAATTCTTCGGCGAGGTGCTGGCTGCGGACGATCAGGCCAAGTTCGGTGTTGTGGCGCTCCGAGCGCGGGTCGAAGTTGAGCGAACCGATGAAGACCACCTCGCGGTCGATCGCGGCCGCCTTCGCGTGAAAGCGCCCGATCGACTGCCCGAACGGGCCGAGATTCTCGCTCCCGCCGACGCGGCTTGGCGCCACTTCGTACAGTGCCACGCCGAGGTCGAGCAATTCATGCCGGTAGCGCTGGTAGCCGGAATGCACCAGCGGTTCGTCGGTCGAGGCCAGCGAATTGGTGATGATCGTGATCGACACGCCCCACAGCCGCCCCTCGCGGATGTCTTGCATCACGTAGACATCCGGCACGAAGTAGGGCGAGCTGACCAGCACCTCCTTGCGCGCCTGCAGCAACTCGTGCATCAGGCTCGAACGCACCGTGGGACCGAATGTCTGGTCTTCAGGCGGGGCCTCGCTCCGGTGGTGGAGCACCTTCTCGGGCGCATCGGCAAACGCCTGCGCCGCGGCCCAGATGAGCCTGATGCGGCCGCTTCGCATCTCCTCGCTCAGCGTTGGGTAGCCAAGCAGGTCTTTCACGCCGGGGCTGGGCGGCACCGGCGCGGGGGCACGCTGCGGGTGCGTCAATTCAAGAAACTGGCGCTGCAGCTCGTCGGCCGACTGTTCGCTGCGCACAATCGCAGCCACCGGGTAGGAAAATTCGCTGTTCCAGTATTGGTCGAACAGGCTCGCGAGCTGCGGCACCACGGCGCCGAGCGCAAACGCATCGAGGTCGATGTAGTTCGCACTGCCATGCGCCATGAAGTACTCATTGCCGATGTTGCGCCCGCCGGCGATCGCCATCGCGCCGTCGGCGATGAAGAGTTTGTTGTGCATGCGGTGATTCACGCGCCCGAGATCGAACAGCGAGGCGCTGAAACGCTCGGTCAGGCTGCCGCGCCCGGCCGGAAACGGGTTGAACAGTCGCAGCTCGAAATTCGGCGTCGCCGCCAGGCTGAGCAGCAGCGGGTCCATGCCTGCGGTGTAGAGGTCGTCGAGCAGCAGCCGCACCCGCACCCCGCGCCGCGCCGCGTCGTGCAAGGTGCGCAGCAGGTAGCGCCCGGTTTCGTCGTCGTGGATCACGTAGTACTGCAGGTCGATCGTGCGCTGCGCCCGGCGCGCAAGCTCGATGCGCGCGTCCAGCGCCTGTGACGACCAGGACAGCAGCCGAAAGCCGCTCAGGCCCGCAGCCGCACCTGAAGCCGCTTCAGCCCGCGGCGTCGACGCGGCGGCGATGCGGCCGAGATCGGTCTGGGGCGAGGCCGCCAGCGCCGTCGACGGCACGCGGCTCACGCCTTGCGGCAGGCTCGCGCAACCGGCAGCGGCGAGCGCGACGGCCACAGCACACAGCACGCGGCGCGGCACGGCCCCGGCTCGGGCCCGCAAGACTTCGAATCGCGACATCTTCATGCCGCGCAGATTAGCATTGGTCGGCCACACCCTGCAGCAGAGTCGAGCTCGTGATTGCGCCGCGCCGGTAGGTCAACAAACGCCCTTTGTAGGCGGGCGCATGCGGCGTCGCCACGGAATCGAGCCGCAGTTCGCTCAGGTCGAATCCGGCAGCGGCCATGAAGCGGTTGAACGCGGGCCGGTTGCCACGGTCCGGATCGACGATCCAGACCTCGCCGTGCGCCGCCGCGTGTCGATCGATGAATCCGGCAAGCGCGCCGTCCACGTCGCGCTCGTACAAGACGTCGCTGGCGATGATCAACTGGAAGCGGCCGCGCACCGAATCGGCTTCACCCGTTCCGGCTGCGAACGGAGCCGGCTCGGGCTGCTCCCAGTCGGCGTGGCCATACTTCATCGGCAACAGCGCGTTGAGCAAGAGGTTCTCGCGCAGAAAACTTGGCGCGAGCGGATGCCGGTCGCTCGCCGTCACGTCGGCGCCGCGCCGGTGCCCGACCAGGCTCGCCAGCGCCAATCCGCAGCCGAGTTCGAGGATGCGTTCGCCTTCCAAGACCGGCCGCAATGCCAGCCGCGCAGCGAGCTGCGCCGCGCTCGGGCAGAGCAGTCCGAACAAGGGCCATGCTGCGGACGAGATGCCCAGCCGCTCGGCCTCGCCGCGCGGGTCGGCGAACTGCTGGCGGTCGAGCAGCGAGCGGATCACCAAGTCGGCGACGCCGGCTATTCCGATGTGTTCCTGCTTGGTCTGGTAGCCCGGCATGGCGGCATAGGCGCGGTCGGGCGCTCTGGGTCAGGCAAAGAGTGCGAGTATGCGCGTCGCGGTCGGCGCGGCGTGATTGCGGCGCGATGAATTGCAGGCATGATTTGGTATCGTTGCCTTGCCGTCGCCAAGAGGTTGAGGCCGCAATCCAACGCCGCTTCACCCACGACAAGGGATAAACATGACCCGCTGGCTGAATCTCAGCGCTCGATGCCTGTTTGCCTTGGGCGCGCTGCTGCCGCTGGCGCCAGGCGCGCGTGCCGACGGCGGCGACCGCGATTGACCCGAGCCGGCACGCTGCTCGCCATGTCTTGCGCGCGCGACGTTGAAAACTCGTTGCGAAACGCGCAGGCGCGCCTGCGGCTGCGGCGCATCCTGGTCTGGGCCTGGCTCGGCCTGGGCTGTGTGGCGACGCAAGCGCAAGTGCCACCCAGCCCCACCGAGGCCGCGTCGTTCGGCGCGCTGCACGCGGCAGCACAGCGTGGCGACTCGCAGCGCCTGGCGACGGCATTGGCCGGCGGCGCTGCAATCAACGGCCGCGACTCGCGCGGCCGCACCGCCTTGCACGTCGCGACTTTCGCGCGCCAGCGCGAAGCCGTGCGCCAGCTCGCGCAGGCAGGCGCTGACCTGGGTGCGTTGGAAAACGACCGCTACGACGCGGTGACGATCGCGGCGGTGGCCGACGACGAAGAAACCCTCGGCTTGCTGTTGTCACTTGGCGCGAGCGCAAAGCTCATCACCAGCCGCTACGACGGCACGGCGCTGATCGCCGCAGCACACCTTGGCCACGACGGCGTGGTGCGCCAGCTCATCCGGGCCGGCGCACCTCTGGACCATGTGAACAATCTGCACTGGACCGCCGTCATCGAAGCCATCGTGCTCGGCGACGGCGGTGCGCGGCACCAGGCCTGCTTGCGCGCGTTGGTCGACGCCGGTGCGAACACCCTGCTGACCGACCGCTCCGGCCAAACGCCGGCGTTATTGGCGCGCGCACGCGGCTACACCGATATGCTGCGCATCCTGGAGTCGGCGCCGAAGCGTTGACGCGGATCTCCGGCGCCGGCGTCGCCCGTCAACCCGCGGCGTGCGGCATTGGCCGGCGCCGATTATTCGGCCGTGAACCCCGAAGCCTTGATCGGCGCCTCCCAACGCTTGTAGTGCTCGGCCTGCGTCGCGGCGAGCCCTTCACCGTTGGCATAGTTCGGCACCAGGCCGAGGGCATACATCTTGTCCTGCACGTCGCTCTGGCGCAGCGCGTCGCTCACGGCGCGCGAAATGCGCGCCGTGGTCTCGGCGGACATTCCCGGCGGACCGTAGACGCCAAAGTAGGCGTCGGCAGAGAAGTTGACGCCTTGCTCCTTCAGCGTCGGCACGTCGGGCAGCGACTTCGCGCGCGCCTCGCCCGTCATCGCCACGATGCGCAGCTTGCCGGCGCGATGGTGCTCGATCGTTTCTGTCGCGGTGTCGACGAGCAGGGGAATCTGGCCGCCGAGCAGGTCGTTCAGCGCCGGCGCGCCGCCCTTGTAGGAGACATGCGCCACCGGCACACCTGCCACCTGGCCCAGCAGCACGGCGGTGAAATGCGGCACGGTGCCGGCGCCTGGGTTGCCGATGTTCGCCTTGCCCGGGTTTGCTTTCATCCAGTCGAGGATGGCTTTCAAATCGCCGGCCGGCGCGCCAGGGCCGGCCGTGACCGCAAAGTCGAAAGTCGAGGCCCGCGCCACCGGCGTGAAGTCACGCACCGGGTCGTAGCCGACGTTCTTGAAGAGCCAGGGCAGGATGACGAAGGCGCCGCTCGGGGCGAGAGCGATCGTCTGGCCATCGGGCGCAGCGCGTTTCAGTTCGCCCAAAGCGACGCGACCGGCGGCACCGGGCTTGTTGTCGACGATCACGGTCTGGCCGAGCGTGACGCGCATCTTGTCGGCCAGCAGCCGCGCCACCACGTCGGCCGAGCCGCCCGGCGGGAAGCCGACCAGAATTTTCAGCGGCGCCTTGTCTTGTGCCTGCACACCCCAGGGAACGGCAAGCAGGGCGCCGGCAAGCATGGCGGCCAGATTCAGAACACGGCGTTTCATCGAAGACTCCTTGTGGATGATGTGGATGCGACTCCAAGGAAATGTGGCTTCGCCACTTTCCTTGATCCCCTTGGGGGACGGACGGCGCGCAGCGGCGGCCTTGGGGCTCTCTCAAGGAAATGTGGCTTCGCCACTTTCCTTGATCCCCTCGGGGGACGGTCGCCGCGAGGCGGCGGCCTTGGGGTGCTCATAGATTGAAAATGCGTTGGGCATTGCCGCCGCGCACCTTCTCGCGGCGCGCGCCGTGCAGCGCGTTGACCTGGGCCAGGCAACGCACCGGGTCGCCGATCGTGTGCGGATAGTCCGAGCCGAACAGCACCTGGTCGTCGCCGAAAACTTCGAGGCACAGGTCGAGCGCTTGCTGCGTGAACACCACCGAGTCGGCGTAGAGCCGCCCCATGTAGCTCGACGGTGCACTCTGCGTCTGCGTGCGGCACGCCGGGATGTTGCGAAAACACTGGTCCAGGCGACCGATGAGGTAGGGCAGCGCACCCGCGCCATGCGAGGCGATGATCTTGAGCTGGGTGTAGCGGTCGAAAAAGCCGTCGAACAACATGCGCGCCACCGCGAGTGTGGTATCGAACGTGAAACCGATCGACGCCGTGAGCTGGAACTGATTCATCTGCATCGCCTGCACGCCGGGCGGCGCCGTGGGGTGGACCAGCACCGGCAACGCCAGCGCATCGATCGCCTGCCACACCGGCGCGAACCTCGGCGCAGTGAGCGCTTCACCGTCAATGTTGGCGAGCACCATGACCCCGGCCGCGCCCTTCGCCTTGGCGCGCTTCAACTCGGCCAGCGCCAGTTCAGCGTGCTGCCACGGCAGCGAACAGAAATACTCGATGCGCCCGGCGTGGCGCTGACGCGCCGCCGCCATGTCGTCGTTCATGAAACGCGCCGCCTGCAGGCTGACCTCGGGCGTGCCCCAATAGACGTTCGGGCAGGTGAGCGAGATCACCGAGACATCGATGCCCACCGCGTCCATCATCTTGATGCGCGCCGGGTAGTCGAACATCTGTGGCACCGGCGTCATGAACGGCGCGTCGTCGAGGTGGATCGCGCGCAGCCCGCCGGCCACGGCCTTGAGCGTGATCTTCGGCCCGGCGTGTTGCTCCAGCAGCGCCAGGTATTGTTCGGTCAGCATGTGCGTGTGCACGTCGATCACTGCGGCCATCGGGGTCCTCGGAGGTTTGGGTCGAAATTGGAAGGTTCGGGCTCGAATCAATCGATCTTCGCACCCGAGTCGACGACGACCGATGTCCAGCGCACGAGGTCGGTCTTCACGAGTTCGGCAAACTCTGCAGGGCTCATCGGCGGCAGCGTGTCGCAGCCGATCGCCGCGCAGCGCGCTTTCAGCATGTCGCTGGCGACGATGCGGTTGATCTCGGCCGAGAGCCGCTCGACCACACCGCGCGGCGTGCCTGCCGGTGCCACGATGCCCTGCCACGCCACCGCCTGCACGCCGTTGACGCCGGCCTCGGCGAAACTCGGCGCTTGCGGCAGCATCGCGGAGCGTTGCGGTGCAGTGGTCGCGAGCACATTGAGCTTGCCGCTGCGAATGTGGGCGATCGCCGGTGTCAGGTCGGTCACCATCAGCTTGAAGCGCCCGGCCAGCAGGTCGGGCACGGCCAACTGACTGCCCTTGTAGGGAATGTGGTCGAACTTCGCGCCGCTCGCCTTTTGCAGCATCTCCATCGCCAGGTGATGCGGGCTGCCGTTGCCGGCCGAGCCGTACTGCAGCGGCGCGGCGGCGTTGCGCGCGGCGTCGAGCATGTCTTGCAGCGTGTTCCAGCCCGAATCGGCGTGCACCACCAGGAAGAACGGCACGCTGGCGACCAGGCTCACAGGCGTGAAGTCGCGCACCGGGTCGATCATGTTGTTGCGGTACAGGGCCGGGCTCACGCCGAGTGTCGTGCTCGTCGCCATCAGCAGCACATAGCCGTCGGCTGGGCTGCGCGCGACGAGTTGCGCGCCGAGCAGCGTGCCGGCGCCGGGCTTGTTGTCGATCAACACCGGCTGGCCCAGGGCCTTGGCGAGCGGCTCGGCAATCGAACGTGCCAGCGTGTCGGTCAAGCCACCCGGCGGATAGGGAACGACCAGCTTGACCGGCTTGTCGGGCCAAGCGGCGGGCTGCGCCAGCGCCGGCAGCGCCGCGCCGCCGGCGAGCAGGCCCACGGCCACGCAAGCGACGGCCCAGCGGCGCAACGCAAGCAAAGCCGGGCGAGCCTGGTGCAGTTTCATTCCCGCATTTTTGACGCCGGGAGCAATGCGTGCTACGGTTGATTTCCCTAGGAGCCTGTGTGACTCGTGGGATCCACAAGGCGCGAGGCCATGGCCATGACCCATCTCGACCTGACCGCATTGCGCACGCTCAACGCCGCCGTGCTCTGCGACGTGCTCGACAGCCTGGGCCTGATGCACCAGGCGATGCAGCCTTTTGTGCGCCCGCTCGACGATCAGTTGCAGCTCATCGGCCGCGCGCGCACCGGCCTGTACATGCCGGTGTATCAAACCCGCACCGGCGAGAACCCTTACGAGGTCGAGATTGCGCTCGTCGATCACCTGAAACCGAACGACGTGGTGGTGCTCGCCTGCAGCGGCCCCACGGACCGCATCGCACCCTGGGGCGAGTTGCTGTCCACCGCGTCGCAGGTGCGCGGCGCCGCAGGCTGCGTCACCGACGGCCTGGTGCGCGACGTGAAACAAATCCGCGCGATGAACTTCGCGGTGTTCCACGGCGGCATCGGGCCGCTCGACACGAAAGGCCGCGCGCGCATGGTCGAGCGTGATGTGGCGGTGGAATGCGCGGGTGTTGCGGTGCGGCCGGGGGACATCGTGTTCGGCGATGTCGACGGCGTGGTCGTGATTCCGCGCGAGCGCGAGGCCGAGGTCGTCCGGCTTGCGCTGGAAAAGGTGGCGGGCGAGAACCAGTCGCGCGCTGCGCTGCGCGCTGGGGAGTTGTTGGGGGATGTGTTTCGGCGCCTGGGGATTCTTTGATCGGCTCGGTGCCAGGGTCGCGCGGCCTTCGCCTTCTGGCGTAATCGCCGGATTGATATTGAGCGCCCCCAGGCCGACGACATGCGTCGTCCGCCATCGGGCTTGCAGGCCCGATGGCCTTCGCCAGCCACTCGTGAGCGCGCAGGCGCTCACTCGGTGCGGGCTCAGCCCCCCGAGGGGGTCAAGGAAACTTGGGGCGGCCCGGCGTTTCCTTGTGAGGC
>JAEMQF010000278.1 GCA_022758925.1 Burkholderiales bacterium | reverse complement strand
TGCGCGCCGGGCACCGAGTGCAGATACTGGCGGCTGACTTCTCACACGTGCGGGCGCATCAACCGGCCGCGGGTGACGAACTCATCGCCGGCATCCACTACCGCTGGTACGCCACAAGGGCGTATCAGGGCAACGGCCTGGGCCGCGTGCGCAACATCTGGACCTTCCTGCGCGCTGTGTGGGCCGATACATCGCGCCTGGTGGCGGCGTTCCGGCCCGACGTGGTGATCGCCTCCAGCACCTACCCGTTCGACATCTGGGTCGCGCGGCGCCTGGCGCGCCAGGCCGGTGCCAAGCTGGTGTTCGAGGTGCATGACCTGTGGCCGCTGAGCCTGATCGAACTCTCGGGCATGTCGCGCTGGCACCCCTTTGCGCTGCTGTGCCAGGCCGCCGAAGGTGCCGCCTATCGCGACGCCGACGCGGTGGTGAGCATGTTGCCCAAAGTGCAGGGACACATGGCCGGCCGCGGGCTGGACTTGCGCAAGCTGCATCTCGTGCCCAACGGCATCGCGCTCGACGAATGGGAGGGCGAAGCACCTTCGCTGCGTGATGACGTGGCGCAGGCGCTGGCGGCGGCGCACGCCGCCGGGCGCAAGGTGGTGGGCTATGCAGGATCGATGGGCCTGCCCAATGCGCTGGACACCTTGCTCGACGCCGCGACCTTGTTGCAGCACGAGCCTGTGCAGGTGGTGCTGGTGGGCAGCGGCCATGAACAGGCTCGGCTCGCACAACGGGCAGCGGCCGAGGGCCTGGCCAACGTGCAGTTCCTGCCGCCCATTCCGAAGGCGCAGGTGCCGTCGTTCCTGGCCGGCGTGGACATCGCCTACATCGGCTGGCAGCGCCAGCCGATGTATCGCTTCGGCATCGCGCCCAACAAGCTGATGGACTACATGATGGCGGGCGTACCGGTGCTGCATTCGGTCGAGGCCGGCAACGACCCGGTGGCGCAGGCCGACTGCGGCTTGACAGTGGCACCCGAGTCGGCCGAGGAGGTGGCGCAGGGGCTGCGTCGATTGGCTGCACTTTCCGCAGAAGAGCGGCGTGCGATGGGCGCGCGCGGGCGGGCTTTCGTGCTCGCCCATCACACCTACCCGGTGCTGGCGCGGCGCTTTCTGGAGGCGATTGCATGAAGGCTGAACCTACAATCGGTGCATCAGCGCATCGCGGCACTTCGCCCTGCGTGGTAGCCGATGCGCAGCAGAAGCACCGCGTGACACTCCACTGACGTTTCAAGGAAGACGCGAGCGCCATGCAGCAGCCCTTTCTCCCGTTCGCACTGCCCGACATCGGCGAAGACGAGATCGCCGAAGTGGTGGATACCCTTCGCTCAGGCTGGGTCACCACCGGCCCGAAAGCGAAACGCTTCGAAGGCGACTTCAGTGCGTTCCTGGGTGACCCCAGCCTGCATTCGCTGGCGGTGAACTCGGCAACCGCCGGCCTGCACCTCACCCTTGAGGCGTTGGGCATCGGCCCCGGCGATGAAGTCATCACCACCACACACACCTTCACTGCCACCGCCGAAGTGGTGCGATACCTTGGCGCTGACGTCGTGCTTGTCGACATCGATCCGCATACCTTGTGCATCGACATCGATGCGGTCGAGGCGGCGATCTCGCCCCGCACGCGGGCCGTGATTCCGGTTCACTTCGGTGGTCTGGCGGCTGACATGACACGGCTCCTGGCGCTTGCGCAGCGGCACGGCCTGAAAGTGGTGGAGGACGCCGCGCACGCGCTGCCCACCACTTGCGGCGGGGAGCTGATCGGCACGCTGGGCAGCGACGCCGCGGTGTTCAGCTTCTATGCCAACAAGACCATCACCACGGGTGAAGGCGGCATGGTCGTGACGCGCAGCGAAGCGCTTGCGCAGCGCATGAAGACGATGCGCCTGCACGGCATGAGCCGCGATGCATTCGACCGTTTCACGTCCAAGGTGCCGAGTTGGTACTACGAAATCGTGGCGCCGGGGTTCAAGTACAACCTGACCGACATCGCCGCGGCGATCGGCATCCACCAGCTCAAGCGCGCCCACGCGTTCCAGCAAAGGCGCGCTGCTGTTGCAGCGTGGTACGGGCAGGCGCTCGCGGGGCTGCCGCTGCTGCTGCCTCCTCAGCCGCCTTGGGGGGAGGTGCATTCATGGCATCTCTACGTGGTGCGCCTGGGCGACGCAGCACCGATTGCGCGCGACGCGTTCATCGAGAAGCTCTTCGCCGCAGGCATCGGCTGCAGCGTGCACTACATTCCGCTGCACCTGCAGCCTTACTGGCGCGAGCGCTATGCGTTGAGCGCAGCGCAGTTTCCGCACAGCCAGCGTGCGTTCGAGCGCTGCGTCAGCCTGCCGATCTACCCGCGCATGACGCAGCAAGACGTGCAGCGCGTCGCTGCGGCGGCACGCGCGGCGCTGCCGCTGTGATGCTGTGGCATGGCCAAACGAGCGTTGGACATTTTGGCTTCTGCCGTCGGCCTGCTGCTGCTGGCGCCGCTGCTGCTGTTGATCGCAGTCGCGATCAAGCTCGATTCGCCCGGCCCGGTTTTCTTCCGCCAGGCGCGGGTGGGCCGCCACGGCCAAGTGTTTCGTATTTTCAAGTTCCGCACCATGAGGCCACAGGAGAGTGAATACGGCACCCAGCTCACACTCGCGGATGACCCACGCATCACCCGCGTCGGTGCCTGGCTGCGCCGCTCCAAGCTCGACGAGCTGGCGCAATTGATCGACGTCTTGCGCGGCACGATGAGCCTGGTCGGCCCACGCCCCGAAGTGCCTCGCTACGTGGCGCTGTACCCGGCCGAACTGCGCAGCAAGGTTCTATCGGTGCGGCCGGGCATCACCGATCCGGCGTCGATCGCGTACCGCGATGAAGCGCGGCTGCTTCGCGCCGCAGCCGACCCGCAGCGCGAGTACATCGATGTCGTCATGCCCGCCAAGCTGCGCCATGCCGAGCAGTACGTCGACAACATGTCGATGGCCACCGATCTGCGCCTGATCATCGCGACGCTCAAGGCACTGCTCTGGCGCCGAACGCCGTGACCGAAGCGACATGAACCCGAATCCGACCGTTTGGCACCGTCTGGACCGCGCGCTCGCGCGAGTCCGCCCCTACCGACAGCCGATTTCGATGCTGATCGACGCCCTGGTGGTTGCCGCTGCCTGGAACGCGACCTACCTGTTTCGCCTTGGCTTCGAGCGCTGGATCAGTGCCCGGCCGGCGTACGACCTGTGGGTGATGCTGGGTGTCGTCGCCACTTATCTCGTCGTGTTTGCGTTGGCGCGAATCCCGCGCGGCATGTGGCGCTTCTCGGGGTTCAAGGAAGTCACGCGCTTGACCGTCGCCTGCCTCGCAGCCGGCGCCCTGTGCACAGTCGTGATCTTGATGGCCCAGTTGAGCCAGGTGCCGCGTGCGTTGCTCGCGCTGCACCCGTTCGTCGTGTTGATCGGCCTGTGCATGGTGCGCGTGGCGTATCGAATGGTCTATGAACACACCAGGGCGAAGATCACCGGCAGCGACGCCGAAGTGCGCCGCGCCATCGTCATGGGTGCCGGCGCTGCCGCCGAGCGGCTGCTCGCCTCGATCCACCAGCAGGGCTGGATCGTGCTCGGGCTGCTCGACGACGACCCCGCCAAGCGCGGCGCGCGAATCGGCGGCGTGCCGGTACTGGGCAATCTGGCAGATGTGGCGCGCCCCGAAATTCACGCGGGCGCCACTCACGTTGTCGTGGCGTTGCCCGGCGCCACCGCCGCACAACGCCGCAACGCGATCGAAAAGGCCGCCGCCACCGGGCTGCCGGTGCTGACCGTACCTTCAATGAGCGAGCTGCTCGACGGCAGTGCGCGCATCGAGCGTGTGCGCAGCATCGAGCCCGAAGATCTGCTCGGCCGTGAGCCGGTGCGGCTGGATGAAGCGGGCATCGCCGAGATGATCTCCGGCAAGGTGGTGCTCATCACCGGCGCCGGTGGCTCGATCGGCTCGGAGCTGTGCCGCCAAGTCGCGCGCTACGGGCCGGCGCGCATCGTGTTGTACGAACTGAGCGAATTCGCGCTGTACCAGATCGACGAGCAGCTTGCGGAACTCCACCCCAAGCTGCCGCGCGTGGCGCTGATCGGCGACGTGAAGAACCTTGCGCACTTGCGCGATACGTTCACGGCGCAACGCCCGCAGGTGATCTTCCATGCCGCGGCGTTCAAGCATGTGCCCCTGATGGAAGAGCACAACGCCTGGGCTGCGCTGCAGAACAACACACTGGGCACATGGAACGTCGCGAGCACGGCGGCGCAGACCGGTGCGCAGCGCGTGGTGCTGATCTCCACCGACAAGGCGGTGAACCCCGGCAACGTGATGGGTGCAAGCAAACGCGCCGCCGAGATGGTGCTTTCGCAACTGGCAACCCAGGGCCTGGCGACACAATTCGCCGCGGTGCGCTTCGGCAACGTGCTCGGCTCGAGCGGCAGCGTGATCCCGAAGTTCAAGGCGCAGATCGCCAAGGGCGGGCCGATCACCGTGACCCACCCCGACATGACGCGCTATTTCATGACGATTCCCGAAGCCGTGCGCCTGGTGCTGCAGGCTGCGGCATTGGCGCAGAGCGGCCAGGTGTATGTGCTCGACATGGGCGAGCCGGTGAAGATCGTGCAACTCGCCCGCGACCTGATCCGCCTGTCGGGCCATCGTGAAGACGAGATCGGCATCGTCTATAGCGGCATGCGCCCGGGCGAGAAGCTTTTCGAGGAGTTGCTGGCCGATGCCGACCAGACTCTCGCGTCACGGCACCCGCGCCTGCGCATTGCCCAGTTGCGGGAGCACGCCGACGGCGAATGGCTGGCTCGATTGCTCGAGTGGTTCAATGACGCGCAACAACCCGGGAATCCGGAGCAACTGCGGCGCAAGTTGCACGAGCTTGTTCAGGAGTACCGGCCGCGGTAACTCAGGCGCACACAGGGCGTCACGAGTTGGCCTCGGCGGCGCCGGCGCCGTAGAATTCACTGACACTGAGAACGACGCCATGCCAGACACCGTAGCTGAACTCGCGCAACGCGGTCGCGCCTTGGACGCGAAGGATCGTGAGCGCCTTGTCGACTTGCTTCTCGACTCTCTCGCGGAGTCTCCTGACCCGGCTATCGAAGAGGCTTGGCGACTTGAAATCCGACGCAGAGTCGCGGCGTATGAGCGAGGCGAAGCTGTTCTGTACGACGCGGACGAAGTCATGGCTGAGGCCAAGCGGCTTGTGCCGTGAAGCGACTACGTCTTGAGTCCAGCGCCAGAGCCGAGCTGCTTCACGAGACGAAGTACTACGAAACAACCCGTCGCTTCCCCTTTTCCGCCGTGTATCGCGAAGAGCCTGCCGAGATCGTGGTCTACGCCATCCGTCCCGACGCCAAAGAGCCCGGCTATTGGCTGCCCAGAACGAGGTGATGCCCAACCCTTCTTTCAAGCGGACAGCCACTGGCGTATTGGTGTCTGCCGCTTAACTCAAGCGATCGACCACCGCCGTCCCAGGGGCAGCAGCGCTATCTGCTGAACAACAACCACTTCGGCGCCTTGAAGCGCACGATGCTGCAGTAAAGCACCGAGTAACCCGCCATGAACAGCAACAGGAACGCGCCCAGGATCGGGGTGCTGTTCCACCACAGCACGGCTGGGATGACGGAACTCAGGCACAGCGCCCACAGGTAGGGTGAAGTCATCGAGTTGCGCGCCGTCTGCCGGCGTTGCTCGGTCGATCCATTGTTCCAACGGATCAGACGGCGATGAATCAGCGTGTGCAGGTGGATGCCATCGGGTGTGCCCACGGCTACCCCACGCACGACCTTGCGCCGGTAGATCGTGAAGATCGTCTCGAAGATCGGGTAGGCGCACACCAGCAGCGGAAACATCGGCGACACGCTGGCGTTGCGATTCAACAGCAGGATGCTCACCTCGGCGAGCAAGAAGCCGAGCAGGTAAGCGCCACCGTCGCCCATGAAGATCAGGCCCGCCGGGAAGTTCAAGATGAAGAACCCGATCACGGCGCCGGCCACCGCGAATGCAATCGTCTGCATCACGATGTCGCCTGCCTGACCCGCCACGTACGCCAGCGCCAGCAGCATGATCAGCACGCACATCGAAGCCAGGCCGTTGAAACCGTCGATGATGTTGACCGAGTGCGCAACCCCGGTGACGGAGAAGATGGTCAACGCCACGGCAAACGGAACCATCGCGATCAGCGTGTCGACCCCGGGGATATCGGTGCGCACGATCACGTTGCCGAGAAACCAGATTGCCAGGCCCGCCGACACCGCTGTTGCGAGCAGGCGCCGGCGAGCCGATACGGTCTTCGTCAGGTCTTCCGCCAGGCCCGCGACGAACGCCGGCATGCCACAGGCGACAAGCAGCCACAGCACAGGAGCGGACTCAAGGGAATTCCATTGCAGGTAGCAGCCGCTGGCGGCCAACGCGGCGAGCATGCCAACGCCGCCGATACGGGGTACTGGCCGGCTGTGAAATTTCTGCGGGCCGGTGGTGTCGAAGTCGGACGACAGGCGTGCGTGGGCGGGCGCAGATCGCACGACGGCCAGGGTGACGATGAGCGACGTGAGGAAACTCAGGATCAAGGCGCTCATGGGGTACGGCGAGTCAGTCGGGGGGAAGAGCGTAGCACTGGCCTTCGAGCGGCTATGCGTTCAACAAGCCTTGGGGCATCGCCCCCGTTGCGACTGGAACACCATGGTGATTCTCATGCCAATCGTGAATGACCAAGTTTGTCCTAAAACGTGCTCGCTTACCGTTTCGACCCGCCAACTCTAGCGTCAATCCAGGACCTGGGCATCCCTAATTGAGAGGAGAGGCGCGTATTCAAATCACTGAACCTCGCAGGGAATGGGCGGAACACACCGACGAACAACAACCCTTCGGGCGTGAATCAGGGCAAATACGTAGCCTCACGATGTCGCTGCGGTCAAACACCGCCATCACCAAGCCTCCTGGCCGGCCGGCCGTGCGTTGTCCCAAAGGGCGAGGTCGGCGGGCGGCGGTGCCTTCGGGTCACACTGGGCAATCAAGTCGACCAACCTGTGGCGACGCCGCGGTGCCAGAGTGATCCGGCCATCGGGCGTGCAATCCAAGGTCATCGATTGACCTGCCTTGAAGCCCAATTCCTTGAGCACTGCCGGCGGCAGCGCCAGGACCGTGCTGTTGCCGTATTTGCGAAGTACCACTTCCATGACTGCCACCGCCTGCAGCAAAACGCTGTTGAACGGATTTTACGTATCAGCGGGGTGGTCGCCAAAGCGCACCGGCACCGACTGCACCGGCAACGACCTCGCTTCCCTGCACCAGCAGGTGCGGCAGGCGCTCAACCGAGTACCTTGACCCATGCGCACCGTTGTCACTGCCGAGTGTTTGCCGCCCTCAGGTGCTCGGTCATGCGGGTTTGCTACCCCGGCTCAGTGGCGCGCCAGCGGGCAACCACGTCGGCTGGCAAGCGCAGAGAGATGAGTTGTCGCGGGTTGACGGAGCGGGGGCGTCCACCCTTCTTCACCACCGCGCGCGCAAGCATTTCATCGGAGAATTGCGGCAGCTGCTTGTACTCCGCTGGCTTGATGCGATGCCGATCAACTCGAGCCAGATCAGACTTTGAGCTAGGGCGCGAGGCAGGTTTGCTCACGGTCACTGGACTTTCGAAGTCACGGCCGCACTGCCAATGCAGTTGTCCTTGACAAGAATACTATCGGCGCATCTGCTTTCGCTGGAAGGATGGCATCGCGCGCGACGTGGAGATCGTGGACTATCACTGACCCTGGCGGGTCGGCATTCAATGGAGAGACCTGATGAGCATCGCACGCAGTGAACTGAAGCAGGCAAGCTTCAAGGCCATCACCACCGGCCGCAAGCTGGACCCGGTGCACCCTGGCTCTGTGCTGCTCTCCGACTTCATCGAACCGATGGCAATCACGCGCTACCGCGTGGCCAAGGCCATCGGCGTGCAGCAGCGGCGCATCGACGAAATCTGCGCCGGCGAGCGTGGCATCACGGCCGACACCGCGGTGCGGCTGGGCCTGGCGTTTGGCATCGAGCCGCAGTTCTGGCTCAACCTGCAGGCACAGTACGACATCGAGGTGATCCAACGCGAGCAGGGAAAGCAACTCGCAGAGGCAGTTCACGCGCTGCCCGCCTAGACTCGTGGCCGCTCACGGCGAACGGTTGATGCCGGGTCTGGCGTTGCCAGACATGGCCTGCCTGTTCGCGCGGGCCGAATGCAGGCGCAGAGGCGCTCACGCGCGCCGAAGCTCTTCGCGAATCGTCTTGCGAACGACCCCCTCGATGGCCTCGGCCAGGATCGCCTGCTTCAGCGCCTCGTTGATCAGCGTCTGGTAGCCACGGGCGCCGGCCTTCGTTTTGAAGTGTTCAATCACCGTGCCGTCGAGGAAAATGTTCACGCGCTGCTTCTTTGGCAGCACCGCGCCGCCCGGGCCACGCTTGCGCAGCACCAGCGTGCCGGCGGCGATGTCTGCGCGGCGCAGCGGCGCGTCGTTGCGCTTGTCAGGTGAGGTTTTCACGGTAGATGGCTTGCTCATGTCGGTCTGCCTTTCGCATCGAAATGATGCGGATGTGGTCCGCTGTTTCCGCCGTCACGACCACGACAAGCATGTCGCCCAGCGGCCCCAGAGTCACGAATCGTTCCTCGCTGTAGTCGAATCGTTTGTCTTCGAACGTTACCGGCCAAGTGCGGGGCGCGCAAGCCTGGTGCAAAGTCACGGCAGAGGCCGCAACGCCGCCCTGCCAATACAGTGGTACTCGATCCCCAACGATTGAGGTGAGCCGCCGCTGGCGGCCGCAGGCCGGAAGCGGCGGGCTCGACCGAATGGTTGGGCGTCTTCGGCGCTATGGACCAAGGGGAATTTGAGTTGTACAATAACCTGTACTTCAAGGGAGTGTTCCTATGGACGCCATTACTTACTCTGCAGCACGCGCGAACCTTGCCAGCACCATGGACAGAGTGTGCAACGACCATGAGACTCTGATCATTACTCGCAATGGTGCACAGTCGGTCGTGATGCTTTCGCTGGAAGATTTCAAAGCTCTTGAAGAAACAGCGTATCTGCTGAGGAACCCGACCAATGCCAAGCGTCTGTTGGCCGCCGCTGGCCAGTTGAATGCCGGCAAAGGTGTTGAGCGGAAGCTGACCAAGTGAAGCTTGTCTTCGCGGATGACGCGTGGGACGACTACCTCTACTGGCAGAAACAAGACAAGCGCATGGTTGAGCGAATTAACAAGCTGATTCGCGAGACGCAACGCCAGCCATTCGCCGGGGTTGGCAAGCCTGAGCCGCTGAAGCACGCCCTATCTGGATATTGGTCGCGCCGAATCACCGAAGAACACCGCATGGTCTACAAGGTCGAAGGTAACGCACTGCTGCTGGCGCAGCTGCGTTACCACTATTGAGCGCCCCCCGGCCGACGACATACGTCGTCCGCCCCCCGAGGGGGTCAAGGAAACTTGGGGCGGCCCGGCGTTTCCTTGTGAGACGCCCAACGCCACCATCACCGCCGGCTCAGACAGGCAACGCCCATCAAGCACCACCGGCGTGCGCAGGGCCGCCTTGATAGCCTGGAAGTCGGGCGTGCTGAACTCCTCCCACTCAGTGACGATGGCGGCCTGCACCTTGTCGCCGGTGCCCACCGGCACCGTGCTCTTGTCGATCACGGCCTTGCAGTCCGTCATCAGCCGGCCGATGTTGCGCGCCGCCGCCAGCACGTATGCAGGTCGGCCGAGCCGTCTTCGTCGGTCGGCGTTCCCACCGCAATGAACTGCTGCGTGCCGTCATGGCACCGGCGGCGTGACACCGTCAGTACACATCGTCGTGACCACCCACATCGAGCGGCACGATCTCGTGCTCCGTCACCAGCAGGTGCAGCGTGATGCGGTACGAGAGATTGATCGACACCGAGTGCACGCCCCGCAGGCGCCCGCCGAGCTCATGCAGTCGCAGCGACGGGTGGTGCGGGTTGGCCTGAAGCAGCGTGAGCGTCTTTTCGTAGGGACGGGCCAGGTCCGGGTGGCGCTTCAGGAAACGCGCGGCGATGCGCGTGTAGCGCTCCGTGAAGATGAGCCTGTACGGCATCGCGGTGCGCCAACGGGGGCGGCGCTGTCGATTAGCGAACCTCGCGCTTGGCCGACCTGCGTGGCCTGGCCTTGACGCCAGGCGTGGCCGCCGTTTTCGCGCCGGCAATCATCGTCAGCAAGCGCGCCACATGCTTCGCGGGCGACTCCGCCGCGAACCGCCCTGCAGCAATGTCATCGCGGCTCTCGGCGAGCGCGGCCTCCAGTTCGCACTCGCGCAGGTGCTGGTAATGCTCCAACTCCATGACCACGTAGCGCTCGGCGCCGCGCACCGACACCACAGCCTCGGTGCGGCCGCCGGCAAGTGAGGCTTCGATGGCCGCGATGCCGCGGGTCTTCAAGTCGTTGGCGGTGATGTGGGCCATGCCGGGCGTCCTCCGCATTTCACGAATCGCATTATATACAACACGGTGTATCGTGTTATCTGGGGTGCGCCGGATCGCATGCCGCGACGGCCGCAAGTCAACGCCGCGGTACTGTCACGGCCGAGCCATCACCGCCACCCTGCAAACGACCTCGTCGAACGAAAGAGCCGCAGCCGCCTGATGCAGTTGTACTCGAGCCCCAACGCGACCATCACTGCCGGCTCAGGCAGGCTACGCCCATCAATCACCACCGGCGTGCGCGTGGCCAGCGTCGCGTTGGCCGCGTACTGGGTGAACTCAGCGCTGCGCCGGTGCATCGCCAGCACAAGGGTTGCTTGCGCCAGGCCATCCTGATTGACGCTGTCCATTACGGCAAAGAATGAAAATATTCTAGCCACCTTATGTGTGTATAGCTAGAATATTGACATTATGGCCAAGAAGACCGCCCCCCTGATGCCCGCGACCGACGAGCTCTTGCAGCGGTTCGGCGAGCGGCTGCGTCTGGCGCGCCGGCGCCGACGCCTGTCGTCCAAGCAGGTGGCCGAGCGCGCTGGCATGGCACCGATGACATTGCGCAGCCTGGAGCGTGGCGGGTCGGGCGTCACCATCGGTGCCTACCTGGCCGTCATGCAGGTGCTCGGCATCGAGAGCGATCTCGACATGCTCGGGCAGGCGGACCCACTGGGCCGGGAGTTGCAGGACTCCAGGTTGCCGGCGGGCCGCACCGCAGTGGCAGTGAGCAGGGCCGGCGTCAAGCCGCAGGTCAAGCTGCGCGCGCCGAAAAAGTTTGATAGCCCGCCCGTGCCGGTGAAGCGAGCCAGGCGCCGCGCAGGCGTGCGGCAATCCGGCACACCCGTGCCGACCGTGCGTCAACGTGCGCAGCCAACTGACGAAGCGAGCGCGTGGATGGGCGACAGCGGTTTCACCAGTTCCCGCGCCCTGGCTGAGCTGATCAAGCCGAAAGCACCGCTGCCGAAGAAGCGGCGCGGCTGACGACATGGCCACGCGCATGCGCACTGGCACCCGCACGATAGCGGTCTATGCCGACTGGGAGGGGCTATCCACTCCACTTCGTCTTGGCTTGTTGCAGGCTCGGCACGGGGCTGGGCGCGAAGTGTTCGAGTTCGAGTTCGACAGGCTCGCGCTCGATGACCGCGCGTGCGCCAACCTGCAACTCGACCTGAGGCTGGGTCTCTACGCAGGTCGTCAGCACCCGCCACAGGGCCGCGGAACCTTTGGCCTCTTCGCCGACGCGAGCCCGGATCGTTGGGGAAGGCTGCTCATGCGCCGCCGGCTGGAGCGTGAGCAAAGGGCTGGGATCACGGCCAAGGGCGTGCGCCTGGTCGAGTCGGACTATCTGCTTGGCGTGCATGACGCCTTCCGGGTCGGTGCGCTGCGGTTTCGCCTCGACGATGCCGGTGACTTTCTGGACAACCGGCACGACCTTGCCGCGCCGCCATTTGTTCAACTGCGCAAACTCGAGGCCGCCAGCCTGGGGCTTGAGCGTGACGAGGACAACACCGCTGCACAGGGCGATGACTGGCTGCGCATGCTGATCGCGCCTGGCGGATCGCTGGGTGGCGCGCGACCCAAGGCCAGCGTGGTCGATCCCGACGGCCACCTTTGGATCGCCAAGTTTCCCAGCGTGCACGACGAGCACGACATGGGTGCCTGGGAACTGGTGGTGCAGACGCTGGCGCGCGGTTGCGGGCTGCGAGTCTGCGACAGTTTGGCGCGCCGGTTCGCCAACCCGCACCACACTTTTCTCGTGAAGCGATTTGATCGCACGCCTGCCGGCCGGCGGCTGCATTTCGCGTCGGCGATGACACTCACCGGACGCCAGGACGGTGACGACGCTTCAACAGGCGCGAGCTACCTTGAGATCGCGCGAGTCCTGATCGATCACGGCGCGCAAACCGGCGCCGATCTTCGCGAGCTGTGGTCGCGGATCGTTTTCAACCTGCTGGTTTCCAACACCGACGACCATCTGCGAAATCATGGCTTCATCCTGGTGCCCGGCAAGGGGTGGCGTCTTGCGCCGGTCTTCGACATGAATCCGGACCCGAACGCGCATGGACTGAAACTGAACATCAGCCAGACCGACAATGCAATCGACCTCGATCTCGCTCGGGCCGTGGCACC
>JAEMQF010000322.1 GCA_022758925.1 Burkholderiales bacterium | reverse complement strand
TGTATCACTCGCCTTGCTCGCGAGTGTCCGGAACGGGATGGTAGAACCGTTGAACGACCGGTGTCGGGGACATTGCGCAACGGCGCCTCCTGGCCGTTATGTAGAGCTCTACATAACGGCCATTATGTTGAGCCCTCATTTATGTAGAGTTCTCGCTCGAACCGCAGGCGCTGCCCCGCGGCCGGAAGGTGGTGGCAGCACCGGGGGGCTCTACATAATTACAGCGTCTTCAAGAACTCCATCAACGAGTCGGGGGCCCTGTAGCGCCGAACAGAGGCTTCGGGCTGCTCCAGGCGCGCCAGAGCGCGTTCCTTCATCGCCACGTCGGCCTCAACATAGTGGTGGGTCGTCGTCGGGCTCTCGTGTCCAAGCCATAGCGCGAGTGTCTCGAGATCCGTGCCTGACTGTAGCAGGTGCATGGCCGTCGTGTGGCGGATGGTGTGGGGGGAGATGCGACGCGAGAGCAGTTGGGGCTGTCCGCTGCCGGCAGCCTTGACCGCCAGCGCGAGCCGCTGCCAGACATTGCTGCGGCACATCGCTTGTCCATTGTGATTGGGCAGCAGCGGCGAGTCAGGCTGCAACTGCGGGTTCAATCGCAGCCATGCTCGAAGCTGCCGCACCGTCGAGCGCCACAGCGGCACCGTGCGTTGTTTGCGCCCCTTGCCGTGCAGGTGAACGCAGGGCGCGCCTTCGAGCACCAAATCGCCCAGCTTCAGCCCGATGATCTCCGACACCCGGGCACCGGTGTTGTAGAGCATGCGCAACAGCAGATGATCGCGCTGGCTGATCCAGGAGGGGCCCGGCATGCCGACGACGGCCATCATCTCGTTTCGGGTCAGGAAGCCGAGCATCGGTCGCTCGAAGCGCTTCATCGGCACGCCCAGCGCCTGCTCGACGACGTGCAGTGCCATCACGTCACGCCGACCAGCGAACTTCAAGAACGCGCGCAGCGCCGCCAGCCGGGCGTTGCGGCTCCTGACCGAGTTGCCGCGATCGTGTTCGAGGTGGTCGAGGAAGGCGAGGATCAGCGACGGCGTAATCTCCTGCAGCTTGATCTCGGTCGGTTGCTTGTGCAGCCGGACCTGGGCGAACTGCAGGAACAGCACGAAGCCATCGCGGTAGGTGGCCACCGTGCGCGGGCTCATCGCCCGCTGCTGCTGCAAGTGTTCGGCGAAGAACGCCTGGGCCAGCGCGGCGAAGGTCGGCGGGTGAGTCGACGTGGACTTACTCATGGTCGTCCTCCTCCTCCACACCGTTCCACAGGTCCACGAAGTGCTCGAAGCGCTTACCTACCAGTTGCATCAGTTCGGGCACGCCGGTGAGGTACCAGTAGGTGTTGGAGATCTTGGCGTGACCCATGTAGGTGGATAGCGCCAGCATGCGTTCGTGGATGTCCGCGCCCTCTTGCTGCCAGCGCAACAGCCGGCGCACCGCGAAGCTGTGGCGCAGATCGTGGATGCGCGCGCTGCCGTGGTCGCCGCGCGCCACCCAGTCCAACTGGCGGCGCAGCTGGTCGAAGATGCGGTGAGCCTGACGATCGCTAAGGGCGTGCCCGAGCAAACGCCCTCGGGTGCTGATGAAGAACGGCTGCTCGAGAGCAGCGGGCACGTAGCGCACACGCTCGTTGCGATACCGCGCCAGTGCGGCCACCGCGCTGGGGTCCAGCGGCACAAAGCGAGACTTGCCGAACTTGCTGTGGTGGATGGTCAGCACGCCAGCCTTGAAGTCAACGTCCGAGTCCAGCAGCGCCAACGCCTCGGAGATTCGCAGCCCCGTGCAGGCGATTAGGCCGAACAAGGCTTGCATGACCGCGCCGCGCGGGCTCGTTGGCGGGCCGATGCGCCCGGCTGCCGCCACCAGTGCCGCGATCTCCTCGTCGCGGAAGATGTGTGGTGTCACGCGCCCAGGGATGGGTCCGAAGATCGCTTCGTCGGGCACCTCGGTGGCAGGCTCGAACTGCTGCAGCCAGCGCGTGAAGGGGCGCAGCATACGCAGCGCGCGGGCCCAGGTGGCTCGGTCGCCCCGGCCGCCCTTGGTCTGCCGCGCCCACGCTGCCATCAGCGCCACGGTCAACGGCCCGCGGTGGCGCCGGGCTTTGCCGTAGCTGGCGAAGCGCCCCAGCGACTGCGCCATGTGTTCGAGCTCGAACCCCAGGCGGCGGCGCTCGGCCAGGTACTGCTCGACTCGAACCGTCAGCGATGCGCGCGCGCTCATGCGGGACTCCCCGGCCACGGCAGCGCCACGGCGGCCAATGCGCCGTGGTTGAGCTTGGCGTAGATGAGCGAGGTGTTTAGCGAGCGGTGCCGCAGCACGTCGGCCACTTCCTTGATCGAGCTGCCACCGTTGACCAGACGACAGGCCAGCGTGTGGCGCAGGGAGTGACTGCGGCCATGGGGGATACCTGCGCGCCCGAAGGCATCGCGCACCACGCGGCGAATGGCGTCCGTACCGACCGGCTCGTCGTGCGGCGCCACGTGCCGGACAAACACGGCTCGATTGCGGCTGGCCGGACGTTCGTGCCGGACATAGTCTTCGAGCGCCTTGCCCGTGACCATCGGCAGCGGCAACACGTCCTGGCGACGGGATTTGGTTCGTTTGAGCGTGACGGTGCCCTGCTGCCAGTCGATGTCGTCGAGTCGCAGCCGGCAGATCTCGCCAATACGCAGCCCGAGGTCCAGCGCCAGCCGCACCACCGCGTAGCCTCGCTTGGGCGAGCGCAGCGTGCTGGTAAAGGAATTCAGAACCCGCTCGACCTCCTCAGGGTTGAGCGATCGCGGCAGGGACGCCAGGGCCCAGTTCGCCGGCGCGGTGATGGTCGCCAGCAATGGCTGCACGGCGTCCCCGCAGGAGGTCCGCCAACGCAGGTAGGCGCGCAGCGCGGCGTTGATGGCGGCGGCGTTGCCGGTCGTGTTGCATAACTCCAACTGTTCGGCAATGAAGCGGCGAATGTCCTCAGGTCGCAGTTCCCCCAGCGCCAGCGGCCCACCGGCGAACTTGTGCAGCAGCAGCCGCTCGACGATGCGCAGCCGGCTCTTGCGCGTGCCGTCAGCCAAGCCGCGGGCGTTGCGCATGTGCGCGTCGTAGCGGTGGAGCTCTTCGGCGATAGGACCAGCCGACAGAGGCAGTTCGGCGATCACGCCTTGCTGGCGCAGCATGGCCAGCAGCGGCATCAGGGTCGCGTGTGCTTCCCGCGGGCGGCGCATCGCATGCGACGCGCAGCCGCAGTGCGGCAGGTGGCCGTGCAGAAACTGATCGACACGGCTCTCGTCGAGCTGGTCGGCACGCAGTCGGCACAGCGACATCCAGTGCGCGAAGTGCGCCAGTGCGGCTAAGGATCGATTGACGGTGCCGCAGGCATAGTGCCCGCGCTTCAAGCGTGCGATGTAGGCCGGCACCAACGCGGCTAGCGGGCCATCGAGCAACCAGGCTCGGGCGGTGCGATGAAGGCTCGGGGTCTTGGGCATGGCGATCTCCGGTAGTGGAGATGCCGTGCTGCCGCTTCCGCCGAATTATGTCCAGTGCCGCGTGGCAAGCGCCTCCGCATTACGAGGCGTGGCGCGGCCGAGATCGACCCAGGCCAGCGACACTCTACATAACTGGGGGCTCAACATAATGGCCGACAGCCGCAGTTAAGCCGGTTCCGTTGAGCGACCGCTGTATAACGCAGGGCAGCCGTCGAGGTATGAACGGCTGCTGCGGATCGTCGTGCTGCCGTTCAGCGCCGGGGCGTGGTTGACTCAGAACGACCCTGACCCGCCATTGGCGAATTTCGGATCGAGCGGCCGGTGTGCCCTGACACCGGCCGTTCCCGACGTGAGAATTTCTGCCGGCGTACTTCCGGAGTTGGCCGGGAACCGCCGGATCGTTGACGGTCCCGGTTCGACCCAAATTGGGCACGCGAGGCGTAGACTGATTGCCGACCAGGATTGGCCGGCCCTGGCGATGCTGTTGTTTGCGCAGATTCGCAACGATCGGATGAACGGAATTGACGGCGTGATGGCGCTCCCTGCACATGCGACGCCATCCTGCGGTTCGTGCTGTGTGCCGATGCTCCGCAGTACCGGCGCGCCAGCGCGGCGTGCGATCACACCACCCGCCGCCTCCTGCGCAGCGGAGTCAAGCGGCCGGGTGGTGAAACTCGTTTCCCATGCTTAGGAATTGAACACTATGAACGCGCTCAAGCC
>JAEMQF010000097.1 GCA_022758925.1 Burkholderiales bacterium | reverse complement strand
TTCCGAAGGGGGCTCGCACCGCAGTGCGAAGCACGGAGGTTACCCAATGAGCCCCCGCCCGGCCGTTCCGAAGGGGGCTCGCACCGCAGTGCGAAGCACGGAGGTTACCCAGTGACCGCGCTCTCGGTCGAGGGCCTGGTCAAGCGCTTCGGCGGCCTGGTCGCGACCGACCAGCTTTCATTGACGCTGGCGCCAGGTGAGATCCACGCCATCATCGGCCCGAACGGCGCGGGCAAGACGACGCTGATCCACCAGCTCAGCGGTGAAATGAAGAGTGACGCCGGGCGCATCGTGTTCGACGGACGCGATGTGACGCATGAACCGACGTTTCGCCGCGCGCTCGCAGGCCTGTGCCGCTCGTACCAGATCACTTCCGTATTCAGCGATTTCACGGTGCTGCAAAACGTGAGCCTCGCGGTGCAGGCGCACGCGGGGCACAGCTTTCGCTTTTGGCGCGCCGCCGCCGATGAGCCGGCGCTGACCGAGCCGGCGCGCGCGGCATTGGCCCTGGCAGGCCTGGCCGGGTTTGAGCACACCAGTGTCGCGGCGCTCGCGCATGGGCAGCGGCGCCAGCTGGAAATCGCGATGACGCTGGCCGCCAGTCCGAAGCTGTTGCTGCTCGACGAACCCATGGCCGGCATGAGCCACGCCGAGTCGGCCAGTGTGGTGACGATGCTGCAAGCCCTGAAAGGCCGCTACACGATTTTGCTCGTCGAGCACGACATGGACGCCGTGTTTGCGCTCGCCGATCGCATCACGGTGCTGGTCTATGGCCGCGCCATCGCCAGCGGCACGGCCGACCAGATTCGCAGCAACGCCGATGTGCGCGAGGCCTATCTGGGCGATCAGGAGCCGCCCGCATGACGCAGCCGCTGCTGCGCGTCGACGCGATCGAGACCGCCTACGGCAGCAGCCAGGTGCTGTTCGGCGTGTCGCTCGAAGTTCAGCGCGGCGAATTCGTCACGCTCATCGGCCGCAACGGCATGGGCCGCTCGACGACGGTGAAGACGATCATGGGCATGCTCGCGCCGCGCAGCGGCAGCATCACGATGCAGGGACTGGCGATCCACGGCCAGCCTTCGTATCGGGTGGCAAGGGCCGGGATCGGGCTGGTGCCCGAGGGCCGGCAGATATTTCCGAACCTGACGGTGCGTGAAAATCTGGTTGCAACCGCCGAGAACCGTTTTCGCCAGGCCGATGCCTGGACGCTCGACCGCGTTTACGCCATGTTCCCGCGCCTGAGTGAGCGAGAGCGCAATCTGGGAGCCAACCTTTCCGGCGGCGAACAGCAAATGCTGGCGATCGGCCGGGCCTTGATGACGAACCCGCTGCTGCTGATCCTGGATGAAGCGACCGAGGGCCTGGCGCCGCGGGTGCGCCTGGAGATCTGGCATTGCCTGGAGCGGCTGAAGGCGGCGGGCCTGGCGCTGATCGTGATCGACAAGAATATTGCGCCCTTGTTGCGGCTGGCGGATCGCCACTACATCCTGGAAAAAGGCCGCGTCGTGTGGCAGGGCAGTTCCGGCGCGCTGCGTGCGCAGCCGGGCGTGCTGCAGCAATACGTGGGGGTTTGAAGGGCGGGCCTGGCCAGGAGTCTGGGCGGCCTTGCGCGGCCCAGACTCAGCGTCGGAGCCTGTCGGGCTTTGGGTCGTGCCCAACCCGAAGGGCCGGGCCCGGTGCTTGGCTGTGGTGTCGGGTTGCGCCGGTAGGCGAACAACGGCGCGGCACTCTCGCGGCCGCCGCAAGCCATCAGCAGCCAGCGGCGAATGCCCACTGGCGCAGCATGGGGAAACACGGGCGGATCACCGTTGCCCCTGATGCGAGGCCGGTGCGCGGCAAGTGCACAATTGATGGGCGACGCGCTGCTGTTGTTGCTCTCTACCCATTTCGACATGGCCCCGACGCTGTTGATCTGCCCGCCGGTCTTGCTGCCGATCGCGCGCCCGGCGGCAGCGCGGCCGGCGAAGTGATGGGCTCGACCCTGCCGCTTGACGGTGCCCTGGCCGCAGCATTGATGCTCGCCATCGTGCCGGCGTCTTCCCTGCGGCTGCCGGGGCTGTTCCAATCAATCTCGCGATCATGAACCGGCGTCAGGAGTCAATGTGTCCGAATCGAATGCCGCTGCCCCGCACCACAAGATCTGGCCCAAACGCCTGCCGCGCGAGCTGGTCGTTCCGCGTACCACGCTGTGGTTCAACCTCGAGGTGACGGCGCGGCGTTACCCCGACAAGGCGGCCTACCTGTTTTTCGGCCAGGTGCTCAGTTATTCGCAACTGCACGAGCAGGCGCGCGCCATCGCCGGCTGGTTGCAAAGCGTCGGCGTGGGCCCGGGCGACAACGTGGCGCTGTTCATGCAAAACTGCCCGCAGTTCGCGACCGCGTGTTACGCCGTCTGGTGCGCGAACGCCGTGCTCGTTCCGGTGAATCCGATGAACCGCGCCGAGGAGTTCAAGCACTACATCATCGACCCGGGCACGCGGGTCGTGATTTGCAGCGCCGACCTCGCGCCCATCGTGCACGCCGCGAACGATGCCCTGCCCCAGGCCGAGCGCGTGCGCCATGTGCTGGTCGCGCGCTACAGCGACGCCATGCCGGCGGGCCCGATCGACCCGCAGCAAGCGCCCCCGGCGACGATGGAGCAGTGGCTGCGCAGCGAGCCGGCGCTGGACGCGGCCGCGCATGCGCAGTCCACGCGCTGGGCCGACGCTCTGGCCTTGCGTTTGGCGCCAGGCCCGCACACCGCGCAGCCGGACGACCTGGCGATGCTGCCCTATACCTCGGGCACCACCGGCTTGCCCAAGGGCTGCATGCACACCCACGCGACGCTGATGTCCAATGCCGTGGGTGGGCAGTGGAGCCACGCCGGCCCCGAGACTGTGGGACTGGCTGTGGTGCCGATGTTTCACATCACCGGCATGATGTATTCGGTGCTGGGTTCTGCCTATGTCGGCAGCACTTGCGTCATCATGCCGCGCTGGGACCGCGAGCTGGCGGGGCGCCTGCTCTCGCATTGCAGGGTCACGCACTGGACCTGCATCCCGACCATGGTGATCGACTTGTTCGCCAGCCCCAACTACCGCAGCTTCGAGTTGTCGAGCCTGCGCAACCTCAGCGGCGGTGGTGCGGCGATGCCGCAAGCCGTGGCGCAGCGCTTGCTCGATGAATTCGGATTGACCTTTGCCGAAGGTTACGGCCTGACCGAAACGGCGGCGCCCAGCCATGCGAACCCGCCGGAGCGCGCCAAGCTGCAATGCCTCGGGATTCCGATTTTCGGCGTCGACTCGCGCATCGTCGACCCGATCACGTTGCATGAATTGCCGCTGGGGGAGGCGGGTGAAATCGTGACCCATGGGCCGATGCTGTTCAAGGGCTATTGGCGCCATCCGCAAGCCACCGCCGAGGCCTTCATCGAGCTCGATGGGAAATCCTTTTTCCGCACCGGCGACCTCGGCCGCATGGACGACGAAGGCTACTTCTTCATGACCGATCGGCTCAAGCGCATGATCAATGCAAGCGGCTTCAAGGTCTGGCCGGCGGAGGTGGAAGCGCTTTTGTATCGGCACCCGGCGGTGCAGGAAGCCTGCGTCATCGGCGCGCGCGACAGTTATCGCGGCGAAACCGTGAAGGCAGTCGTGGTCTTGCGCGAACAGGCGGTGGGCCGGACTTCGGCGCAAGACATCATCGAATGGTCACACGCACAGATGGCGGCGTACAAGGCGCCGCGCATCGTCGAATTCGTCGACGCCCTGCCCAAGTCCGGATCGGGCAAAGTGATGTGGCGCGTGCTGCAGGACCGCGAAGGCGGGCAAGCCGTTCCTTAAGGGCCGATGGAGCACGCAACGGCATGCGCCGGCACCCAATGGCAAGTGTGCGAAATCTACCTTTTGTTTCGCAGCTTCGGGCTTTGCGCACCGAGGTTGTGGCCGAGAATCATTCGAACCCCGAGAGGCGCCGACAGTCCGGTCCGGGTCTCGGTGGAACGGGAAATTCTTGGAAGCGGCGTGCGCGCCGCCCTTCTTGACAAACCGGACGAACCGTCGATGCCCACCCCGATTGATTCACCACTCGCCCCAGACCGCAGCGCGCTGCTCAGCGCATCGGGGGTGCACGCGATTGCGTGCCTTGACGCTGCAGCACTGTCGGGGCTGCGCGAACTCGACCCACAGGGCCGCAACGGACTGATCGGCCGTGTCGTGAAAGGGTTCCAGGATTCCCTGGCGCGCCTGGTACCTCAGTTGCGCAGCGCGATGCAGGCGAACGACAACGACGCCATTCGGTATGTCTCGCATACCTTGAAGTCTTCTTCGGCGAGCATCGGCGCCCTGCGCTTGTCGAGCCTGTGCGCCGAACTCGAAGCGGCGGTGCGTGCGGGCCGCACCGAAGGCCTGCAGCAGCGTGTGGACGCTGTCTGTGCCGAAATCGAAAGCGTGAAACCGGCCCTCGACCAACTTGCGCTGACGTCGTGATCGATTCCAGACCCCTGCCGGCCGACGACGAGTTGGCGCTGCCTCCCGAGGTGCTGCTGGTTGACGACGACGAGGTGAATCTGTTGGTCATCACGGCCGCGCTGCGCGAGCGTGGATTCAGCGTTTCCCAGGCCATGTCGGGTGAAGAAGCGCTGCGGCGTCTTGCCCGGGCTGTGCCCGATGTGCTGGTGCTGGACGCGCTCATGCCCGGGTTGGATGGATTCGAAACCTGCCGCGCGGTGCGACGCCGCACCGGACTGCGAGCCCTGCCGGTGCTGATGCTCACCGGCCTGGACGACGATGCTTCGATCAGCCGTGCGTACGAGGCTGGCGCCACCGATTTCTTCGTCAAGTCCAACCAGTGGAATCTGCTTGCCGGGCGCCTGCGTTACCTGCTGCGCGCCTCACGCACGCGGCTCGAACTCGAGCGCAGCAAGGCGAAACTGGCGCGGGCGCAGGATCTGGCGCGCATGGGAAGTTTCGAATGGAAATCGGGCAGCGCCGCGCCGCGATTTTCGGCCGAAGCGCTGCGCGTGTTGGGGTTTCCGTTGCATGCAGCGCCATCCCTGTCACGCATGCTGCGTGTCCTGTCGGCGAAAGACCGTGCTGACCTGATCGCGCTGCTGCGCGACGCCGTTGAACACGCCGCGACCCTGACCACCGACCTGGTGTTGACGCAGCGCAGCGGCCGCAAACGCAGCGTCCACATCGAGGCCGAGCCCGAGTTCGCGGAAGGTGGCCGGCTCGTCGGCTACACCGGCATCGTCCAGGACCTGACCGACCGGCGCGTCGCCGAAGACAAGATTCGGCACCTCGACAACTTCGACGCGCTCACCGGGTTGCCGAATCGTCGCCAGTTGATCCAGCGCATCGAGCGTGCCATCGACACGGCACGCCAGGCCCAGCACCAGGTGGCGTTGTTGCTGATCGACCTGGACCGCTTCAAGATCATCAACGACCGGCTCGGTCACTCGGCCGGCGATGAACTGCTGCTCGAAGTGTCGCGACGCTTGAAGACATGCGTGCGCCACTCGGATCAGGTGCTCGAACCCGGCATCGGTTCCGGCGAGCCGCCTCCGGTGCAATCGCTCGAAGCGGTGGCGCGCTTGACGGGCGACGAATTCATGGCGTTGTTGCCGGTGGTGGTCGATGCGAGCGAGGCCCAGGCCGTCGCCGCGCGCATTCTCGATCTGATGCGCAAACCGATCACCGTCGGCGGGCAGGAATGCTTCATGACGGCCAGCATCGGCATCGCGCTCTACCCGCGTGACGGCACGAGTGCTGCCGACCTGATGAAAAACGCCGACGTTGCGATGCACGCCGTCAAGTCCGCCGGACGCGACGATGTCTCGTTGTACAGCCCGGCCCAGGCCGGCCCAGGCCGCGAGAGTCTCGAGTTGGAGAGTGCCCTGCACAAGGCGATCGAGCGCAATGAGCTGGTGCTGCACTTCCAGCCCAAGATCGACGTGCGCACTGCACGCATGGTGGGAGCCGAGGCGCTGATGCGCTGGAATCGCGGGGGCGAGCTGATTTCGCCCACCGCCTTCATCCCGCTGGCTGAAGAGTCCGGGCTCATCGTTCCGCTGAGCGCATGGGTGGTGCGGGAGGCCGCGCGCCAGGCACGCGCCTGGCAAGACCGCTTCGGCGTCGGCCTGTCGATCGCGGTGAACCTGCCGACGCGAATCTTCGAGCGCGCCGACCTGGTGGAATTGATTCAAAGCGCGGTCACCGCATGCGGCGTGGCGCCGGCCGCGATCGAGCTCGAGATCACCGAGACCGGATTGATGAAGGAGTTGCACAACGTCATCCCGACCCTGCACCGCCTGAACCAGATCGGCGTGCAGATCTCGATCGACGATTTCGGCACCGGCTATTCGTCGCTCGCCTATCTGACCACATTGCCGATCAGCGAGCTGAAGATCGACCGCAGTTTTATTCGCGATCTGGACACAACACCACAGAGCCTGGCCGTGGTGACGGCGATCATGGCGCTGGCGCGGTCGCTGAATTTGCGCGTCGTTGCCGAAGGCGTGGAGAACCTGCGCCAGATGCAGGTGCTGCGACGCCTGGGGTGCAGCGTCATGCAGGGCTTTCTGTTCAGCGGCGCGAAACCGGCGCGCGAAATCGACTCATGGCTGACGCAAGTCGTGTTGCCGCGCAAGGCGGCGTGGATCGAAGCGGCGGCGGGTGCGGACAACCCTGCTGACGACGCGCCGCACGCGGCGGTCAGTGCGCCCGGGGCGCTCGCGGCATAGCCTGCGTGCTGCGCTTGGGTGAGGGTTGGCGGAAGAGGTGACGTCCGAGTCGCCAGCATTCATGCAGCGTCCCGCCTATTCAAGGCAAAAGGACAATCAAGCACTCGTCATCGCATACACCATGTCGCCGACAAAGCGCTTGAACGACTCGTTCTCGACGAACTGTTTGTAGACCTGGGTGTCGTCCTTCAGCAGCAGTTGCATCACCTTGCCCAGCGCCTGGTCGTGCGCCATGCGCGCGGTGTGCGGCGTATTCTCCTTGGCGTTCCGATAGGCCATGTCCGCGGCAACCTGCGGCGCGATGTCGTCACGGATGCGCTTGGCGACCCGGTCGGTATCGGTGAACAGCGTGCCGAATTGATCGTTGAACGTCTTCAGGATGTTGCTTAGCCGATCCATCTCGGGCTCGGGCTTGCGGCCGCCCGCATCCGTCGGCACGGGCTCGATCTCTGCCGCCCTGTCCGGCAGCGCGATCTTCAGCACTGCCTTCTTTTCGACGCGGTAGCTGTCCATGTCGATGGCTTCGAGAATGCCCTTGGCAAGGTCCTCCTCCTGCGGCGCGGGCAACTTCGGCGTCAGCAGATTGAGCAGGATGGACAGCTTCTCCCACTCCGCGTTGCTGTACGGAATCACCGACGAAAGGAAGCTGTAGCTGCGGCAAAACACCTTGGCCTTGCCCTTGAAGTCGACCTGGCGGTCCTCGTCGAGGCCGTTCACATAGACCGCGACGCAGGCATCGAGGATCGGGTCGAGCTGGTCTCGGTCCGCGCCACCGAGGAATAGCTCGACAAGTCGTTGAACCTGCTCGGGCGAGTACACCTGCGCCGCATCCAGCGCCGCCTTCAAGTCGTGCAGCTTGTTCGGGTCGGTTTCCTCCGCGAGCAGCGTCGTGCGGTAGTAGTCCTGGAACGCGAAGGTGATCGCCTCGCTGTTGTTCTGGAAGTCGAGCACGAAGCAGTCATGCTTCTGCGGGTGCGCACGGTTGAGCCGCGACAGCGTCTGCACCGCCTTGATGCCCGAGAGCGGCTTGTCCACGTACATCGTGTGCAGCAGCGGCTCGTCGTAGCCGGTCTGGAACTTGTCGGCGCAGATCAGGAACCGGTAGGGCTCCTCGGCGACGCGCTCGGCGATGAGGTTCGACGGGAATCCGTTGAGCGAGGCCTCGGTGACCTTCACCCCGTCGTACTCGTGCTCTCCCGAGAAGGCGACGAG
>JAEMQF010000172.1 GCA_022758925.1 Burkholderiales bacterium | reverse complement strand
CCGAAGCTCGAGATCACTTCCAGCGACGGCAGCGCGTCGATCAAGGCGGCGTCGGCAAAGCCGCCCGTCGCGAGGCCGACAAATTCGTGACCGTGGGCCACGAGAAAGGCCTTGGGCTGCGCTTCGTCGGCCAGACGATGCAGGTTGAACGCCTGTGCGAGTTGCTGCTCGAGCACCGGCATCAGGCGGCCGTATTGCAGAACTCTCGGCTTCATCAATTTCTCCGGCGACGGGGGGGCGGCGAACACCGCGTCGGGCTGCAGCGGATACCATCCACTCTAGCTCATGGCACCCCATCCCAGCGCCGCGACCCACTTCAAACGCCTGCTGCTCACGGGCGCGGCGGGTGCGTTGGGCCGCGTGCTGCGGCCGCGCCTGAAACGCCACTGTTCGGTGCTGCGCAGCAGCGACGTTGCCGAGCTCGGCAGCGCCGCGCCCGGCGAAGAACTGGTGATCGCGCGGCTCGAAGACAAGGCGGCGGTCGCCGACCTGCTGCGCGACGTCGACGCAGTCGTGCACTTCGGCGCCGTCTCCACCGAACATTCGTTCGAAGAGATTCTGCCGGCGAACATCGTCGGCACCTACAACGTGTATGAAGCGGCGCGCCGGCACGGCGTGCGGCGTATCGTGTTTGCGAGCTCGAACCATGTCACGGGCTTCTATCGTCAGGACGAAGTGATCCACCCACGTTCGCCGCCGCGTCCCGATGGCTACTACGGCCTGTCGAAGGCGTTCGGCGAAAACCTGGCGCAGCTTTACTGGGACCGCTACGCGATCCAGAGCGTGAGCCTGCGCATCGGCTCCGCACTCCCGGAGCCGAAAGACCGGCGCATGCTCGCCACCTGGCTCAGCCACGACGATCTCGAGCGCCTCGTGCTCGCCGCGTTGACGGCGCCGGTGGTCGGACACAGTGTGATCTACGGCATGTCCGACAACGGCGCGACATGGTGGGACAACACCACGGCACGCCACATCGGATTCCGGCCGCAAGACAGTTCCGAGCCGTTTCGGGTTGCGCTGGAGTCGCGCCAGCCGAGCTTGGACCTGGACGATTCAGCCAACCGATTTCAAGGCGGCGTCTTTGTGCGCACCGGTCCGTTCGACTGACAGCACGCCGATCGCACGCGCGTGGGGCCTGCGTCATGCGGGAGCGCTGGCGTTGGCGGCGTTGCTCGCGGCCTGTGCCTCGACCCGTTCGCAAGATCGCGACGGGCCGCCGCAAAGCGTGCCGGCACTGGCCCATCTGCGCGACGCAGAGCCGAAGATCGAGCCGATACGCAGCGACGGGCCGAACCGCCCGTACCGCGTCTTCGGGCGCGACTATGTGCCCTTGACCCAAGACGTGGCGTTCCGGCAAACGGGCCTGGCGTCATGGTACGGGCGCAAGTACCACGGCCGGCCGACTTCGAACGGCGAGATCTATGACATGTTTGCGATGACGGTGGCGCACCCCACCCTGCCCATCCCCAGCTACGCGCGGATCTCGAACCCGGCGAATGGGCGCAGTGTCGTCGTGCGCGTCAACGATCGCGGGCCGTTCCACACCGGGCGCATCGTCGACCTGAGTTACGCCGTCGCCTGGAAACTCGATCTGCTGGGCGCAGTTGCACCGGTCGAGCTGGAACGCATCACGTTCGAGAAGATTCGCGATGGTTCGTGGCGGCGCGCAAGTCTGCACAGTGGCGGCACGAATCCTTTTTAAGAACGCGGCGGCGATGCGCGCTTGGGGAAGGTCTGCTGGATTGACCTCCAGTTGTGGCACTCGGGAAATGCAGTCCCGAATCGCAGTCCCTCACGCCAGTGCGTCGTCAAGCACTTCGATCCAGTGCCGCACCGGTGTCGTGGTTCCGCTTTGCAGGTGCTGGATGCAGCCGATGTTGGCCGACACGATCGTCTGCGGCTCGACTGCGTTCAGGCGCGCGAGCTTGCGGTCGCGCAGCTCGGTGGCCAGCTTCGGCTGCAGCACTGAATACGTGCCGGCCGAGCCGCAACACAGGTGCGATTCGGCGGGGGCGAGCCGCACGTCGAAGCCCAGGCCATTCAGCGTGGTCTCGATCGCGCCGCGCAGTTGCTGGCCATGCTGCAAGGTGCACGGCGGGTGCAGTGCGACTCGATGCGCTGTGCTCGGCCGCAAGCGTGGCTTCAACCTGGGTCCAATCTCGGGAAGCAGTTCGCTGAGGTCGCGCGTGAGGTTGCCGACGCGCGCTGCACGCTCGGCATAGGCGGGGTCAGCGGCGAGAGCGTGGCCGTATTCCTTGACCGCGACGCCGCAGCCTGACGCGTTCATCACGATCGCCTCGACCGCACCCGACTCGACCTGTGGCCACCAGGCATCGATGTTGCGTCGCATGTCGTCCAGGCCACCGGCGCGGTCTCCGCCGTGGCTGCGAATCGCGCCGCAGCAGCCGGCGTCCGCGGCGACCATGGTTTGAATGCCGGCCGCGTCGAGCACACGCGCCGTGGCGCTGTTGATGTTGGGCATCATCGCCGGCTGCACGCAGCCGAGCAACAGCAGCACTTTGCGGGGGTGCTCGCGCGTCGGCCAAAGGTGCGCTCGCCCACTCGGGCGCGCGGGCAACTTCTTTTTCAGCGCCGCCGGCAGCGAGGGCCGCAACATCTGTCCGAGTTTGAATGCGGGCGCGAACAGCGCCGAGGGCAGGCCTTCCCTGAGTGCCCAGCGCAACGCGGCCTCGTGCGCCGGGCGTTTGACGCGCGCATCGACGATGTGGCGCCCGATTTCAACCAGGCGCCCATACTCGACCCCGGACGGGCAGGTGGTTTCGCAACTGCGGCACGTCAGGCACCGGTCCAGATGCGATTGCGTCTTGCGCGTGACGCTTGCGCCCTCGAGCACTTGTTTGATCAGGTAGATGCGCCCGCGCGGCCCGTCGAGTTCGTCGCCCAACAGCTGGTAAGTCGGGCAGGTCGCGGTGCAAAAGCCGCAGTGCACGCATTTGCGCAGAATCGCTTCGGCCTGCACGCCGTCTGCGGTGTGCTGGAATTCGGGGCTGAGCCGGGTTTGCATTGCCCGCCAATCACAGCCCGGGGTAGAGCCGGCCGGGGTTGAAGATCGCCGATGGGTCGAAGGCCTTCTTCAGTTCACGGTGGATTCGGTCCAGGGGTGCGCGCAGCGGTGCGAATGCGCCCGGCTCCTTGGTGGGGGCACGAAACAGCGTCGCGTGGCCGCCGGCGCGCGCCGCGGCGTCGCGCACCACCGCGGCGGGCAGGCTGGTGCGCAGCCAGCGCTGCGCGCCGCCCCATTCGATGAGTTGCTCGCCGGCCAGTGTCAATGGCGGTGCCGTCTGCGGCAGTGACAGGCGCCACATCGCGCTGCGTTCGAACTCCGCACCGGAGCGTGTGAAGAACGGGTCGCTGTGGTTGCGCAGGCCGGTCCAGAACGATATCGCAAGCGCGGTCTCGACCGCCTCGCCGCCCAGGCTCGCCCGCGCTGCCTTGACCGCGGCTTGCGCGCCGCTCAGACGCAGCGTGAGCGCGCCGTCGCACCAGGCGCTGGCATGGATCGGCAAGGCCTTGCCGCCCCAGGCGTGAAGTCGCGCCAGGGCATCGGGCTGTGGCATCTCGAAACGCAAGCTGGCGCTGGCAGGCGCCACCGGCACGACCTTCAGCGAGACCTCGAGAATCACGCCCAGAATTCCCATGCTGCCGGCGAGCAGGCGCGACACGTCGTAGCCGGCGACGTTCTTCATGACCTGACCGCCGAAGCTCAGCACTTCGTTGCGGCCGTTGAGCAGCGTCGCGCCGAGCAGGTGGTCGCGCACCGAGCCCATGGCTGCGCGCGACGGTCCGGCCAGGCCGGCGGCTACCATGCCGCCGAGCGTGGCGCCGGGCCCGAAGTGGGGCGGTTCGAACGCAAGGCATTGGCCGTGTTCGGCCAATCTCGCTTCAAGCGCAGCCAACGACGTGCCGCAACGCGCGGTGACCACGAGTTCGCTCGGTTCGTAGCTCGAAATGCCCTCCAGCACGCGCGCATCGAGGGTTTCACCTTGAGCCGCCTCGCCGTAGAACTCTTTCGTGCCGCCGCCGCGAATGCAAAGTGGAACGCCTGCCGCCAGCGCGCTCGCGACGCGGTCGACCAGCAGTTGCAGCGCGGGGTGATTGCCTGGCATGCGCGGTTTCCAGGTTCAAAAGCGCGGGATGTCGGCGAACGGCAGCAAGCCCCGCCGCACATGCATCTTGCCGTATTCGGCGCAGCGCGACAGGCTCGGAATCACCTTGCCGGGATTGAGCAGCTCACTGGCATCGAAGGCGCGCTTCACGGCCAACATCTGTTCGCGCTCGGCGCTCGAAAACTGCACGCACATCGACGACAGTTTCTCCACACCCACGCCATGTTCGCCCGTCACCGTGCCGCCCATGTGCACGCTGGTTTCCAGAATGTCGGCACCAAACAGTTCGCATTGCCGCAGTTGCTCGGCATCGTTGGCGTCGAAAAGAATCAAGGGGTGAAGATTGCCGTCGCCGGCGTGGAACACGTTGACGCAACGCAGCCCGTACTTCTGCTCCATTTGCTGGATGGCCAGCAGCATGTCCGCCAGGCGTTTGCGTGGGATCGTCGAATCCATGCACATGTAGTCAGGGCTGATCCGCCCCGATGCCGGGAACGCATTCTTGCGCCCGCTCCAGAAGCGCAGGCGCTGCGCTTCGTCAGCGCTGACCTCGATGCGCGTTGCGCCGCTGCCGCGCAACACCTGCACCATGCGTGCCACTTCTTCTTCCACCTCTTCGGCTGTGCCGTCGCTCTCGCACAGCAGGATGGCCGTGGCGTCCAGGTCGTAGCCGGCGTGCACGTAGTCTTCGACGGCGGCGGTCATCGCCTTGTCCATCATCTCCAGACCCGCTGGAATGATGCCCGCCGATATCACGCTGGCGACAGCGTCGCCGGCCTTGCGTACGTCATCGAAGCTGGCCATGATGCAGCGCGCCAGCGGCGGTCTGGGAATGAGCTTGACCGTCACTTCAAGCATCACCGCCAGCATGCCTTCGCTGCCCACCAGCAGCGGCATCAGGTCCAGGCCGGCCGCGTCGAGCGCTTCCGAGCCGAATTCAACCGGCTCGCCCTGGGCCGTGAAACCGCGCACACGCAACACGTTGTGCAGCGTCAGGCCGTATTTCAGGCAATGCACGCCGCCCGCATTTTCGGCAACGTTGCCGCCGATGGTGCAGGCGATTTGACTGCTCGGATCCGGTGCGTAGTAAAGACCCAGCGGCGCCGCCGCTTCGCTGATCGCCAGGTTGCGCACGCCGCATTGCACGACGGCAGTGCGTGCCTGGGCGTCGATGCGCACGATCTGGTTGAACTTGGCCAGGCTCAGCGTCACACCAAATCGGTGCGGCAGGGCACCCCCGGACAACCCGGTGCCCGCGCCTCGCGCGACGACGGGCACGTTCAGGGCATGGCAGGCGCGCAGCGTTGCGGCGACTTGCTCTTCAGTCTCGGGCAAGGCCACGACCAGCGGCTGTTCGCGATAGGCAGTAAGTCCGTCGCACTCGTAGGCGGTGGTGTCCTCGCCGTGCCACAGCAGCGCATGGACCGGCAGGCATTCGCGCAGTGCGGCAACCACTTCGGCCTGACGCTGGGCACGCGCTGCGATCTCGGCGGCGCGATCTGCGGAGGTGCTCAGCTTCATCGAAATTCAGGAGCGAAAGACGGTCAACACACCCGTATAGCCGTACAAATGGTGGCGTGCAATCTCGCCGGCAGCAAAGAAACCGGTCAGCGGCACGTCGCCGAGTGCACGCCGTACCAGCGCGAGTTCGGCCGACGGCGCGCCAAAGTGCGGTCCGCCGCGGCCGCTGCAGCTCACATAAATTGCGCCGGCGATTCCCGTCGGTAGCGGGGGCTCGCTCACCGGGCCGGGTG
>JAEMQF010000102.1 GCA_022758925.1 Burkholderiales bacterium | reverse complement strand
GACGATGCCCGCTGCCGCACCCGTGCTGTGGTCGCCGCTCAGAACGCCCCGGTCAGGTAAGCCTGAAAGCCCGAGTAGCCAAACTTCACGTTGCCGTTGTACGAATCCTTGCTCACATCGACCTTGGTGTAGAAGCGGTTGTAGCCCAGGCCGAGGCCGAAGTTGGGGTTGAACATCCACGTCGCGCCAGCGCGCAGGTCGGAGAGCGAACCGTCGACGCCGTTGACATTCACCTTGAAGAACTGC
The DNA here is from genome assembly GCA_022758925.1 of Burkholderiales bacterium. Classification (GTDB taxonomy): domain Bacteria; phylum Pseudomonadota; class Gammaproteobacteria; order Burkholderiales; family Burkholderiaceae_C; genus JAEMQF01. The sequence continues at coordinate 4,634 of JAEMQF010000102.1, read as the reverse complement.
ACCTGGCCATCGATGTACCACTGCGGCGCGACGACCCAGCCTGCGCGCAGGCCGATGACCGGCAGCGGAACGGGCGCGGAGCCTTCCACGCTCTTGGACACACCCGTCGTGGTGTTGCCGCTCCCATCGGTGATCTGCCCAGACCCGGAGAGCTTCAGCGAGAGATCGGTGTAGTGCACGCCGAACGTGCCGGCCACCTCGTACGTTGGCTGGCGCATGAACGCGTACTCATAGGCCAATTCGAAGATCGAGGTCTTTCGCTCCGACTGCACACCGCCGCCGGCGAGGAAAGTGTAGTCGCCCCACTTCACATCCTGACTGAGGGTGGCCGAGCGCGTCACGTCGTCCTTGAAATACATCATACGCATGTGGTGCGTCGGCGTGATGCGCCACAACGCATCGGCGCGGAATCGGGTCGCGTCGCTGGGCTTGCCGAAGGTTTTGTCGAAATCCACATCGGGGTTGGTGCTGGACTGCCCGTTCAACCGGGCCGTCACGTCGGATTGCACGACGAACAAGCCCATGCTCGCGACGAACTTGTCATCGAGCAAGGCCTGCGCCGGTGATCCTGTTTGCGCCAGCGCCGGGCCGGCCACACCCGCCGCGAGCAGGCTGCCCAGCAAAAGCGGTGTGAATCTGAAATCAATTCTTGCTCTCATGGTCTTGCTCCTGTATGTCGGTCCTTGAACCAATTGGCGTCGACGAGTCCGCCTCGTCTACTTTTGTGCAGGATGCGCTGCGAACTCCGCCTGGACTTTGACGCAGATCATGCCCGCGGGCCAGTGTACCGAAGCCGCGACAGTCATTTCCTAACAAGGTATGACCCGGGAGCAGCCTGAGATCGGCGACGCGATGCCGAGTCGATCCGTTGCGGAAGCGACCGGTGTATTCGGCCGCTTGATTTGAGATTCCTGGCTTCCTGGTCGAGTGCTGTGGGCATGTGGGCGAGAGCGCGGACGCCGGGCCATCGGCAGCGTTGCCCATCGCCTGCGAAGCGGTGAGCGCGCGCGCCGACGCGTGCAAGCCTTCGAGCGCGACGCCCTCGCGCTTGAACGTCGCCGCCTTTGGCAGGCAGGCCGGCCTGTCCTGCGGCGTCATGCCGTTCCCGGTTCGGGACACGCGCTTGATACGCCCGGGCTTCTTCGCGGTCGCGCAGCGTGTCCAAAAGCTGCGTGACGCATCCGGCTTGCGCCGCATGCGCATCGTGCAATCCGGCTTCAGCGAAAATGCAACACATGATTTCATGCCACGCGACCACGGCAGTGAACCGGCACGCGTACCGGGCCGCATCAGCGCGGTTTGCGGGCGCGGGGCGACGCCTTGATCGGCGCGACACTCGCGGGGTCGAGCCCCCTTGCTGAGGGCCCAACGATGACCGACTGCGTGCTGCGCCTGCGAGGCATCACCAAGCGCTTCGGCAACCTGCTCGCAAACGATTCGATTTCGCTCGACCTGCGGCACGGCGAAGTGCTCGCGCTGCTGGGCGAGAACGGCGCCGGCAAGAGCACGCTGGTGGCGATTCTGTTCGGCCACTATGTCGCCGACGCGGGCACGATCGAGGCCTTCGGCAAGCCGTTGCCGGCCGGTGAGCCACGCGCCGCGCTCGACGCCGGCATCGGCATGGTGCACCAGCATTCGACGCTGGCCGACAACCTGTCGGTGCTCGACAACGTGATGCTCGGCATCGAGCCGCTGTGGCGACCCTGGTCGCGGCGCGACGCGGCGCGCCGGCGCTTGCTCGGCACCGCGCAACGATTCGGTCTTTCGGTGCCGCCCGACGCCCGTGTCGGCCAGTTGTCGGTGGGCGAGCGCCAGCGGGTCGAGATCCTGAAGGCGCTCGTCGGCAGCGAAGACCGCGGTGCCGCGCGGATTCTGATTCTGGACGAACCCACCGCCGTGTTGACGCCGCAGGAGAGCGAGGCGCTGTTCCAGACCCTGGGGCAGATGGTCGCGCAAGGCTTGTCGATCATCTTCATCAGCCACAAGCTCGACGAAGTACTGCGCGTGTCGAACCGCATCGCCGTGCTGCGCGCCGGCAAGCTGGTGGCGCAAGTGGCCGCGGCCGAGGTCAATGCGTCGCAGCTTGCGCAGTGGATGGTCGGGCACGACGTGGTGCTGCCGCAGCGGCATCGCGCGATTCCCTGCCCCGAGCCGATGTGCGTGCTCGACGACGTGCACACGCAAGGCAGCGCGCGCGACCGCATCGAAGGCGTCACGCTCGCGCTGCACGGCGGCGAAATCTGCGCGATTGCCGGTGTCTCCGGCAATGGCCAGGCGGCGCTTGCCGATCTGCTGTGCGGCACACGCAGCGTTAGTTCGGGCCGCGCCACCTTGCTGGGTCGGGAACTGCGCGCCGATCCGGCGGCACTCGTCGCGCAGGGCGTCGCGCGCATCCCCGAAGACCGCCAGGGCACGGGCGCGATCGGCGACTTGCCAGTGTGGGAAAACGCTTGCGGCGAACGTTTGGGCCGCGCGCCGTTCAGCCGCAAGGTGTTGGGCATGAACTGGGTCTGCCGCGCCGCGGCGCGCGAGCATGCGCAACACCTCGTCGAACAATTCGACGTTCGCGGTGCGGGGCTGGACGCACCGGCGCGGGGATTGTCGGGAGGCAATCTGCAGAAATTGATCCTCGCCCGCGCTTTGATCGCACCCGATGCCGCCGCGCCGCGCCTGATCGTCGCGCACCAGCCGAGCTGGGGCCTGGACGTCGGTGCCGTCGCCTTCGTGCAGCAGCAGTTGCTCGCGGCGCGCGACGCCGGCGCGGCCGTGCTGCTGATCTCCGACGACCTCGACGAGGTGCTGGCGCTGGGCGACCGCATTGCCGTGTTGTACCGGGGACGCCTCACCCCCGCGCAGCCGAACGGCGAGTGGACGCGCGAACGCCTTGGGCTGGCGATGGCCGGCGCAGCGCAGGTGAGCGCGACGCTTGCGGCCTGATCGGCCTGACAGACTTGACGCACCAGACGCACCAGACAGACCTGACCTGCCTGACCTGCCTGACCTGCCTGACCTATCTGACCTATCTGACTGGCCTGACAAATGCTGCGATTCGAGCCTCGACACGAAACCTGGGGTGCGGCATTGTTGCTGGCGCCGGTCGCGGCAATTGGGTTCACGCTGCTGGTCAGCACCCTGCTCGTCGCCTGGGCCGGCGCGCCGGTGGGTCGAACCTATGCGCTGATGCTGCAAGGCGGTTTCGGTTCGGTGTTCGCGTGGAGCGAAACGCTGACGCGCGCCGTGCCGCTGATCCTCACCGGCCTGGCGGCCACGGTCGCTTTCAAGGCGCGGCTGTACAACATCGGCGCCGAGGGTCAGCTCTATGCCGGGGCGCTGGCGGCGGTGGCAGTGGGCGGTGTGGCGCCGGGCAGCGAACTCGCAGCGCCGGTGTGGCTCATGTTCCCGGCGATGCTGCTGGCCGCGGCGCTTGCCGGAGCAATGCTGCTGCTGGTGCCGGCCTTGCTGAAAGCGCGCCTCGGCGTCGACGAAGTCGTGACGACGTTGTTGTTCAACTTCATTGCGCTGCTGGGTGTTTCCGCGCTGCTCGACGGCGCGATGAAAGATCCGGCCGCGCTCGGGTGGCCGCAGAGCCTGGCCCTGGCCGGCGAGCTCGAATTGCGCAAGCTGGTGCCAGGCACGCGCGTGCACAGCGGCTTGTTGCTCGCCGCGGCGCTTGCGCTCGCGCTCGCGGCGATCTTCAAGTACACGCTGCTCGGCTTTCAGATTCGCGCGAGCGGCGCGAATCCGCGCGCTGCGGCGTTCGTCGGCGTGCCCGCGTTGCGCACGACGCTCATCGTGGCGCTGCTGTCCGGTGCGCTTGCCGGCCTGGCCGGCGCGGTGGAAGTGGCGGGGCGAACCGGCTATGTGACACTCGACATGTCGCCCGGCTATGGCTACAGCGGCATCGTGATCGCGATGCTTGCGGCGCTCAATCCGCTGGGCGTGCTTGGCGCGGCGATCTTCATCGCCGGCGTACTGGTCGGCGCCGACAGCATGAGCCGCGCGATCGGCGTGCCGACCTACCTGGCCGATGTGATCGTCGCGACATCGCTGCTTTCCGTGCTCGTGGCGGCGCTGTTCACGCAGTACCGGGTGCGCTGGCGGGCGGGTGGCGCGCAATGAGGAGATTGCATCAACCATCGTTCCTGAGTCTTGCGGCGCGGCGGGACGAATCTGCTTCCGGTTCGACACCCGCGCGTGCGGTCGCTATCGGGCGAATTGAGTGGCTCGTTTTCGACCCAAGGCTGTCTGTCCGCGCCGGGTCAGCATGCCGACGTCGCGGCGCCAGGGCGGCGGCGGTGCCCCCGTTCTCCGGCCCACGCTCGCGGGCGGCCGTCGCAGACTGCAAGCCGCGGCCGCATCAACACCGCTGCGCCCTGCAACCATGGGGGGCGACCGCGAATCGGGCCTGCGCCCGGGGGCACCACCACCGCCCTGATGCATCCGGGGTGGCGTGCCGCGCCCTTGCATGCCACCCGAGTGCCTGGGCAGGTGGCTCGGGGCACGGGCGCAGGCACCATTCGCGGTGGCCGCGACCATCGCACGAACAGACGCGGTTGATGGCGCGACGCCTGCGAACCGAAAGCGGTGCCCCGCGAGCGTGGGCCGGAGAACGTGCCCCGGGCCACCTGCCCCTG
>JAEMQF010000345.1 GCA_022758925.1 Burkholderiales bacterium | reverse complement strand
GGCGCGGGCGGGCGTTGCGCGGGTGGCCGGGGCGCTGGCCGGGGCGGCGCAGCGCGCCTACTCCCGCGCCGTGGCCCACCCCGGCGCGGGCGCAGGGGATTGCCTCTCAGCCTCTAAGACGGCGGCAGCAGTGGCACCACCAAGACCAGACCGGAACCGGCGCGGCCAAGCCTTGCGCCCGCATCACGGACTGATGTTGCTGAAGGGTGGAGACGCACTTTTCCCGGCGCTGGTGCAGGCCATCGACGCTGCAGAAGATGAGGTGCTGCTCGAGACCTATATCTTCGACTTTGCGCACTCCGTGATCACGGTGGCGCAGGCCCTGGAGCGCGCTGCGGCGCGTGGCGTCAAGGTCTGTGTGGTTGTCGACGGCGTCGGCACCGGCGATGTGCCGCCGCTGTGGCAGCAGCGCTGGGCCGCTGCCGGCGTGCGCTGGCGAATCTTCAACCCGGCCCGAGGCTGGCGTCTGCTGATGCCGCGGCGGTGGCGACGCCTGCACCGCAAGCTGTGCGTGGTCGATGGCAAGGTCGCGTTTTGCGGCGGCATCAACCTGCTCGACGACCGCTTCGATCCGAACCACGGTGTGTTGACGCAGCCGCGGCTGGATTTTGCCGTGCGCGTGATCGGTCCATTGGTGGCCGACATGCATGACACCATGACGCGCTTGTGGTGGCGGCTGCAGCTGGCTCGAGAAACGCGGAAAGCCGATTTCGAGGGCGCGCTTCACGCTGCGCGCGAAGCGGCAGCGGCGGGTGTCGACATGGCCGATAGCCACAGCGACAGCTCGGCGTTGTGGAGTGTGTCGCAGATGCCCGGTGGCGACGAGACGGGGCGGGATCCGCTCGCAGCTCTGGTATTGCGCGACAACGTACGCTTTCGGCGTCGTATCGAAGGCACGTACCGCATCGCCATCGCCCAGGCGCAAAGCGAGATTCTGATCGCGAGTGCCTATTTCGTTCCTGGTGTGCAGCTCCAGCGCTCGTTGTTGCGCGCGGCGCGGCGCGGCGTGCGCATCACGTTGCTGTTGCAGGGGCGCTATGAATACTTCATGCAGCACCACGCCAGCCGCGCGGTCTACGGCGTGCTGCTGGAGGCCGGAATCACGATCTATGAATACGCGCCGAGTTTTCTGCACGCCAAGGTTGCCGTGATGGACGCCCCTGGTGCGGCACTCGCGACGGTCGGGTCGTCGAACCTGGATCCACTGAGTTTGCTGCTGGCGCGCGAGGCAAACGTGTTCGTGCGCGACGATGCCTTCGCCGCCGAGTTGCGGGCCCATCTGCTGAGTGCCATCGAAGACGGGCATCGTGTCGAGCTGCAAGCGCATCTGCGGCGGCCGCGCCTGATGCGCCTGCTGAACTGGGTTGCCTACGCGCTGATGCGCATCGCCATCTTCGTCATCGGGAAACGTTACTGATCGAGGTCGGGCGGCCGGCACAGCGCGGCGAGCGGGACGATCCACCGGAGTCGATCACCTCGAATCACGATGACGCAGCGGCCGCGGAACTTCTGCTGCAGTCGCCGTTCGTCCGAGGACCGCGCAGGTTGCGGTGGCCAACAGCGGGCGACGCGAAACCGTCAGTCGTCCTGCGACTTGACGAACGAGCGCAATTGCATCGCCATCCGCGCCAGCGAGGGTTGGTGCACGTACATCATGTGGCCAGCTTCGAAATAGTTGACGCTGATGTTCGCCGCCTGCGCATCGCGCAGGCCGAGGTGGCTCAGCGTGTAGTCGGCTGCGGCGTGCGGCGTGGCCAGATCGTAGAAGCCGCTCGCGACGTAGACACGCATGTGCGGATTGGCCTGCATCGCGCGCCTCAGGCTGGCACCGACGTTCACATACTTGTTCTCGAAGTCTTTCCACTTCCACTTCTGCCACAGTGGCGCATGCACCACATACGGGGCGTCGCTTTCGAACTTCAACGTTGTGCGCAGCAGCCGGTTGATGCCAGCGGCGTAAGCGCCCGCCAGATTGCTCATCGCGGCGTCAGCCTCAGGCTGCTCGCCGGCGTCGTCGCGGTCCTGCCCCAGGAAGCGTGAATCCAAGCGGCCGACGGTCTGGCCGCGTTGACGCAGCAACTCCTTGCAAAAACGCGCGTCGAGCGGGCGCAGATCGCAGCGCAGCACATAGTCGATTCCCAGGCCGGTGAAACGCGCCACTTGCGAAGCGATGCGCTCGCGCTCGGCGGGTGAGAGCCGCGAGCCCTGCATCAGCGCCAGGCTGTATTCGGCGTTCGCAAAGGTTTCCGCCGCGGCAATCACCTCACGCAAGGCCTTGCGTTGCATGTCGGGTGGCAACGCGCGGTGGTACCAGGCGGTTGCCGTGTAACTCGGCAAGAACAAGGCGTAGGGCAGGTCGTTGCCATGATCGAAGCTGAGCGTTTGCATGTCGACCGCCAGCGATACCAGCATCACGCCGTTCAGGTAAACGTCATGCTTTTCCTGCAGATGCTGCGACAGACCGGCGGCGCGCGTCGTGCCGTAACTCTCGCCGATCAGATATTTCGGGCTGCCCCAGCGTTCGTAACGCGTCAGGTAAAGGCGGATGAATTCGCTGACGGAATCGAGGTCGCGCTGGTACTCGTGGAATTCGGTGAGCTTGTCGTTGTCAAGCATGCGCGAATGGCCGGTGCCGACCGGATCGACGAACACCAGGTCGCTGTGCGTGAGCAAGGTGTGTTCGTTGTCGCGCAACCCGTAGGGTGGTGGCGGTGCAAGGCCGGTGGCATCGGTCGCAACCACCTGCGGACCGAGCAGTCCCAAGTGCAGCCACACACTGCTCGAACCCGGGCCGCCGTTGAAGGCGAAGGTCAGAGCGCGCGACTCCCGCGGCTCGCTGCCCTTGAGCGTGTAGGCGACGAAGAAGAACGCGGCACGCGCTTTGGCAGGTGCTTTCGCGACCTCAGTTGCGCCGTCGGGCTTGGCGTTCGACTCATCGTCGTACAGCCGCAGCAACAGCGTACCGCAAGTGGCGGTGTATTCGAGAGTGCGGCCCGCAACCACCAGACTGTGTTCGGTGCTGACGATTTGTTCGCGCGCTTCTTCCGGCAGTGCGGATGCTGGTGGATTGACGGCAGGCTCGGACATGTGCGGTTGTGGTCGTGGAAAGTGTGGTCGATGATGTGGCCAAACGCACCCTTACTCTAACGCAATGATGCCCAACGCCCCCTGCTGCTTTCCCGTGTTGGCGGGAATCGATTTCACGAGCCGGCCACGGCCGGCCAAACCCATCACGCTGGCATTGGGGCGCAGCGTTGCCGGAGGTGTGGCCCTGCAGGAGATGCAACTCTTGCCCCACTTTGCGGCCCTGGCTGCCTGGTTGCGCAGCCCGGGCCCCTGGCTGGGGGCCTTCGACTTTCCCTTTGGTCTGCCGCGCGAACTGATCGTGCACCTGGGTTGGCCCTTGGTCTGGCCCGATCTCATTGCCCACTATGCCTGCCTGCCACGGGAGCAGATTCGTTCGACGTTTCAGGCCTTCTGCGACTCCCGGCCGAGTGGCAGAAAGTTCGCGCACCGCGCCTGCGACGGGCCGGCCGGATCGTCGCCGTCGATGAAGTGGGTGAATCCGCCCGTGGCGTTCATGCTGCACGCCGGGGCGCCGCTGTTGCTTGCCTCTGGCGTACACCTGCCCGGCTTGCATCAGGGCGACCGCAGTCGCGTCGCGTTGGAAGGCTACCCGGGGCTGTTGGCGCGTGAACTGATCGGTGCCCAGTCGTACAAGAGCGACGCCAAGGCGCACCAGGATGAACCGAGGCGCGAAGCGCGCCGGCGCATGATCGACGCCCTCGAGCAGGGCCGCACCCGCCTGGCCCTGCGCCTGGTGCTGAGCCCTGCGCAACGTGACGCGTTGATCGCCGACGCCAGCGCCGACGCGCTCGATGCGGTGTTGTGCATGGTGCAGGCGGCGTGGTCGGCGAGCCGACCCAACTACGGTTTGCCCGAGGGCGTGGACCCGTTGGAGGGCTGGATCGCCACTGCAACTTGAGGCTCAGGGCGAATGCGTCAGCTTTTCCCAACGCGCGATGAATTCGCGTTGCTCGCGTGTTTCCGGTGAATGCGGCGCGGACGCGCGTTTGGCCACGACTTGCCACTTCGCGCGAATCAGGTCCAGGGCTTGCTGCGCGGTAAGGCCCTGTTCGACGAGCAGGCAACCGGCCACGGTTGCAGTGCGGCCGATGCCGGCCCGACAATGCAGGTACACGTTGGCGCCGGCGAGCAGTTGCGCGTCAATGGCCTGAAGCGTCGCGCGCATGCCACGCACCGAAGGCACACCGAAGTCAGCGACGGCGAAACGCGAGGTGCGTGCGTCGACCCCGCGCGCCGCCGCGGCCTGAGCCAGGGCCGCGGCGTAAGGCGGCAAGGCTTCGCCCTCATGCGTGAGGTCGAAGCAGTGCGTGATGCCCGCCTCAAGCAGCGATTGCAGACGCTGCTGCATCAGACGCGGATCGTCGGCGCCCGGGTACTCTCCCGCAAGGATTCGGCCGGAGACCAACCAATAGCAGTTTGCATGCGGTCGCGGCAGCGAATCGCCAGCGGCGCGGATCAGCGAGTCATCGAAGCGGGTGTGCACGCCGCAATTCGCACCGGGTGTGTCGCAGCGTCTCGGTGGCGCGCCTCAATGCGCAAGGATCTTCGACAGGAAATCGCGCGTGCGATCGCTCTTCGGATGGTGGAAGAACTCTTCCGGCGTGTTCTCTTCGATGATCTGACCCTCGTCCATGAAGATGACCCGGTCCGCCACCGAGCGCGCAAAGCCCATCTCGTGCGTCACGCACAACATCGTGATGCCCTGGCCGGCGAGTTCTTTCATCGTGTCGAGCACTTCGTTGATCATCTCCGGGTCGAGCGCCGAGGTCGGCTCGTCGAACAGCATGATCTTGGGCGTCAGGCACAGCGCGCGCGCGATCGCGACGCGCTGCTGCTGACCGCCCGAGAGTTGCAGCGGGTATTTGGCGGCCTGCTCGACGATGCGCACCCGTTTCAGCTGTTGCATGGCACGCTCTTCAGCCTCTTTCTTCGGCAGCTTGCCGACCCACATCGGCGCCAGCGTCAGGTTTTCCAGGACGGTGAGATGCGGAAAGAGGTTGAACTGCTGAAACACCATGCCAACTTCGCGCCGGATAGCGTCGATCGCTTTCACGTCGTCGGTGAGTTCGACGCCGTCCACGATCAGGTGTCCGCTCTGGTGTTCCTCGAGCCGGTTGATGCATCGGATCAGCGTCGACTTGCCCGAACCTGACGGCCCGCAGATCACGATGCGCTCGCCGCGCGCCACATCGAGCTTGATGTCGCGCAACACGTGGAACTGGCCGTACCACTTGTTGACGCCGTCGAACTTGATGATCGGAGCTTCTTTGTCCATGGTCATTGCCTGCGCATGCCGGTATTGAGATAGGCCTCGACCCAGCGGCTGTAGCGCGACATCGCAAAGCAGAACACGAAATACACGCCGGCGACGAAAAGCTGGCCTTCGAGGAAGAACTTGCGCCACTCGGCGTCACCGAGCGCGAGCTGCAGCGCGCCGGTCAGGTCGTACAAGCTGACGATGGTGACGAGCGAGGTGTCTTTGAACGTGCTGATGAAGGTATTGACGATGGCCGGCACCACCAGCCGCAGTGCCTGCGGCAGCACAATCATGCGCGTCGCCTGCCAGTAGCTCAGGCCCAGCGACTGCGCCGCCTCGAGCTGGCCCTTCGGCAGGGCCTGCAAGCCGCCACGCACCACTTCGGCGAGGTAGGCCGCGGCAAACAGTGTCATGCCCGCGAGCACGCGCAGCAGCACGTCGATCGTCATGCCCTGCGGCATGAACAGCGGGAACATGAACGACGCCATGAACAGCACCGAGATCAAGGGCACGCCGCGAATCAACTCGACATAGAGCACGCAAATTGTGCGAATCGCCGGCAGCTTGGAGCTGCGCCCGAGCGCCACGAAGATGGCGAGCGGGAAGGCAACCGCCAGACTCACCACCGACAGCATCAGAGTCAGCGGAAAACCACCCCAGCGCGAAGTTTCGACCGGCGTCAGGCCGAATGTGCCACCGTGCATCAGCACCAGGAAGATCGCGAGCGCCGCGATCCACAAGCCGGCAAGCCACGCGCGCCAGAACAGGCGCAGACAACTCGCCACCAGCAGCGCGATCAGCATCGCGCAGGCGAGCAGGGGGCGCCATTGTTCAGCGTAAGGGTAGCGGCCGAACAGGATCAGGCGGCCTTTCTCGACAATCACGCCCCAGCAGGCGCCGACTTCCTGCGCCGCGCGGCAGGCCGTGTTGTCGGGCGCGAACACGGCGTTCACAGCGCTCCAGTTGAAGAACGGCGGTACCAGCCAGATCAGCACCAGCAGCGTAACGAGCGTCGCCAGGCTGTTCGCGTAGCCGTCAAACAGGCTGCGCTTGAGCCACGCGACCAGGCCCTGCGTGGCCACCGGGGCGGCACGCGGCGGGATCGGGCTGAAGACGGCGCCGCTCGATGCCATCAGCGTTCCTTGATGGATGCGCGTTTGTTGTACGCATTCATCGCCGCCGAAGTCAGCAGCGACAGCGTCAGGTAACACGCCATGACGAGCGCAATGCACTCGATCGCGCGGCCGGTCTGGTTCAGTGAGGTATTGGAGATCGACACCAGATCGGGGTAGCCCACGGCGACCGCGAGCGACGAATTCTTCGTCAGGTTCAGGTATTGGTTCGTCATCGGTGGAATGATGACGCGCAGCGCCTGCGGCAGTTGCACGAGTCGCAGCGCCTGGCCGCGCGACAGGCCGAGCGCCGCACTCGCTTCATGCTGACCAAAGGGCACCGAAAGAATGCCCGCGCGCACCACTTCGGCGATGTAGGCCGCCGTATAGACCGTCAGCCCAAGCAGCACCGTGAGGAATTCGGGAGTTACCGCGCCCCCACCGACGACATTGATCTCGGTCTTTTCCGGTAGGTCCAGCCCGCCCGGGGCGCCGCCGAGCACCCAGCCCAAAGCGGTGAGCAGGAACAGAATCGCCATTGCCGGCAGCAGCACCGGCAGAATGCGGCCCGTGGCCTCGCGCCGCAGGCGCGCAAACCGGCTCCAGCCCCAGCAGCCGAGCAGCCCGACGCACAAACCGATCAGAGTGCCGGCGTGGCCCGGGCTCCAGATCGGGTGCGGGAACTGCAATCCGTTCTTGCTGAAAAAGACGCCGGGCAGCGGCTGCAGCGCCTCTTCGATACTCGGCAGCCGCTCCGTCATCAGGAAGTACCAGATGAACAACTGCAGCAAAAGCGGCACGTTGCGGATCAGGTCGACATAGGCGCTGCTCAAGCTTCGCACCAGGAAGTTGCGCGACAAGCGCCCAATGCCCAGCAGCGTTCCCAGCAGTGTGGCCATCACGACGCCCAGGATCGCGACCCGAAACGTGTTCGACAGACCCACCAGGAAGGCCTTGCCGTAGCTCTCGGCCGAATCGAACGGGATCACGCTTTCGCCGATGCCGAAGCCCGCCGGCTGGGTGATGAAGTCGAAGCCGCTCTTGATGCCGCGCGCGCGCATGTTGCCAAGCGTGTTCGACAACAGGTAAGCCCCGGCGGCGGCGATCAACGTGATCGCGACCACCTGGTACAGCACACCCCGAAAGGCCTTGCTGCGCCAGTGAAAGCTGCGTTTCGCTGGGGGTGCGGCCACGGGGCGAAGCCTCTGGCGGGTGCGGTTCGGGTGGGCGCGCTTCAGCGCACTGGTGGCGCGTACATGAAACCGCCGTTGCTCCACAGATTGTTGGCGCCGCGCGGCAGCTTCAGCGCTGAATTCGGGCCGACGTTGCGCTCGAAGATTTCGCCATAGTTGCCCACTTCCTTGATGGCGCGGTAGGCCCAGTCCTTGTCCAGGCCGAGCAGCTTGCCGGTGTCTTCCGAGGTGCCCAGGATGCGCTGCACCACCGGGTCTTTGCTGTCGGCCTTCATCTGATCGACGTTGGCTTTGGTGATGCCGTACTCCTCAGCTTCGATCAATGCGAACACGACCCACTTGGCGATTGAGAAGAATTCGTCGTCGCCGCGCCGCACCGACGGGCCGAGTGGTTCTTTGGAGATCAAGTCAGGCAGGATCACATGGTCGTCGGGGTTTCCCGCTTCCTTGTTGCGCACTGAGGCGAGGCCCGAGGCATCTGTCGTGTAGGCTTGGCAGCGGCCGGAAAAGTAGGCTTTGTTGGTCGCTTCCTGGGTCTCGAAGACGACGGGCTTCATGTTCAGGCCGGCCGCCTTGGAGTAGTCGTTCAGGTTCTTTTCAGTCGTTGTTCCGGACTGCACGCACACGGTTGCGCCCTTGAGTTGCTTGGCCGAAGTGATCTTGCTCTTCTTCGTCACCATGAAACCCTGGCCGTCGTAGTACGTCGTGCCCGTGAAATGCAGGCCGAGCGACGCGTCGCGTGTCAGCGTCCAGGTCGTGTTGCGTGAAAGGATGTCGACTTCGCCCGACTGCAACGCCGCAAAACGCTGCGCCGCGTTCAGCGGCACCCATTTGATCTTGCTCGCGTCGCGCACGATCGTCGCGGCGATGGCCTTGCAAATGTCGACGTCCAGACCGGCCCAATTGCCCTGGCTGTCGGCGGCCGAGAACCCGGGCAGACTCGGATTGACGCCGCACACCAACTGGCCGCGGGCGGTGATTGCCTCCAGCGTCTTGCCGGCGTGCGCCGGCAATGAGGTCGCCAGCACGGCGGCGGCGCACAAACCGAACAGAGTGGATTTCGAGGCGGGGACTTGCATGATGAAGGGCTCCAGAGGCTGAATCGAAGAAACCACGGCGTCGACCCCGGCGCGCGTGAATGCGGGCAGTCTAGGCGGCCTGCCCGGCGCGGCGCATGCTCGATTTCCCTCGGGCTGTGGCGCCGCGGCATCGGGTGGTCCGCCGGGTACCATGCCCGCCGGAGGCCTCAATTTCGATCCAATGATCTGGTTCAACCGATTCTTCAGACATGGCGCCGCAGCCCGGCTCAGGGTTCACTTGCTCGCCGCGTGGAAACTCATGCGCCATCCGCAGACGCCTCGCGCGGCGAAGTGGGTCGCGTTCGCCGTGATTGCCTATGCCGTCAGCCCGATCGACCTGATCCCTGACTTCATCCCGGTGCTTGGCCTGCTCGATGATTTGTTGCTGTTGCCATTGGGCGTCGCGTTGGTGATCCGGCTCACGCCGGCCGCACTGTGGCAGGCCTGCCTGCTCGAGGCCGAAGCCTCGGCCGAGCGGCTGCCTCGCCTTTGGTGGGGAGCACTGCTGGTGCTCGCGGTCTGGCTGATCCTGTTCGCCCTGTTCCTCGCCTGGCTGCTCAAGCTGCTGGCGGCGGCATGAACTGGATCGGCGCACTTGTACTGCCGACCGCGCTTGCGCTGTTTGCAGCACAGGCCGGCGCGCAGCCACTGGGTGGCACCGTGACACTCGTGATCGACGGTGACACGTTGTGGATTCGGCCCGACAGCGGTGACGCAAACGCGCGCAAGCCGCGCGCGATTCGCCTGCGCGACATCGATGCGCCCGAGAGCTGCCAAGCCTGGGGCCCGCAGGCGAAGGCCGCGCTCGAAGCGCGTGTGCTGCATCGGCACGTGCGGCTTCGCAGCCACGCCACCGATAGCTTCCAGCGTCAGGTGGCCACGCTCTCGCTGGACGGCGAGGACATCGGTGCCTGGATGGTCGCCCAGGGCCACGCCTGGAACTCGGGCTATGGCCAGCAACCCGGTGCCTACGCGGCGCAGGAGATCTCTGCACGCATCGCCCGGCGCGGCCTGTTTGCGCAGGGCGATGCGCTCGAACCGCGCAAATTCCGCAGGCTGCACGGCCCGTGCCGTTAGATCGACCGCGACGTGCTGAGCGATCTACTTGCGCATCAAGGTGCTCTTGCCGAACAGACTTTCCACCAGGTCGACCGCGAGTTCGGCAGTGCGGTTGCGCAGGTCCAGCGCCGGGTTCAGCTCCATCACGTCAAGTGACGCCAGCAGCCCGGTGTCGGCGATCATCTCCATGCACAACTGTGCTTCGCGGTAGGTCGGCCCACCGCGCACCGTCGTGCCCACGCCGGGGGCGATGTCGGGGTCGAGGAAGTCGACGTCGAAGCTGACGTGCAGATGGGTCTGCGCGTCCATCGCGTCCAGCGCCAGTTCCATGGTGTGGCGCATGCCCATTTCGTCGATGTAGCGCATGTCGAAGACGTCGAGATCGGCTTCGTGAACCAGTCGCTTCTCTCCGTCATCGACGCTGCGGATGCCGATCTGGCGCAGCGCCTTGGCGTGCACCGCAGGCACGGCACCGCCGATCTCGATCAGCTCCTGTGGCCCCTTGCCGCACAGGCAGGCCACCGGCATGCCGTGCAGGTTGCCGCTGGGCGTGAGCAGGTGGGTGTTGAAGTCGGCGTGCGCGTCGAGCCATAGCACGCGCAGCGTCTTGTTTGTCTCCCGGCAATGGCGTGCCACCGCGCTGATCGAGCCGATCGCCAGGCAATGGTCGCCGCCCAGCAGAATCGGCAAGCTGCCGCGCTTCAGTTCGGCGTGGACGGCGTCGTGCACCGTCTGATTCCACTGCACCACTTGCGCCAGGTGACGATAGCCGTTGACCGGTTCTTGCCAGGGGTTGGGCGGGCCGGAAACGTTGCCCAGATCGATCACGTCCAGGCCGCGGCGTGCCAGTACCGGCACGATGCCGGCCACGCGCAGTGCCTGCGGCCCCATGCTTGCGCCACGCACGCTGGCGCCGATGTCGGTGGGTGCGCCAAGCAGGCTGACTTTGCGCGTCATTCAAGCCTATCGTTGCACGAATATGCCGATCCACACCCCAGGCCCACGCCGTGGCCGCTTCGTGGCAACGGGGGATCGCCCATCTTCGGGCGGCCGTGCGCCGGGCTCATACCGCCACCGAAACCTCGGCGGTCTGCGGCTGCGGGAGATCGAAGCCGTACTCGGCTTCGAGGTGACTCCATGCCTCCTCGGCACTCTCGACGAAGTGGAACAGGTTGATATCGTCGGGGCTGATCATGCCGGTCTCGATGAGCAGATCGAAATTGATGAGGCGGGTCCAGAATTCGCGCCCGAACAGCAGGATCGGGCGGCGCCTGCATTTGCCGGTCTGGATCAGCGTCATCGTCTCGAACAGTTCGTCGAGCGTGCCGAAGCCCCCCGGGAAACACACCAGCGCGATGCTGCGCATCAGGAAATGCATCTTGCGCAGCGCGAAGTAATGAAACTGGAAACACAGCTCGGGCGTGATGTAGTCGTTGGGTGCTTGCTCCTGCGGCAGCACGATGTTCAGGCCGATGCTCTTGCCGCCGACTTCGAAGGCTCCCCTGTTGCCCGCTTCCATGATGCCCGGGCCGCCGCCGGTGACCACGTAAATCGGCGTCTCGTGTTCGCGTGAGCGCGTCGTCACCAGGGCCGAGAAGCGCTGCGCTTCGCCGTAGTAGCGCGACATCCGCATCTTCACCTCTGCCCGTTGCAGGGCACTCGGATTGGTGCCGGCTTGAGCTGAGGCCAGCTCGCGCGCCGCCACGTCCGGCGGCGCGATGCGCGAGCTGCCGAAAATGACGATGGTGGATTTGATGTCGTGCTCGAGCTGAACCATCTCGGGCTTGAGCAGTTCGAGTTGCATGCGCACCGGGCGCAATTCCTCGCGCAGCAGGAAGCTCTTGTCGGTGAACGCCAGGCGGTAGGCGCTCTCCGGTCCGGTGTAGCGCGAAGGAACCTCGAGGGTCTTCGCGTCTTGCTCGGCACTGGGGAAGTTGCGGGCGGTCAGCTCGGTGCGTTTGTCCATCTTCACAGCTTAAGCCATCGGCGCTGCATTGCGTGTGCCGCAGACAGTGCAAGAAGGACTGCGTTGCGTGCGGATTTCGGTCCACTCCATGTTTCGCGCATCGAGCATCAGCAAGCGCCCGGCGAGCGACGAACCGATTCCTGCCAGCAATTTGAGCGCTTCGGCCGCCTGCATCGTGCCGATGATGCCCACCAGCGGCGCGAATACGCCCATCGTCGCGCAGGAAGTTTCTTCGAACGCTGCTTCGGGCGGGAAGATACAGGCGTAGCAGGGGTGAACGCCGCTGCGCGTGTCGTACACCGAGATCTGGCCGTCGAACCCGATCGCGGCGCCCGACACCAGCGGTATGCGGCGCGCGACACACCCGGCGTTCACGGCCTGACGGGTCGCGAAATTGTCGCTGCAATCGAGCACCACATCGACATCGTGCAGCAGACTGTCCAGGCGCTGTGGGTCGGCACGCTCTTGCACGGGAGTGACCCGCACCTCAGGGTTGAGGGCAAGGATCGTCTGGGCTGCCGAGTTCGCCTTGGGCTGCCCCAGGCGCGCCAGGGTGTGGGCGATCTGGCGCTGCAAATTGGTCAGGTCCACGCTGTCGTGGTCGACGATCGTGATGCGCCCGACACCCGCGCTGCCCAGGTACAGCGCCACCGGCGAGCCCAGGCCGCCGGCGCCGACCACGAGGGCATGCGCCGCCAGCAGGCAGCGCTGGCCTTCGATGCCGAATTCATTCAGCAGAATATGC
The DNA here is from genome assembly GCA_022758925.1 of Burkholderiales bacterium. Lineage (GTDB taxonomy): Bacteria > Pseudomonadota > Gammaproteobacteria > Burkholderiales > Burkholderiaceae_C > JAEMQF01. Next base: position 11,991 of record JAEMQF010000345.1, on the reverse strand, counting down.
CGCGAATAACGCAACAATTGGTCGTCGTTCATGCGCCGAGGATAGCGAAACCATCAATGACGCAAAGACGCCCGCAGTTGCGGGCGTTCTTCGGCGGCTTGCTTGCGGCGTCAGTTCGTGGTGGCTTCGGCCTTGCGCTCGAAGGACGTCTTGCTCACCAGCACCGGCCTGCCTTTGAGGCGGTTCAGTGCCTGGGTCAGCTGAAAGTCTTCCGCGCTGCCGAATTCAGGCAGGGGCTTGGGCGCGGCCGCAGCACGTTTCGCGCTTTCGTCTTCGAGCTTCTTGCGCGCTTCTTCGCGCGCCTTGTCGCGGGCCTCGTCTTTCACCTCGGAGCCCTGGCCGCTTTGCAGGTGTTTTTCGAGGTCGGCCTCACGCACCCGAAGCGACGCGAACAAATTGCCTTCCGAGGTTTCGTCGAGCATCACGTCGGGAACGATTCCCTTGGCCTGGATTGATGCACCGCTCGGCGTGAAATAGCGCGCCGTCGTGATCTTCAGCGCGGTCTCGGGCGAGAGCTGGCGCACCGTCTGCACCGAGCCCTTGCCGAAGGTCTGTGCGCCCATGATCGTGGCGCGCTTGTGGTCTTGCAGCGCACCGGCGACGATTTCGCTGGCCGAAGCCGAACCTTCGTTGACGAGCACGATCAGCGGAACCTTCTTCACCGCCTCGGGTACCTTGCGCAGGGGGTCGCCACCGCCGCGCCGCACATAAAACTCCGGCGATGCCTTGAATGTGGCTTTCGAATCGGGGATTTGTCCGTTGGTTGAGACGACGACGGCGTCGCTGGGCAGAAACGCCGCCGAAATCGCCACCGAAGCCTCGAGCAGGCCGCCCGGGTCGTTGCGCAGGTCGAGCACCAGGCCTTTGAGGTTGGGCTCCTGCTTGTAGATTTCGTCAAGCTTGCGCACGAAGTCATCCACGGTGCGATCCTGGAACTGACTCACCCGCAGCCACGCATATCCCGGCTCGATGATCTTGGAGCGAACGCTCTGGGTGCGGATTTCTTCGCGCGCAATCGTCACCGGGAAGCTGCGGTTCTCCGACTTGCGAAACACGGTGAGAACGACCTTCGTGTTGGGCTCGCCGCGCATGCGCTTGACGGCCTGGTCCATGCTCAAGCCCTTCACGACCGTGTCGTCGATCTTGGTGATCAGGTCGCCGCTTTTCAGGCCAGCGCGAAACGCGGGCGAGCCTTCGATCGGCGAGACCACCTTGACCAAGCCGTCTTCCATGCCGATCTCGATCCCGACGCCGACGAACTTGCCGGTTGTGCCCTCTCGAAATTCCTTGAATGACTTCTTGTCGAAATACTGCGAATGCGGGTCCAGCCCGGCCACCATGCCGCCGATCGCGTCGGTGATCAGCTTCTTCTCGTCCACCGCCTCGACGTAGTCACTCTTCACCATGCCGAAGACGGCTGCAAGTTGTTGCAGTTCTTCGAGCGGAAGCTGGGCCACGGAACTGCGCGCAATCGCCTGCAATTGCATGCTGGCGAGCGCCCCGGCCACCGCGCCAACCGCAATCCACCCCGCGATCTTGAGTTTCCTGCCCATCGAATACCCCCCTGTGCCTGCCATTGAATTCGCTGAATCGTATGAAAAATTGCGCAGTCAGTATATTCCCGCGTCCCGCTTTCGAGCGGGGCCGCCGCGGGAAAGTTGCACGCCGTTGCACCCTTTCCGCCGTCACCCCCGATACCCGGGTGAGCCATCCGGTCCTCCGCCCGGGGTCAAGCCTGCCGGGCGAAGGTCACCACATGGTCGACCTGGGCGCGGATACCGATCCATTCGCCGACCTGGTGGTCGTGGTGCGACGGCACATGCGCCATCACGCGTTCACCGCTACCCAAGCGCAGTGTGTAGAGGAACTCCGAGCCGCGAAATGCCTTGCGTTCGATGCACGCCTTCACCGGCGCGGCATCGTCGTGAACGATGTCGTCGGCGCGCAGCAGCACGTCGCACAGACCCCCCTCGAAGGCTTCGGGCAGCGGGCACTCGAGCATGTCGCTCAGGTCGCCGATGGGCGTGCGTACGATGCTGCCGCCCGGCGCGGCGACGATCTGCGCATGCGCGAACACACCATGGCCGATGAAATCCGCGACAAAGCGTGTCGCCGGGCGGTGGTACAGGGTGTAGGCGTCGTCCCACTGTTCGAGCACGCCCTTGTTCATCACGCCGATCAGGTCGCCGATGGCGAACGCCTCGAATTGGTCGTGCGTGACGAACAGGGCCGTGATCTTCAAGCCCTTCAGGATCGCACGCAGTTCCTGGGCCAAACGTTCGCGCAGGTCGACATCAAGGCTGGAAAACGGTTCATCGAGGAGCAGCAGACGTGGCCGCGGCGCCAGAGCGCGCGCCAACGCGACACGCTGCTGCTGTCCGCCCGAAAGTTCATGCGGTGCGCGTTTTTCCGCATGCCCCAGGCCCACCAGGTCCAGCACCTCCCGGGTTCGGGCGCGCCGCTGCGCCGGCCCGAGGTGGGCAATGCCGAAAGCCACGTTCTGGGCCACGCTCAAGTGCGGGAACAGGGCGTAGTCCTGGAACACCATGCCGATCTGGCGCTCTTCAGGCGGCAGATGCAAGCCCAACGAAAAGTCGCCCAGCGCGGCGCCGTCGATGCTGACGCGCCCGGCGCACAGTCGCTCCAGGCCGGCAACAGCACGCAGCAGCGAGGTCTTGCCGCAGCCCGAAGGCCCGATCAGAACGCCGACTTCGCCGCATTGCAGTCCGAGCGACACCGCGTCAACCGCGGCGCGCGATGCGCTGGTGTCGTAGCGAACTTCAACGCGTTCGAGTTCGAGAAACATGCGCCTATGATACGGTCCCAATTACAAATCAGAAGCGTTCGCATCTGGTTTCCCCCTGCTTCTCCCTCCGAACAACATGTCGCGCCTGCTGATGCTTGCTGCGGTGCTGCTGGCGCTCCCGGTGCTCGCGGTATTGGGGGCATGGGTTGCCCTGGACGCTGCAGGGATCGAGGCGCTGCGCCATCAATGGCAAACCGTGTTGCCTCAGTACGCGCTGAACTCGTTGCTGCTGGCCTTGGCCGTCGGTCTGGGCGTGGCCGTGGTGGGGGGCGGGACGGCGCTGCTGGTCACCTTGTTCGACTTTCCGCTGCGGCGCACGTTTGAATGGGCCTTGTTGCTGCCGCTGGCGATGCCCGCCTATGTGTTGGCCTATGCAACGACCGACGCGCTCCAGTACAGCGGCGCCCTGCAGATGGCGCTGCGTGCCGCCACCGGCGCGACCGGCGCACTCTGGCCCGACGTGCGCAGCCTCTGGGGCGCGGCGCTGCTGTTCGTGTTTTGCCTGTACCCCTACGTCTACCTGCTGACGCGCGCTGCCCTCGTCGAACGCGCTGTACAGCTGATGGAAGCGGCACGTTTGCTCGGTGCCGGTACCTCGCGCCGGGTGCGCAAAGTGGCGCTGCCCCTGGCCCGCCCGGCGATCGCCGCCGGCGTTGCACTGGCGCTGATGGAAACGCTGGCCGACTACGGCGTGGGTTCGTACTACGGGCTGCAGACCTTCACCACCGGGATCTACAAAGCCTGGCTCGTCATGAACGATAGCAACGCGGCAGCCCAACTCGCCTCAACGCTGCTGTTTGTGATTGCCGTGTTGCTGTGGCTGGAGCGGCGCGCGCGGCGCCGTTTGCGCTTTGCGGGTTCGGCGGTCACGCCCGCGGCCAGCAACGAGGCCAAGCCGATCGGCTTGACCGGAATCCGCGCCGCACTCGCATTTGCCGCCTGCGCCGCTCCGGTGGCACTGGGCTTTGTATTGCCGGTACTGGTCTTGCTGCGATTGCTTGGCCAGGAACTTGCATCGGCTGACGCGCATTTCCCGCTGGCACGCTTTGCCCGATCCGCCACTGTCAGCGTCGAACTTGCAGCGATTGCGGCATTGCTCGCTGCGTTGCTCGCAGCCGCTTTCTTGTTCGCCTTGCGCACACGACCGAGCCTGTCATTGCGCTGGGCCGTGCGTGTGATCTCGCTCGGCTATGCGGTGCCTGGTGCGGTAATCGCGGTCGGTGTGTTGATCCCTCTGACCTGGCTGCAACAACGAATGCCGCAGTGGTCCGCGAGCGCACTTGTCACCGGCACCGTGTTCGGCGTGCTTTACGCGTATCAGGTGCGTTTCTCGGCGGTCGCCTTGCAGTCGCTCGAAGCCGGCTACGCCAGGATTCCGCCATCGGTGGACGAGACGGCGCGCATGCTCGGGGTCTCGCGATGGCGCATTCTGCTCGAACTGCATGTGCCGTTGTTGCGCCGCGCCACGCTGGCCTCCCTGCTGCTTGTGTTCGTCGACGTGATGAAAGAATTGCCCGCGACACTCTTGCTGCGCCCGTTCAACAGCGACACGCTGGCGGTCGTGGCCTACCAGCTCGCGCGCGACGAGCGTTTGGGCGAGGCCGCGCTGCCTTCTCTGGCGATCGTTCTCGTCGGGCTGGTGCCGGTTGTGCTGCTGTCGCGCGCGATCCGGCGCTAAGCCCCGTGCGCGTTGACGCGATTGCTGCGAACAACCTGCCTCCGCGCAGCCGCTGCAATCGAAATTCTCACTCTTGATCTGGGGCCGGGCGCCCACCGCAGACGAAGTTGTCTCGGCAGGGACTCCCAACCCTCCAGGTCGGCTGCGCAATGTTCATCAAGGCGGCGGTAATTGCAAGCCGAAGGCGCATCGTCAATCAACTCGACAAATGAGCCGTCTTGCAGACGATCCGGGCACACAGCCAAGCATTTCCCCGGGGCCTCTCTAGATCGATGCAGGTTCGCTTCAAACTCGGGCGCGAGGAACCGGGAATCTTTGACGTCTTCCAGTACGGGCTCAGCAGGCCAGGCGGTGCTGTTCCATGCGAATCACTTCGCGCGCCTTGGCCACGGCGTACAGGCGTGCCGCTTCGGGTGACGGCCAACGGTGGCCGCCAGCCAGCATCTCATCGCGATACGCTTCACGCGGTTCGCCGCCGTTGCCGTGCAGTCGATTCACGACGACGACGGCGACAAATCCGTCCCCGTGCTGAGCGCAAACCGCAGCCGCGAAGATGCGGTAGTTGCCTTCACTCGTCATCGAGAAATGCATCTCAGTCTCCTCATCGACGCACGCCCATCGATTCGCCCATCTTCGACTCGTGCGCCGAACGCTTCCATCCCACGGACAAGGGGGTCCGCGAGGCGCCGAGGTGAACTGCACTGCAAATCGGCGCCATGGGCCGCGCCGAACTGTCCCTGTCTTGCGCAACTTGGCTCGCCGCGCAACCCGATCACCAATGCGTTCGCTCGTCCTCGTTCGTTCACACCCTCGGTCACTGCAAAGCCTGCCTTTCCTTGATACGCAACTTGAACTCTAGGTTGTCAAAACTTATCGCGCATCATCAATACAGATGATCTTGGAGGTCAAAGGTCGTGGTCCTTCGTGCAACGGTGTGGCTGAACTTTGGCCTTTGAGTGTTGCAGCAGCATGACATCGCCCCCGAAAAGCCTACCGCTTGCCGGGTGTTCAAACGCAAACAAGGAGAACGGAAACGACAAAGAGAGTACGGGCGCGCTACGCGCCAAAGCTCACGCGCGAGGCGGTGCGTTTGGTGACAGGCGCGCAAAGCCTTGCGGCGGCGGCTTGGACACGCGGAGTGATGGAATAGGCGTTGTTCAACCGGGTCACGGCCCAGCGGCAGGGCAAGCTCAAAGGCGCCGACAGCAAGGTCGTGAACGCCCAGCCGATGGATCTCTTTGGCACCACGAGCATTTCGTTCGGCGCGCCAGTGCCGCGCAGCGGCGCCACCTGAGCGACGACGCGCAGGTCGTGCACATCAGGGCCATTCACGCCGAGGCCCATGCGGGCGATGGCCGGTCGCGGACGTGGAGGGAACGGGCCCCCAAGCTCATGCATCTGCACGGCATCCGGGCCAACGGCAAGCGCCGCTACAAGTTCACCACCGACAGCAAGCACGCCCTGCCGATCGCGCCCAATCTGCTCGATCGGCAGTTCACGCTGGTCGAGCCCGACAAGGCCTGGGGCGATGCCGTCACCTCCTTCGCTGCACACGGGGCTGGCTGTTTCTGGCGTTGGCAATCGACCTGGTCAGGCGCCAGGTGATGCGCCAGGCCAGGAAAGAAACCATCGCGTCGTTGCTCTGCTGCAAGCAGAACCGACTGCACTCGACGACGGCCTGCCTCAACCGGTCGCGGTTCGAGCGAGAGTGGGTTGCGGCTCAGGCCACGCAAGTCAATTCGTGACTCGGTTTTCGGGTACGGAATCCAGGGGAAAGGCCAGTGCCAACGACCCGGAACAAGAAAGGCCACAGGAGCTTGATTGTGCTGGGGTCTTCGGCATGCCTCGGCCGGCCCGGCCGCCTCGTCTGGCCCCCCCGGCGGGAATCGAACCCACATCTAGCGCTTAGGAGGCGCTCGTTCTATCCATTGAACTACGGCGGGAGCGGCGGATTTTCGCATGCGGATAGCGCCGCTGCGCGCTGGGCTGACGCGCCGCCTTGGCCCTCAAGCAGCGCGCCCGAACCACCACACCGACAAGCCGGCGGCACTGACGAGCAGCAACGCTCCGAACAGCGCGAACAGCGCGCTGATCTCGGTTTCCTTGCGCTCGACGACGAGGCGTGTGCTGAGCGATTGATAGACCTTCTTCAGGTCCTCGGCAGTGCCGGCGTAGAAATAGTCGGCGCGGGTGCGGTCGGCGATGTTCTTCAGCGTGTCTTCGTCAAGGCGCACGCGCATTGACCAGCCTTCGAATCCAATCGTTTCGCCTTCCTTGGTGCCGATGCCCACGGTGTAGACGCGCACACCGCGCTCGGCCGCCATCTTCGCCGCGTCCAGCGGGTCCGGGCCGGTGGTGCGTTGACCATCGGTGAGCATGATGATCGCTGCCGAGGCGTAGGAGCCGGGTTCGACCAGCGTGAACTCTTGTTTCGGCTTGTCGCCGGGCTGGGGCGGCATGTTGCGCGCTCCGGTGATGTGCGACAGCTCAATGCCGGCGTCGGGAAAGATGGTTGCAAGCGAGAGCACGATACCGCTGCCGGTGGCGGTGCCGCGCTGCAGCTGAAAGCGGTCGATCGCGGCGTAGACATCGTCGCGGCTGAGCGTGGGCGCCTGCACCACGGCTGCGGTGCCGGCGAACGAAACGACCGCAACGCGTACCGAACGCGGCAGTTCGGCGACGAACGTCTTCGCTGCTTCCTGTGCTGCGGTAATTCGATTCGGCTTGACGTCGGTGGCGCGCATGCTGCCCGAGACGTCGATCGCGAGCACGACGGTCTTTTGTGCCGTGGGCAAGGTCACGACAGCGGCCGGCCGGGCTGCGGCGAACAGCAAGGCGATGGTTGCGAGCAGCATCAATGCCGGTGGCACATGGCGCCGCCAGGCCGTTGTCTTGGCCATCGCCTGGCGCACCAGCCCGAGGTTGGCGTAGCGCAGCGAGGTCTTCTTGCGCCGCGAAAGCAGCCAGAAGTAGCCGGCCACCAGCAGCGGCACGGCGAGCATCGCCCAGAGCATTTCGGGCCAGAGGAAACTCAGCCATGGTGTCGTCCTCATGATGAGGCACCTCCCAAGGAACCGAAGGGCTGCTGCCGAGGCACCCCGAACCCCCCGGGGGGCGGACTCGGCTTGCCGAGTCCTGCCGGCGCTCGGTACGGCGGGGCCGAGCCCGGCGCACCGCCGCCGGCATTGAGGCGGCTGCGCTGGCGGCGAAGGCCGGAAAAACGAAGAATGGCGTCGAGCAGATTGTCGTCGGTTGCGAGCTCGAGGGTGTCGACGCCGGCATGCGCCAGCGCGCCGCGCAGTGCGCTTTCGCGCTCTTCGGCCAGAAGCGCAAACCGCTCACGAAAACCCGCGTCGTGGGTGTCGACGGTCAGTTGTTCGCCGGTTTCGGCGTCGTTCATGTTCACCAGGCCCAGGTCGGGAAGGACCATCTCGAGGGGGTCGTACAGACGCACTGCAGTCACTTCATGGCGTTGCACGAGTTGCGCCAGCACGCGTTCCCAGCCCGGCGCGCTGATGAAATCGGAGACGATGAATATCGTGCTGCGGCGTTTCACGATGCGCTGCCCGGCAAGCAACAAGTCGCGCAACTGCGTCGCGCCCAGCGCCGACTTTTCGGGGCGTTGCGCCATGCGCTGCAGCAAGTGCAGAACCTGGGTGCGGCCGCCTCGCACAGGGATCACGGTGTCCACTGCGGTGCCGTAGAGCAGCGCGCCGACGCGGTTGCCATGGCGCGTGAGCAGCCGCGCGAGCACGGCGACGAATTCGCGTGCGACGCTGCGTTTCGTGATGCGCTCGGAGCCGAAGTCGACGCTCGCGCTGAGGTCGACGAGAAACCACGCGGCGAGTTCGCGGTCTTCCGTGAACTGACGAACGTACGGCGTCTGCAAGCGTGCCGTGACGTTCCAGTCGATGTGGCGCACGTCATCGTGATGCTGGTACTCACGCAGGTCGGCCAGGTCGAGGCCGGCGCCGCGCCACAGGCTGCGGTAGTCGCCTTGCAAGACGCCATCCAGACGGCGCAGCACGGTCCACTCGAGGCGCTTGAGCAAGGCCTCGGCGCCACGCGCCGATTCGGGCGCATCGCCAGGCGCCGACCCGGGCGCATCGCCAGGCGCCGACCCGGGCGCATCGCCAGGCGCCGACCCGGTTTCAATGTCGCGCCGCGCGTCGCCCTTGCGCCGTTGCAGCGCGGACGGGGAATCGCCCCACGGCGCAATCGTGTGGCGGCGGCGCTCGACAAAGCCTGACACGTGACGACGCCCTATGAGGGTTGCGACTGCAGCGCCAGGGGTTTGTCGGGAACGGGAATCTTCTTCTGCACGCGCTCGATGATCTGATCCGCGTTCAAGCCATCGGCCAGCGCTTCGTAGGACAGCACGAGGCGGTGCCGCAATACGTCAGCCACGAGCCCGGTCATGTCTTCGGGCAGCGCGTAGTTTCGGCCGCGCATGAAGGCCAGCGCGCGCGCACCTTCGATCAAGCCGATGGTGGCGCGCGGGCTCGCGCCGAAGGTGATGTACTGCGCCAGATCGGCCAGGCCGTAGCGCTCGGGCCGGCGCGTCGCGCTCACGAGTTTGACTGCGTACTGCATCAACGAAGGGTCCACATACACCTGCCGGCACTCGTGCTGCAACTCGTGCAACTGGCTCATGCTCGCCACCGCGCTGACGCTGGTGGCCGGCCCGGTGACGCGCTGCACCACGACAAGCTCCTCTTCCTCGCTCGGGTAGTCGACGAGCACCTTCATCATGAAACGGTCCACTTGCGCTTCGGGCAGCGGATACGTGCCTTCGGTTTCGATCGGGTTCTGGGTCGCCATCACCAGGAACGGCTCGGGCACCTTGTGCGTTTCGCCGGCAATCGTCACCTGCCGCTCCTGCATCACCTCCAGCAGCGCACTTTGCACTTTGGCAGGTGCGCGGTTGATCTCGTCGGCGAGCAGCAGATTCGTGAACACCGGCCCGAGCGACGTGCTGAACTCGCCGGTGCGCGGGCTGTAGATGCGCGTTCCTACAAGATCCGCCGGCACCAGGTCGGGGGTGAACTGAATTCGCTTGAAATGGCCACGCAGTGTCGCGGCGAGCGTCTTCACGGTCAACGTCTTCGCCAGGCCCGGAACGCCCTCGACGAGCAAATGGCCCTGCGCGAGCAGCGCCACCATGACGCGTTCGAGGAAACGGTCTTGCCCGACGACGATGCGCTTGACTTCGTAAAGCACACTTTCCATCAAGGTCGAGGCGGCTGCACCGGCGGAATGCGGGTTGTTCATGAATGACGCGTGACGGATGTCGGCAAATGGGGTTCAGAACGGCGGCATGCCGGCGGCACTGGCAGCGTTTTCGATCGGCACGGCGAAGCCGATGCCGATGAAAACGCGCTGCTGTGAGGGGTTCAGGATGGCCGTGACGATGCCGACCACCGCGCCGTCGAGAGTCACGAGCGGTCCGCCGGAATTGCCCGGGTTGGCAGCGGCGTCGAACTGGATCAGATTGGTCAGGACGCGGTCGCCTTCGGGCGAGCGGAATTCCCGCTTCAACCCCGAAACCACGCCCGACGAAACCGATGGCCCGATGCCGAACGGAAAGCCGACCGCGATCACGTGGTCGCCGGGGAGCAAGTCGGCGGTGGAACGCATCGTCGCAGCCGGCAGGTCGTCGGGGATGGTCTTCGCCTTCAACACTGCCAGGTCGTGATCGGCGTAGACGCCGGTCAGCGTCGCTTCTGATTCCAGCCCTGTGGAAAACGTCACCTTGATGCGCTTCGCGCCCGCCACGACGTGCAGATTCGTCAGGATGATGCCGCTGTCGACAATCACCACGCCGCTGCCCACGCCGCGGTGTTCGGCGGCGTCGGGACCGTCGTTGACGTCATTGCTCTGCCCCACAACCCGCACCAGCGACGGCAGGATCGCCTCATAGGCCTGCGCTTCGGCGGCCGCGAGCGGTTTTTCTTCGAGCGACGCGCGCAACGCGGCCTCGATTTTTTCAAGCGTCAGGGGCGCCGGCCGGCGCTGCAGTGTCACTTGCAGGCCCAGGCCGAGCAACAACATAAGCGCGAACGAGCACGCCCAAAGGCGCCTTTCGTGGCGCAAGGCGATTGCCTTGGACCGCGCCCAACGTGACCCTGCGGCCGACACCGGCGCCGCGGCCGGCGCAGGCGGCGACGGAACGCGCCGAGGTGAGGGGCTGTAAAGCGGTGCTTTCTTCATGGCCTGGGTCCTGACCGGAGTCGAGCCTGTCGCATCGGAACTTGCGCTGCGCACGGGGCAAGGGCAGCGCCGCAACGGTAGCACGCCAAGGGTTTCCTGTCACAGCGCCGGCCCGGCTCGAACCTCGCTCGCTTGCGGGGGTGCATCATCACGCCATGTGGATCGACACCCATTGCCATCTGGATGCGAGCGAGTTTGACGCCGACCGCAGCGCCGTGATCGCCCGCGCGGCGCGGGCCGGCGTCCGCCAGCTCGTGCTGCCCGCCGTTGGGCCAGACAACTTCGACGCGGTGCGGGGCCTGGCGCACGCGCATGGCTTTGCCTACGCGCTCGGCATCCACCCACTCTACGTCGGGCATGCGGGCGCGGCGTCGCTTGCCGCGTTGCGGGCCGGCCTGCGCGCGCAGCGCGATGACCCGCGGCTCGTGGCCGTCGGCGAGATTGGTCTGGACCACTTCGTTCCCGGGCTCGACCTGGCGCTGCAGGCGCGCTTCTACGTCGAGCAGCTCGAACTCGCGCGCGAATTCGAGCTGCCGGTGATCCTGCACGTGCGCCGCTCGGCCGACACCTTGCTCAAGCACCTGCGCGAGATTCGCGTCAGCGGCGGCATCGTGCATGCATTCAACGGCAGCGAGCAGCAGGCTCGAGCCTTTCTCGACCTCGGTTTCAAATTGGGATTCGGCGGTGCGCTGACGTTCGAGCGTGCGCTGCAGATCCGGCGTCTGGCGAGCAGTCTGCCGCTCGAAGCCATCGTGCTCGAAACCGACGCGCCGGACATTGCGCCGCAGTGGTTGTACCGAACCGCTGCGCAGCGCGCCGCGGGTGAGCGTTCGCGCAACGAGCCCGGCGAGCTTGCGGGCATCGCGGCGCAACTCGCGGCCCTGCGTGGCCTGTCGGCGCCGGCCCTGGCCGAGGCGACGCGCAGCAACGCAATCGCGGCCTTGCCGCGTCTGGCGCAGGTGCTGCCTGATTCGGCGCCCGGGAGGCTGGCCTGAGCGCCGCCGCGGCACCCCGACCCGCCACGCAGCGCGAGACGCAGCGCCTGGTGGGTCTGCCGCCGGTGATCGGCCGCGCGACCCGCCTCGTCGTGCTCGGCAGCTTTCCCGGTGCGGCCTCGCTGCAGGCACAACAGTATTACGCTCACCCGCGCAATCAGTTCTGGCCGATTCTCGGCGCGCTGTGGCAGGTCGATCTGATGCGCATGCCGTATCCGCAGCGTCTGGCCGAGATCCGCCGGCGCGGCCTGGGCTTGTGGGACATCTATGCCAGTTGCCGGCGCGCGGGCAGCCTGGACGCG
>JAEMQF010000003.1 GCA_022758925.1 Burkholderiales bacterium | reverse complement strand
TGTGGCCAGCGCCGGGAAGCGGTCAACTGCGTTTCCAGGTTGAATTCGAACCCGCAGACCTTGGCGCACTGCAGTCGCCGGCGCGGCATGCGGGCGTGCCGAAACTGGCGCCGGACAAAGTCGTCGAACTCGAACTGGGGTTGGCCCGCGCCGTTCAGGACACGCCGCGCGCGCGTTCGCGCGCGATCGTTTCGCCGAGTTCGATCACCGCCAGCGCGTAGTAGCTTGACGAGTTGTAGCGCGTGATCGCATAGAAGTTGCCGGTGCCGGCCACGTAGCTCGGCGCCGCGTCGCCATTCAGCAGTTCGACGAGCGCCAGCTTGCCGTCGAAGCCCGTAGAGTCGGGGCCAAGCAACGCGCCGCGCTCGATGAACTCTTCGGTGCTGAAACTCGGCACGATGTCGGGTGCAAGCAGCAGCTCGCGATTCATTGTCTCGGCGGGTGGTTTGACGGCGTAGCGTGGTGCCACGCCACGCTCCCAGCCAAAGGCCGCCAGGTAATGGGCGACGCTGCCGATCACGTCGGGCGCGCTGCGGTTCAAGTCGATGCTTCCGTTCGCGTCGAAGTCGAGGGCGTATTTCGAGACGCTCGAGGGCATGAACTGGCCCATGCCCATGGCACCGGCGAAACTGCCTCGCGGCAGCAGTGGGTTGGTGGCCGCGCCATGGCACCAGAGCAGGTAACTTTCGAGTTCGCCGCGGAAGAAGGCGCTGCGATCGCTGCGGCCTCCGGGGAAATCGAAACTCAGCGTGGCGAGCGCGTCGAGTGTGCGGTAGTTGCCCATGTCCCGGCCGTACAGGGTTTCGATGCCGATGATGCCGACCACGATCTCGGGCGGGACCCCCCAGCGTTGATCGGCTTTTCGCAGCCAGCCCTTGTTCGCGTTCCAGAACGCCAGGCCGGCGCGGATGCGCACCGAGTCGATCGCGCGCGCGCGGTACGCGGCCCAGTTCTTTTCCGTGCTTCCGGGCACGGGCACGATCAGACGCTCGACGCTGGGGATGCGTCGAGCCTGTGCCAGCGTGTGTCGAGCCCATGCGCTGTCGAAGTCATGACGCTGCGCAGCTTCAAGCGCGAATTCCACAACGTCGGCGCGGCCACGGTAGGCCACGGTTCCAGGTTCGGCCTCGGGAAGATTGCCTTCGCGCCTGCGTTTCGGGCGCGCCTGAGCCGAACCGATTGCGCATGCCGCAAGCAAGGTCGCGGACCAAGGGGTCAAGGTCAACTGCCGGAGCAGCGAGCGGCGGTGCATGGGCTGGGCGTGACGGGGCTTCAGGCAGTGTGGCGCGAAGGCGCCGATTGTCCAGCCGCTGTCGATGCGGCTGCGGCGAGAGCGCGCGCCTGCGCGACAAATTGCCGCGTCAACGCCTGAATCGGGCGTTGCCGCGCCTGCCGGCTGTAGCGCTGCTGCTCCAGTTCAAGCAGCAGCTCGACAAGGGGTCTCGCGGCGTCGCCGAAGCGTTCCTGGGTGCGCCGTGCCAGGTTGCGTGGCGCTTCATGCGCCGCGCAAGGCAGGCCTGCTGCGCGCAAGGCAGCGCGCAGTCGTTCCAGTTGTCGCGCCCACGGATCGACGTGGTTGCGGTCGCGCCAGGCCCAGAGCGCGGCGAGCGTCGCCAGCGTGCTGAGCGAACCCGCGAGCAACAGTGCCAGGTCCTCCCAACGTGGGGATCCGAGCCCGAGGTTGCGCAGCAGATCGAACTGGGCGCTGCGCGAGTACCCCAGCACCCACTGGTTCCAGCGGTTGTTGATCGTCTCCCAGCCCTGGCGCAGCTGCGCCATGATCTGCGGGCTGAAGGTGCCCATGGCACCCGCCATGAAACCGGGAGCGGGCAACAGCCTGCGGCTGCGTTCGATGCGCTCCGGCGCGACTGCGGCTGTGGGATCGGCGCGCTGCCAGCCCACGCCATTCTGCCAATACTCGGCCCAGGCGTGCGCCGAACTCTGGCGCACGATGTAGTAGCCGTCCACCGGTGTCGGGTCGGTGCCCTGGTAACCAGTGACCACGCGTGCCGGAACGTCCAGCGCGCGCATCAGGATCACGAACGCCGCAGCGAAGTGCTCGCAGAACCCGACGCGCCGATCGAGCCAGAACTCGTCGATCGTGTCTGGCCCCAGATATTCGCCGGGCGCCAGGGTATAGCTGAAATTCTGCGAGCGGATGTGTTGCAGCAGCGCGTGCGCCAGAGTGGTCGCGTCGGCGTTCGCGTAGCGGGGCTGATTGCGCAGCTCTGCGGCCCAGGCGCGGGTGCGCGGGTTGAAGCCGCCGGGCAGCGCCAGGTAGTCGCGCAGCCCGGGCGTGAAGGTTCGTGGTCCATGCGCGAAGGCGGTGTTGGCCTCGGCGCTGAAGCGCAGGCGTTGCAGGATCGGACGGTCAGTCAGCGCCTGCAGGTCGTCTTCCAGGCTCACCTCGATGCCGTCAATCTGCGGCGCACGCGCTGTCGCTTCAAGCAGGGGCAGCAGCGACAGGCGCAGCGGCTCGAGCGTCATCTCGTAGTGCACGGTGGGCCCGAGCGGGCGCAGTTCGCCCGGCACGTGGTGTGACGCGGCAGATGTGGTTGGCAACGCTGGCGGCAGCGGGCGCCACTCGGTGCCGTCAAAGTGCCCCAGCACCGGGCCGCGGAAGTACATCTCCTGCGGCTGCGGTGCCGCGCCATCGAAGCGTACCCGCAGCGCGATGCTGTCGTCCTGCGCCACTTCGGCCACCGAGCCCATGCGCATGCGCAGTGACAAACCCATGCTCGATGTGCCGTCTTGCGGCACGCCCCAAAGCGGCCCGATGCGGGGGAACAGCAGGAACATCACGACCATGATTGGTGCCCCGAGCAAGGCGGTGCGCGCCGACAGCGCGCCGGCCTGGCGCAGGCTGGGCTGGCCCGCCGGCATGTGCGCGAGCACCAGGGCGGTGAGCAAGCCCCACACCGACACCAGCATCGCGCCTGCGACGGGCAGCGATTGCGAATACAGAATCTGGGTCAGCACGAGGAAGAAGCCGAGGAAGAAGACGACGAAGGCATCGCGCCGCGCGCGCAGCTCCAGGGTCTTGAGGGCCATCAGCGACACGGCCATGGTCACGCCCGGTTCCTTGCCCAACAGCGTTTGATGCGACCACAGCGTCAGGGCTGTGGCCAGGATCAGCACCGACAACACGACCCAGCGGTTCGGCAGCGCAGCCTGGCGCAGCGCGAGCAGCGCGCGCCACACCAGCACCGCCGCGGTGAGGGCCGAGCACCACAGCGGCAGATGCGAGACATGCGGCGCGACCGTCCAACCGATGACGCCGAGCAGGAACATTGTGTCGCGCGTCTCGCGCGGCAAGTGGCGCCAACCGGGCCAGCGCGGCCAACCGGGCCATCGGGGCCAGCGCGGCAGTGTCAGGTCCACGCCGTTATTTCCACAATGCCAAGGCCTCCAGGCAGCGCCGCCGATGCGCCTCGCCGCTGCCCGCCTCCAGGTAGACGCCCGGCAGCTGCAGCGCGTATTCGGCGGCTGCGCGCTGCGCCGCGAGCACCCAAGCCGCAAGCCGGGCCAGGCGCTGTTCTTCGGGCAGGCCGGCGCAGAGCGCCCAGTCGAGCTGCAACTGGCGCTGCACGGCGGCACGCGTATCGCGGCTCACAAGTTCGCCTCCGCTCTCAAGGGCCTTGGCCGCTTTCTTCCAGACCACGAGCTTGAGCGGGTCGCCGCGCTGATAGGTGCGCACGCCGTCGGCTTCGCCGCTCCATGGGGTGCGCTGCTCGACGCCGCCGCCAGGCACCACGCGCGCCATCGGCAACGCGGGAGCGCCCGCTTCAGGACGCGGGTAGACGAGCAGGCGCGAGGCTGGGCGCCAGAACGTCCAGGCACGAAACAGCCCCAGCGGAAAGCGGGTCTCGATCGCCAGCCCCGGCAGTGGCTGCAAGCCGCGCTGTTCGGGAACGAATGACACGGTCGCGTTCGCCTGGCCGCCGGCGGGAACGTTGGTCCAGCTCACGTTTTGCGAGGACCCGGAGATTGCCTTCAAGCCGATCCCGAAGCGAGCACTGTCCGGGCTCGTCAAGACGCACTCGAGCAGGGCAGTTTCACCCGCGAACACCGGCGCCACCGGGCGCAGATGCAGCGTCAGGCCGCGCAACGTGGCGTGCGTGATTTGCAGCGACACGACGCCGCTGCCGGCGAGCAGGAAGGTCAGCACATAGCCGAGGTTGAGCTGGTAGTTCAGCGACGCGACGAGCAAGACGATGAGCGTGGCCGCAAACATGAACCCGGCGCGGGTGGGCAGGATGTAGACGTTGCGCTGTGTCAGCAGCTGCGTGTCAGACGGCGGCTGGCGGCTTTGCGACCATGCCCGAAAGCGCAGCCGCACCCAGTGCACAGGCGCCCCGAGCGGCGTGCGCGGCGGCTCGGATTGCGCGTGCCGATCATGCAGGACGTTCGCGCTCATCAGGGTTCAGCCGGTTTGGCCAGCGCAGGGAGGCGGTCAACTGCGGTTTCCAGGTTCAAGGCAGCGCCACCGCTTCGACCATGGCGCGCACCTGCTCCACGCGGCCACGGCCGGCTCCGGCCACGGGCTGCAGGCGGTGCGCGATCGTCTGCGGCAGGATCGCCTGGATGTCGTCGGGTGCCACGTAGTCGCGCTGGTCGAGCAGCGCGCGCGCGCGCGCTGCGCGCAGCACGCCGATCCCGGCGCGCGGGCTCAAGCCGGCGACGAACCAGCGACCGGAGCGCGTCGCGCCGATCAGGGCCTGCAGATAGTCGAGCAAAGGATTCGATGCATGCACCGCGTGCACGGCTTCCTGTGCTGCCAGCATTTGCTCCGGCGACATCACCGGCGGCAAGGCGTGGATGGCTTCGCGCCGGTCCTGGCCGGCGAGCAGCGCGCGCTCGCTGAGCAGGTCCGGGTAGCCGAGTGTGATGCACATCAGGAAGCGGTCGAGCTGCGACTCGGGCAGCGCGTAGGTGCCCAGCTGGTCGCTCGGGTTCTGCGTCGCAATCACGAAAAAGGGTTTGGGCAGGGCCCGCGTTTCTCCTTCCACCGTGACCTGGTGTTCTTCCATCGCTTCGAGCAGCGCGCTTTGCGTTTTCGGGCCGGCGCGATTGATTTCATCGGCGAGCAGCACTTGCGCGAACACCGGCCCGGGGTGGAACACGAAGGCTTCCTTGCCGCGTTCGTAGACGCTCACACCGGTCAGGTCGGAGGGCATCAGGTCGGCCGTGAACTGGGTGCGCGAAAAGCGCAGGCCCAGCGACACCGCCAGCGCATGCGCCAGGGTGGTCTTGCCGACGCCGGGAACGTCTTCGATCAGCAGGTGTCCGCCGGCGAGCAGACAGGCGACGCAGTCTTCGATCTGGGCGCGTTTGCCGACGACGATCGTGCTAACCTGAGCGATCAATTGCGACAGCTGCTCGGCCAGTCCTTTTTTGCTCATTGGCGCCCCTCGCCCGACGCGAACGTCGGCCGATCCCCCAGCGGCATGCGGGCCGGCGTCGGAGTGGCCCGCGGTTCGGGCCGGTGTTCGGCCTGCAAAATATGGCTTGACCCAGAATCATCCATTCGACCACGTTACCCGAAATCCCCTCCTGCAAAAGCACGATGTCCACTGCCTTTTTCACACATCTGGAATGCCGCGGTCACGACATGGGCCGAGGCCACCCCGAAAGCCCGCAGCGCCTGGC
>JAEMQF010000070.1 GCA_022758925.1 Burkholderiales bacterium | reverse complement strand
CGAGCATGGAGTGGGCATCACGGACCCTCACCCGGTGGCGGAGCAGCGCGCCTTTTTCCTCAGCCAGGTACTGCCCAAGAACACAGTGCGCGTTGCGTTGCAAGGGGGCAGGCTCGTCGGCTTCATCGCAGCCACGCCGGAATCGGTGAGCCAGCTCTACGTCCGAGTCTCCTGCCTCGCTCAAGGCATCGGTAGTCTGCTACTTCACTGGGCGAAGGAGCAATCCAACGGCAGCCTGTGGCTCTACACGTTTGCGCGCAATACGAATGCAAGGCGGTTCTACGAGAAACACGGTTTCAAGGCAGTTGCCACCGGCTTTGAGCCAATGTGGAAGCTTGAGGACGTAAAGTATGAATGGCTGCGCTCTTGAGCTGCAACCTAGCCCTGCGCTCGAGCTGGCCGCTTCCGGCCTGCGGCCGCCAGCGGCGGCTCACCTCAAACGTCGGGCGTCACAAGAAGCACCCCCCAAAAGGAAACGTCGATGCAGCAACGTCCGATAGTGATCGCCGGAGGCCTGAGCTTCATCGTGGCCGGGCTGGCATTCGTCTCTGTCTTCAGCTATCTCGCCGCGAACTTCAACTACCCCGGCATTCTTGACGGCAGTGCCGCCAAGGTTCTGCCACGCCTGCGAGCTGGCGGCTCGGTGATGCGAGCTGCCTGGGCGGTCTACGCATTTCTGCCATTGCTCCTGGTACCGGGTGCTGTCGGTGCCTTTTTCGCTTGCCCGTCGAGCCGCGCGCGCATGACGCTCGCGCTTGCGGCCGCGATGCTCGGCGCGTTCGCGATGTGTCTCGGCCTGATGCGCTGGCCAAGTATCCACTGGGCGTTGGCGGAGGCCTATGCGCAGTCTGGCGCTGACGCAAAGAGCAGCCTTTCGGCGGTGTTTCTGGGCCTGAATCTCTACCTCGGCAACTACATTGGAGAGTTTTTGGGCGAGGTCTGCCTTGCTTTCTTTTTCCTTCTTGCCGGCATATCGATCGTCAATGAACCGCGGTTTCCAAAGTGGCTGGGCTGGTGCGGCGTGGCGTTCGCTGCTCTTTTCGTGATCGGAGCGTTTCGGAACGTCACACCCGCGGTGCAGGGAATTGCCGATGTCAACAACGCGCTGCTGCCGTTGTGGGTGGTCGTCCTCGGCGTGTCACTTATTTGGTACCCACGCAATCCGTAGTTCGACGATGGCGCCCAACCCGTGCATCGAGCGCATTGCCACCGGTGAGCCGGCGTCTGCCGCCGATGTCACAGGTTGGGCGTCGTACTGCAAGCGTGCGCACCTCGGTCTTGCAGGCGGACGTTTGGTGAGGAACCCTCCATGAACAAGGACGAGGCTGCATTCGCAAAAGCGCTGGTCCAGACTGTCGTCGCCCTCCTTCTACCGGGTGGCGCTCAATCAGGCCCCCTCGTGGGAGCCGCGGTCGACGGGCTGCTCGCCTCACGTGGCACCTCGCAGAACTTCGATCAATTGCTCCGGGAAAAGGCGCGTGCGATTTCGCAGAGCATGGTTGCGGCCGAGAGAGCCGGTCTTGTCAACCCAGGGTCCGGCGATGCGGCGGTGACGGACCTGACATCGATCCTCGCAAGAGTCTCGATCACTCCGGCGCTGCTGCTGCAGTTCGAGTTCGACACAGAGCGGCTATGGAAATACTTCCTGGAAGTGGGCGCGCCAAATCTTGCGGAAGCGTCCCAGGGAAGGCGTGGGCGTCTGGAGTCGGCACTGCGTGAGATTGCGGAATCGGTCCTGGCGCTGGCCCCGGAGTTGCCGATGGTTCGGCTGGAGTTCATGCGCGAGGTACTCAGGCGCGTTCCACCCCGGGCGGACGCAATGAACGCGGGCTAACCCAGCCATCGATGGGGCGTCCGACATCTGGCTTCGCCAGCAGTCGGCTGCCGCTCATGTCAAACTTTGGCCCCATGCCACGCACCATCGTCACGCTTGTAGCCATCGTCGCGCTGGTCTATCTCGGACTGTGCGGTGCTCTCTTCCTGTTCCAGCGAAGCCTGATCTACTTCCCGCAACCGCGATCGCTCGCGGGTGGTGCGGCCACGCTCACGTTGCCTGCCGATGGGGGTCAAGTGCTCGTCACGGTACGGCAGCGCAGGGGGCCCGATGCCCTGCTCTACTTCGGGGGCAATGCAGAAGATGTCTCCGGGAGCCTTCCCGACCTTTCAACTGCGTTTCCCGACCACGCCATCTACTTGCTGCACTACCGCGGTTACGGCGGAAGTTCGGGCAAACCTTCCGAAGCCGCGCTCTTCGCTGACGCGCTGGCCCTGTTCGACAAGGTCCGCGCCGAGCATCGGAACATCGTCGTCGTCGGCCGCAGCCTGGGCAGTGGAGTCGCGGTTTACCTGGCGAGCCTGCGCCCCGTCGCACGCCTCGTGCTCGTCACACCCTACGACAGCCTCCTCGAACTCGCCGCGACGCAGTTTCCATACTTTCCGGTGCGCTGGCTCCTGCTGGACAAATTCGAATCGTGGAGGTACGCGCAACACATCGCCGTGCCGACGCTCGTGGTCGCGGCCGAGCACGACGAAGTCATTCCCCGCGCCAGCACAGAGGCGCTATACAAGCGCTTTCGCGCGGGAGTTGCGTTTTTCAAGGTGGTGTCCGGCACGGGCCACAACAGCATCTCGGACAGTCCTGACTACTTGCCGCTGCTCAAAGGTGCGCGATGAACAGGGCCAACCCTGCGATGCACAGAACGTGGCTCGCCAATATCATGGAGCCGCATTTCACAGACCGGCACATCGAAAGGAGAATCGGCAATGCCCACAGGTACCGTTCGTTTGCATCGCGTGCTGCGTGCGCCTGCTGAGCGTGTCTATCGGGCGTTCCTGAATGCCGACGCAATGGCAAAGTGGATCGCTCCATACGGTTTCACCTGCAAGGTTCACCACCTGGATGCCAGGGTCGGTGGCACGTTCAGGATGTCGTTCACGAATTTCAGTACGGGCAGCGAGCACTCTTTCGGCGGCGAGTACCTTGAACTTGTGCCTCACGAGCGGCTTCGCTACACGGACAAGTTCGACGACCCGAACCTGCCCGGTGAGATTCAGGTGACGGTGGCATTGACCAAGGTTTCGTGCGGCACCGAGATCACCATCGTGCAAGCGGGCCTGCCGGAAGTCATTCCCCTTGAGCTGTGCTATCTCGGCTGGCAGGAGTCCCTCGCACAGCTCGCCACACTCGTCGAGCCCGAGATTCCAGGTTGAGCCCGCGACACCGTCGCCGAGCCGCGTTCAGCAGCCCCTGGAGTCGCAAGCCGGGCTCAAAACAGCGAGGGCTCGGCGCCGATGCGTGCACCCTCGATTGCCAGCATCCTGCGCTTGGTGCTCGCGCCTCCGGGCGCCGAGAAGCCGCCGATGCGGCCCCCCGCGGCCAACACCCGGTGGCAGGGCACGATCGGTGCAAACGGGTTCCTGCCCAGGGCCTGGCCCACGGCGCGCGCCGCGCCGGGTTGGCCCAGGCGGTTTGCGATCTCGCCGTAGGTCAGCGTGCAACCGGGCGCGATTGCAAGCGCCGCCTCAAAGACACGGCGCTGAAACTCGGGGACGCCGCGCCAGTCGAGCGTGGCGTGGCTCACGTCTGCCGCCTCGCCGCGCAGCATGGCCTGGATCGCCGCAATCACTGCGGCGACCGCGGCGCCGGGCTGCCCCTGGGCGGAGCCTGGAAAGCGCCGCTGCATGCGTGCGCGCAGCGTGCTCGCATCGACTTCGGGCAACTGCGCGCCGACGATGCCGGCGTCGCCCCAGGCGACGGCGCAACGGCCGATCGCCGTGTCGAACGCTGCCCAGGTGGTCAACGGGTCAGGAGCATCTGGCAAGGCATCCTCCGCAGCAGACGAGGTCACGAAATGAGACACCAGGAGATGCGGCATGCAGCGAGTCGCGCAATGCTACGCGCCGCTACCTCGAGCTTACTTCGACTGCATCGACCCGGCCCCGCAGGTAGCCCCGCAACGCAGCCTCGCTGAGCTGCGCCTTGCTCTGCGGGTCGTTCTTCAGGCAGCCATTGAAAAAAGCCAACGTCGCGGCGCGCACCAGCGGCTGCACGTCGTCCCGCGTCCGGGAAGGCAGCATGCGCCGCCCCGACCCGCTGCTGTCGGAGAACGCGGTGTGGTCGGCGTTGTTCAACCAGATGAGGGTCTTGCCACCTGCGGGCCACAACTCGAACCCTCGGCGGCGGTTCTGGGGCTCGGCCTGCTGTTGCTGGTCGCGGCTGCCGCTGATGCCGAGCATCGGCACCTTGAGCGATGCATAACTCGCTTCGATGAAGAACGGCTCGCCCGGTCCTTGCGGCGAGAGCGCCACGCCGCACTGAATGCGCACGTCGCGCAGGTCGGGGCCCAGGCCCCTGCCGGGCGCCACCGGAGGCTGCAACCAGTCCAGCGCCGGGCGCGCACCTGCTACCACGAGCGCGGTGTAGGCGCCGAACGAGTGCCCCAATACGCCCACATGCTCCAGGTCGAAACGCTCGCGCAAGGATTCATGCTGCGCGTTCCAGCGCATGGCCTGGTCGATCGCGAACGACACGTCTTTCGGCCGGCCGAGCACCTCGGCCGCGTCGCGCGTCATCGCCTGCAGATTGGCCATATAGCGCAGCGAGCGCTGCATGACCTCGGTGTTGCTGCCCACATGTTCGAGCGCCAGCACCACGTAGCCGTGGCTCGCCAGATGCCGGGCCTGCGCGAAGTTCGCGTCCCAATGCCCACCGCCGCCGTGCGACAACACGAGCACCGGATGCCGGGCCACAGCTCGCGGCAGATGAAGCTTGATCGGGACGGGCCGGTGCCGCGGCTCGTCGACCAGGGTGCGGAACTCGAGCACATCGACCGCATACGGCCCGGCCACCGACAGATCGCCGCCCGCGCCCTGCAAGGTTTGCGCCGCCGCCACTCGCACATCGAGAGCGCCGCCCAGGGCACAGGCCAGCAGCCCGGCGCGCGCGGCAGAGGTCAGGGCCCGCGCCAGGCGAGACAAGGACGGCGACGCGCTCACGCCTGCCAGACCCCATGCCCGGCCTCGCGCAAGCCGATCGCGAGTTCAACCTCCATCTCGCGCGCCGCCTCGTAGGGCATCGGGTTGTAGACCTCGTAGAGCGCGGGCAGCAGGCGCAGGCCGTACTCGAAGACGAAGCGGTTCGCCTGCACGCCGGCCTTGTGGCGGTCGAAGCGCAGGTCGGGGTCGAGCCCGGTCATGCCGACGTAGACGAAAGGTTTGTCGAACCTGACCTCGGGGTTCGCCTTGCGAAACGAGGGCTCGTTCCAGACCCGGTCGGAAAGCTCGACCACATAGACATGGTGCTGATGGCGGCGGTTGCGCCGGCCTGCACTCGTGACGGCCTCGACCGCCCGAACGGGCTTGGCGCGAAGGCGTGGGGTCGGGGTCGGGGTCTTCATCGTCGTTGCAGCCGGTCGCCCCATCAACGCCTGCGGCGTGCCTTGCCGTAGCTCCTGAATTTCTCGATCACCTGCGCCATCTCGTGCTTCGTCAGCAATACCGGCGCGCCGGAACTCAGCGTTGCGAGATAGCTCTGGCACAAGGCCTCGACTTCGATCGCGACCTTCAGCGCGTGGTCGAGATCGGTGCCAGCGGCGATCAGCCCGTGGTTCGCCATCAAACACGCATTGCGATCGGCGAACGCGGCGGCGACGGCGCTCGAAAGTTCTTCGCTGCCGAACAGGTGATACGGCGTGCACGGCACGTTGTCGCCGCCTGCGACCGCAACCATGTAATGAAACGCCGGCAGTTCGCGGCGTTGGCAAGCGAGCGCCGTCGCGTGCACCGAATGCACGTGCACGACCGCCTGCAGATCAGCGCGCGCGCGGTAGATCGCGCGGTGAAACGGCCACTCGCTCGACGGCTGCCATTCACCCAACACCGCGCCGTCGTCGAGCGCCACCCATGCCAGGTCGGCGGCGCTCAGTCCTTCGGCACCCATGCCGGTGGGCGTGATCCAGAAACCGCTTCGATCGAGCGCGCCGCGCGCGCTCACGTTGCCGCTGCTGCCGCGGTTCAGGCCGAGAGCGTCGAGCCGCTGCACGGCGGCGACCAGGCGTTCGCGCAATTCGGGCTCGGGTTCAGGGCTCGTCGTCATCGTGTTTCAGCGTGGCGATGCCCTGCAGCGTCGCCGGCACGACGCCATGTTCGGTGATCAGCGCGCTCACGAGTCGCGCCGGCGTCACGTCGAACGCCGGGTTCGCGGCACGCGTGCCGTCCGCAACCAACTGCACTTCGACCGTCTCGCCGGCGCCGCTGCGGCCGGTGATATGCGTCACCTCGCGCGCGCTGCGCTGCTCGATCGGGATCTCGGCAAGTCCGTCGTGCAGCGAACGGTCGAGCGTGGAGCAAGGCATCGCGACGTAGAACGGCACGCGATTGTCGTGCGCCGCGAGCGCTTTCAAGTAGGTGCCGATCTTGTTCGCAACGTCGCCGCGCGCTGTGACGCGGTCGCAGCCGACGATCACGGCATCGATCTCGCCGCGCTGCATCAGGTGGCCGGCGGCGCTGTCGGCGATCACGGTGTGCGCCACGCCCTCATTGCCGAGCTCGAACGCGGTCAGGCTGGCGCCCTGGTTGCGCGGCCGCGTTTCGTCGACCCAGACGTGCAGCGCAAGGCCTTCGCGCTGCGCGAGGTAGATCGGTGCCAGCGCAGTACCCCAGTCGACGGTGGCGAGCCAGCCTGCGTTGCAATGCGTCAGCAGATTCAGCGTGGACCCGGCGCGCTTGCGCTGCGCCAGTGCGCGCAACAAGCCCAGGCCGTGGCGCCCGATCGATTGATTGATCGCCGCGTCGGCGTCGGCGAGCCTGGCCGCGAAGTCCCAGGCCGTGGCCTTGCGCTGCGCGAGCGGCTGGGCGTGCAGGCGGCGCAGCATACGATCGACGGCCCACGCCAGATTGACGGCGGTCGGGCGCGCGGCTTTGAGCAACAAGGCCGCAGCGTCGAGCGCGCCCTCGCTGGCATCGGCGCGCGCCTGCAGCGCCAGCCCATACGCGGCGGTGGCGCCGATCAGCGGCGCACCGCGCACCGTCATGTTCTGAATCGCATCGGCCGCCTCGGCAGCGCTGGCGATTCGCAACGTCGCCACGCGGTGCGGCAGCAAGCGTTGGTCGATCACGCACACCGCAGCGCCGGATGGCTCGGGCCAGATGGTTCGGGTCGCGCGGCCGTTTAGCAGCATGTGCGGCGCGCTCCTGCGCTCGGCACCTGCGACGCCACCGGCGCCTGCGAAGCCAGCGACGCCAGCGGCGCCTGCGGCTGCGGCAGCGCCTGTGACGCCTGTGACGCCTGTGGCGCCACCGGCTGCGGCAACGTCAGCAGGGTCATCACAGCACACGCCCGGCGATGCCGCGCAGCTTGGCGAGCATCACGGGGTCGCGCGCCTGCGGCGCGGTGATCAGCGCGTGATCGAGCGCGCGCCGGCACGCGCACGCGGCAGCCTGCGGGTCGCCGGCGAGCGCGCCGGCCAGGTCGGCGACCACAGTCTGTGCCTTGCTCGCGTTGTCGAGCAGGACGCGGATGACCGCGCTCACCGTGACCGAATCGTGCTCGGGGTGCCAGCAGTCGAAGTCGGTCACCATCGCGATGCTCGCGTAGCACAGCTCGGCTTCGCGCGCGAGCCTGGCCTCGGGCAGATTCGTCATGCCGATGACGTCGGCATTCCACGCGCGGTACAGGCGCGACTCGGCGAGCGTCGAGAACTGTGGCCCTTCGATCGCGACGTAGGTGCCGCCGATCGCATGCGGCACGCCCGCCAGCGCGAGCGTGCGCCCGACATGGCCGCCGATGCGCGCACACACCGGGTGCGCCATCGACACATGGGCGACAAGGCCGTGGCCGAAGAACGAACCTTCGCGCCGCGTCGTGCGGTCGATGTACTGGTCGACCACGACAAACGTTCCCGGCGGCAGGTCTTCGCGCAGGCTGCCGACTGCGCCGACCGACACCACATCGGTCACGCCGAGACTCTTCAGCGCCGCGATGTTGGCGCGGTGATTCACTTCCGACGGCGGGATTCGATGCCCACGCCCATGGCGCGGCAGGAACGCCAGCGCCACGCCGTGCAGCATGCCGACGAATATGTCATCCGATGGCGCGCCCCAGGGCGTGTCGACGTTCATCCATTGCGTGTCGGCCAGGCCCGGCAGGTCGTACAGGCCGCTGCCGCCGATGATGCCGATGCGGTTCATGCGCGCATTGTGCGGCGGCGCAAGACCTGCCATCCACGCAGGCGCGGCGGCAGCGCCGGGGCTCGGCGCGACAGAGTTGCACCCGGAAGACCAAGGTTGCGGCTGGCCTGGCTCAAGCTCTGCGTGCGCGCCACCGCGACAAAGAGTGTCGTGGAGTGGGGGGCCGAGAGGTCACTCATCGAGCCAGTCTATTCGACCCATGGAACCGTGCATCTCGGCCCTGCGGCCTCCAAGTGCCAGAGAACCAACCGAGCATGCGACACATTCAACAGCCGCAGCCGGCGCCTGCGGGCGACGCGGGCCGGCTGCGCGTGCTCCTCGGCCTGGGGTTCGCGCTCGCCGATGCCGTGCGGGCGCATCGCCTCGGCGAAAGCGGGCGAGCACGTGGCAAGATGATCCTTCACGCCGGCGCCACGCAAGCCTGAAGCGCCACCCGTCCACCCGCTCCCAACACAGTGAGGCAGCTCATGCTCCAGCTCAAACCCCTCGACCCCATCGTTCCGATCCAGCAGCAACTCGGCCAGGCGCAGGCGCCGGTGGTGCTGATCAACGTCTTCAGCGTCGACGCCAAAGACATCGACGCCCTGCTCAAAGCCTGGGAGAACGACGCCAACTGGATGAAGCGCCAGCCCGGCTACATCTCGACCCAGTTGCACCGCGGCATCGCCGGCAGTTGTGTGTTCCTGAACTACGCGCTGTGGGAATCGGTCGCGCACTTCCGGCAAGCGTTTACCCACCCGGAATTCATGAAGACGCTCGGCGCGTATCCGTCGAGCGCGGTGGCGTCGCCGCACCTGTTCGAGAAGCTGGCGGTACCCAATCTCTGTACCGCGTGAACCGGCGCCGAATGCGAGCGCCGTGGCGTGCGCTGAATGCAGCTGCGCAACGGCGTCCAGATCGGCGCGCCGCAGCGCTGGCCTCGGGCTCGGGCGGCAGGCGTTTCACTCCGGCATGCGGATTCGCATGGCAGGCATGTAGCCCTGGGCGTTGGCAGGTGGCCGATTCGGCGCGACATTAATGCCCACCGCAACCCCGGTAGAAGATCATGACGAGCCGCCCAGTCCATCGCCCAGACCGCCGCCGTGCGATTGCACTTGTTGGAGGCGGGGTCGTAGTCGCCGGCTTCGGGCTGCCGGGCTGCAGCTCCGACTATCCGGCCGCCACGCTTCAGGCCTGGCAGGCGCCGCCCTTGGACGGCGACTTGCGCCGCTTCATGCTGGCGCACGGCCTGCTGGCGCCGAACCCGCACAACCGCCAGCCGTGGCTCGCCGACCTGCGCCGCGACGGCGAGATCACGCTGGTGTGCGACAAGGACCGGCTGCTGCCGCAGACCGACCCGTTCGGGCGCCAGATCCTGATCGGCTGCGGCGCGTTCATCGAACTGGCGGTGATCGCGGCCGCGCAGCGCGGCCACCGGGTGCGGGTGGAGCCCTTTCCCGAAGGCGAGCCGGGCGCGAACGAGTTGCCCGGCGGGCACGTCGTGGCTCGCTTGCTGCTGACGCCCGACCCGGCGACGCCGCGTGACCCGCTGTTCGAGCAGATCCGGCGCCGCCACACCCACAAAGGCGCCTACGACAACAGCCGTCAAGTCCCGGCCGAACTGTGGCAACAGCTCGGCGCGATTTCTCGCGAGCGCGGGCTGCTCGCCGGCGAGATCTTCGATGCGCCGCGGGTCGATCAAGTGCGCCGCATCACGCGCGAATCGTTCGAGGCGGAAGTGACCACGGCGCGCACCTGGCTCGAATCGGCGCATCTGCTGCGCATCGGGCCGACCGAGATCGAACAGCACCGCGACGGCATCTCGATCATGGCGGCCTTGCCGCGTTTCATGAGCAGCATCGGTGTGTTCGACCGCTTTGAAGTGCCGGTTCGCGGCAACTCGAACTTCGCGCGCGTCATGGAGCGCTGGTTGCCGCACGAAACCGGCAGCGGCTACCACTGGATCGCCTCACGCGGCAACAGCCGGCGCAGCCAGCTCGACAGCGGGCGTGCCTATGTGCGCGCGCATCTGTTGGCGTGCGCGGCCGGGGCGGACATGCACCCGCTGTCGCAGGCCTTGCAGGAGTTCGCCGAAGTCCGGCCGCAGTACGACGCGCTGCTGCGTCTGCTTGGCTTCGATGCGGCGCAGACCACGATCCAGATGCTGGCGCGGGTCGGCTATGGCGCCACGGCCGCGCCGCCAACCCCGCGGCGCGATCTGGCGCAGCTCGTCAGAGCATAGATTTCGGGAACCGGGGCGCTGGCCGTTTCGCCCCGTGAACCGAGCACGTCGCGGCAGCGCGCGGATCGCACCGGGTCTGACCGCTCACGGTCAACTGCGGTTTCCAGGCTCAGGCCAGGCGCAGCTTGGCGTGGCCGCAAAGGCCGTCGAAACAGGTCGTCAACAGCAGGTCGACGATCTGCTCGTCGCTGTACTTGCCCCCGGCCTTGAGCAAACTCAGAACCGGATCGCAGGCGCGTGCAAACAGCGTGTACAAAATGAGCTCGGGCGGCAACTTGCGATTGAGCTGGCTCGCTTTCTGCCCGGCAGTGATCCACTCGCCGAGCTTGTCGCTGACGAGCATCAGTCGGTCCAGATAGGTCTTGTTCGCCGCCAACGCCGCGCGCAACGTCGAATTCTGCGCCGGCAGCGCCGGCATTTCACCGGCGAGTTGAACCTGCAGGGTCCATCGAGCGACGGCCTTCAAGCGCTCGAGAGCCGTCGCTTTGGGTTGCGCCTCCAGCGTGGCCAGGAAGGCCAGCGCATGGTCGAGCAAGCGGATCATCGCGGCGGCAGCCAGTTCTTCCTTCGACGTGAAATGCTTGTACAGGCTGGCCTTGGCAATGCCGACATCGGCGGCGACTTCGTCCACCGTCATCGCGTCATAGCCCTTTTCGGCCAACAGCCGATTCACCGAAGCCACGATCGCGCCTTCGCGTGCCTGCAGCACCTGCACCTTGAACGAACCCTTTGCCATGTTGCGCATTCTAAACACATCAGGAGTTCTTTGCACCACAAAGTCATGGCTCGACTGCCCGGCCGCCGCATAACCCTACAGTTGTTCTGGTGAACTGGCTAGTCTATATTTCGTACTCTCTCGTTTCCACACTCTCTCATCTACTGGAGCATCCACCATGAAAAAGATCCTTGCCGTCTCCGTCCTGTCCTTCGCCGCGATGGCGGCCCAATCGAAAGACATCGTTGACACCGCCGTCGGCGCGGGCACCTTCAACACACTGGCCAAGGCTCTCACCGCCGCCGGCCTGGTCGATACGCTGAAAGGCCCTGGCCCGTTCACCGTGTTCGCACCGACCGACGAAGCCTTTGCCAAGATCCCGAAGGCACAGCTCGACGCGCTGCTTGCCGACAAGGCCAAGCTCAGCGCCGTGCTGACCTACCATGTGGTGTCGGGCAAGGTCATGGCCAAGGACGTGAAGGCCGGCAAGGTCAAGACCGTTCAGGGTTCGGACCTGACCGTCGCCACTGCCGGTGGCGTGATGGTGGACGGCGCCAGGGTCACCGCGACCGACATCATCGCTGACAACGGCGTGATCCACGTCATCGACAGCGTCGTACTGCCCAGGTAACTCAGCGCATTCGCCGAATTGCGGCGCCGCGAAGGAATGGCCCAATGAAACTTTCGAGAAATCTGTCGACGGCAGTGGTGGCCACCCTCGCGGCGCTCACGCCGGCGGTCGCGCCGGCGACGGAAGAGCCGAGATACAGCGTCGTGCGAGGCGGCGACGTCTTCGAGGTTCGCCGCTACGAACCCTACCTTGTCGCCGAGGTGGTCGTCCCGGGGCCCGCCGACGAGGCGGGCAACCAGGGCTTTCGCATCCTCGCCGACTACATCTTCGGTGCGAACAAGAGTGCGGTGAAGATGCCGATGACCGCGCCTGTCACCCAGACCCCGACACCTTTGCGGCTCGACATGACAGCGCCGGTCACGCAGTCGGCAACGGCAGACGGGTTCCGGGTGCAGTTCATGATGCCCAGCGGCTTTGCGCTGGCCACGCTTCCCGAGCCGCTGAACGCGCAGATCGTCTTGCGCGAGGTGACGCAGCGAACCTATGCCGTCATTCGCTACTCGGGAAGCTGGAGCCAGGACAACGATGAGAAACACCTGGAACGACTGCGCAACGCCCTCGCGCGGGAGGGAATTGCGACTCAGGGTGAACCTGTCTTGTCGCGCTACAACGCGCCGTTCGTGCCGCCCTTCCTGCGCCGCAACGAAGTCTGGCTCAGCGTGCTGTGAACCTCGGGCGGGCCGATCACGGGTTTCCCCGTGGGACGACGGCAACGACCGTGCTTTGCCCGCCCCGCAGACTGTCTGGTGTTTTATGGATACTTGCCGGTCTGGCTTTATACTTGTGACTATCTCTTGCGTACTGTATAGTTCATACACATCGGCCCCGGACCGGCATTGAAGCCGGAGGCGGGCCTCATTGACCAGGATCGAACGTGGAACGAATCGCCATTATCGGCTCGGGCATCGGCGGCTTGGCTGCTGCCCATGAACTGACACGCGACCCTGCTGGCCGCCGCGTGACCCTGTTCGAAGCCGCTGCGCATTTCGGTGGGCATGCGCACACCGTCGACGTCACGTTCGACGGCCGGACGTATGGCGTCGACACCGGTTTCCTCGTCTACAACGAACGCACCTACCCGCGGCTCGTGCGCTTGTTCGCCGAACTCGGTGTCGAGGCCGCAGCGTCGGAAATGTCGTTCTCGGTGCAGGCGCGCAGCCACGGCATCGAATGGAGCGGCAGCAGCCTGGCGAGCGTCTTTTCGCAGCGCGCAAACCTGCTGCGGCCCAGCTTCTGGCGCATGCTGGTCGAGATCGCCCGCTTCAATCGCCTGACCTCGGGCATATCGCGGCGCGCCGAGGACGCCGCACTCGAAGAGCCGCTCGGCGCATTCCTTGACAAGCACCGCTTCGGGCGTGAGTTTCGCGAGTGGTATCTGCTGCCGATGCTCGCCTGCATCTGGTCATGCCCGAGTGCGCAGATGCTGGAGTTTCCGGTCAGCACAATGATCCGCTTCTGCCACAACCATGGCCTGCTGCAGGTCACCGATCGGCCGCAGTGGATGACGGTGCGCGGCGGCTCGCGGCAATACGTTCGCCGCATCGTGCAGCAGCTCGGTGACGCGCGCCTGAACACTCCGGTGCTGGGCGTGAAGCGCGGCGAAGCCGGCGCGCTGGTCCGCACCGCAAGCGGCCGGGAGCACTTCGACCAGGTTGTATTCGCCTGCCACAGCGACCAGGCGCTGCGCCTGCTCGGTGCGGACGCCACGCCCGCCGAAGCCCAGGTTCTGGGCGCGATCGGCTATCAGCCGAACCGGGCCGTGCTGCACACCGACACGTCGTTGCTGCCCACTGAGCGTTCGGCGTGGGCCGCATGGAACTACGAATCGTCCACCGCCGGCGGCGAGGCCGGCGTGTGCCTGCACTATCTCTTGAACCGCCTGCAGCCATTGCCATGGCAACGGCCGCTGATGGTGTCGCTCAATCCGGTGCGTGCGCCCCGCGCCGAGACGGTGATCGAGTCGTTCGAGGTCGATCACCCGATCTTCGATCGCGGGGCGATTGCTGCGCAGCGGCGCCTGCCCGAGATCCAGGGAAGGCACCGTACCTGGTTCTGCGGCGCGTGGGTCGGATTCGGCTTTCACGAAGACGGGCTGAAAGCGGGTCAGGCCGTTGCCGCGGCAATCGGCCAGGCGCGCTTTGCCGCGCAGCGAGGGGCGGCATGAGCACGCAGCGAGAAGCGCACAGGATCGCTCCCGCAGCGGCGGCGCGCGCCACCCAGGGTGCGCCGATGGCTGCCGCACGCCCCCTGATCGGCTTCGGCCGCATCTGGCATCGAAGGCTGCGCCCGGTCGAGCATGCATTCGGCTATGCAAGCTACTTCCTGCTGCTTCCGATGCGGGCGCTTCGAGACCAAGCCGACGCCGGCCTGCGGCGCAATCGCTTCGGCGCGCTCTCGTTCTTCGACTGCGATCACGGCGACGGCCGCTCCGATGCGCTGGCCTGGCTCGACGAGTTGCTCGCCGGCGAGCAGATCGACGACGCGCAAGGCGAGGTCTGGTTGCACACCTTTCCACGCGTGCTCGGACATGTCTTCAACCCGGTCAGCTTCTGGTACGCGCACCGCACCGACGGCACGCTGGCAGCCGTGGTGGCCGAGGTCAACAACACCTTCGGCGAGCGCCATTGCTATCTGTTGAGCGGGCCGACCCTGGGCTGGGACCGGCCGGTGACGGCGAGCAAGGTGTTCCACGTTTCGCCGTTTTGCGCCATCGAGGGCCAGTATCGCTTTCGATTCCAGTTGAACGGCGGCGCTGGCCCGGCCCGCACCTACACCATGGCCCGGGTCGACCACGAAGACGCCAGCGGCCCGCTGCTGCAGACCTGCATCAGCGGCAAGCTCGAGCCGCTGACCCGCGCCAGCGCGCGCCGCGCCTTCTTCAGCATGCCGCTGATGACGTTCTTCGTGATTGCCCGAATTCACTGGCATGCGCTGCGCCTGGCGTTGAAGCGCGTGCCGTTCCATCGTCAACCCACCGCGCCCGAGCGCTTCGTCACGCGATGAATTCCACCAGCCTGAACTTGACCCAATCGTCCGCGCCTTCCAGCCCGGCGGCCGCGCGCGCGGTGTTGAACTTGCTGTCGCGCCTGAAGCATGGAACGCTCGAGCTGCGCTTGCCCGACGCGTCGATTGCGCGTTTCGGCCAAGGCGGGCCCAAGGCTTCGGTGCAGGTTCACGACTGGAACGTCTTCGCACGTGCGCTGCAGTCGGGGGACATCGGCTTTGCCGAGGGCTTCATCGCCGGCGAGTGGGATTCAAGCGAACTCAGCGCGTTGCTGGAGCTGCTGATCGCGAACCGCGACGAACTCGAACGCGTCGTCTACGGCACATGGTGGGGCTCTTTGCTGTACCGCCTCAAGCATGTCATGAACCGCAACACGCGCCGCGGCAGCGCCAAGAACATCCACGCCCACTACGACCTCGGCAATGATTTCTACAAGATGTGGCTGGACCCGACGATGAGCTATTCCAGCGCCTGGTTCGAAGGCGATGCCGCGCGCCCGCTGGCGCAGGCACAGCATGCGAAGGTGCGACGCGCGCTCGAGCAAGCCGGGGTCACGAGTGGTTCACGCGTGCTCGAAATCGGCTGCGGTTGGGGCGGCCTGGCGGAAATTGCGGCGCGCGATTTCGGCGCGCATGTCACGGGCGTGACCTTGTCGCGCGAACAGCTGGGCTGGGCCCATGAGCGCATGACGAGCGCGCGCCTGGACTCGGACTGCGACCTTCGTCTGCAGGACTACCGCAGTCTCGCCGCGCAGCACCAGGGCCGGCCTTTCGACGCGATCGTCTCGATCGAGATGTTCGAGGCCGTCGGCCGCGAATACTGGGACGGCTACTTCGACACATTGCGCCGCTGCCTGAAACCGGGCGGGTACGCCTGCATCCAGAGCATCACGATCCGCGACGACCTGTTCGAACGCTACGTGAAATCCACCGACTTCATTCAGCAGTACATCTTTCCCGGCGGTCTGCTGCCCAGCGTCTCGCAGTTCGAGGCACTGGCGCGCCGATTCGGCTTTACGCTGGTGCGCAGAATGGCGTTCGGACTTGACTACGCCGAGACCCTGCGCCGCTGGCGCGACGCCTTCGACAAGAACGAGGCGAAGGTCAGGAGTCTGGGCTTCGACGAGCGCTTCATTCGCATCTGGCGCTTCTACCTCGCCTATTGCGAAGCCGCCTTCATGCGCGGCAACACCGACGTTGTGCAGTTCACGCTGCAGCGCAACTGAATGCGCAGCCTGGCGCGAAACACCGGGTGCTTGTGGCGCCGCGCCTGCGCCGCGGGCCTGATGGCGAGCGCCGCGTTGGCCTTCAGCGCCAACGCGGCGGCCGCCGAAATCGCCGTGCCGGCAGCGCCAGCGATTGCGCTGCCCTCCGAAGTTGCAGATGCCGAGTCGCCGCTGCGCTTGCTCGGCCGTGGCACGCTGCGGTTCTTCGGCCTGATGGTCTACGAAGCGCGCCTGTGGGCCGCCGCCGATTTTGTTGCGGGCCGCTTTGACGCACACGCCTTCGCGCTCGAACTCATCTACGCCCGCAAGCTCGAAGGCGCAGCCATTGCGCAGCGCTCCATCGTCGAGATGCGCCGCAGTGGCAGCGTCACCGACAGCCAGGCCCAGGCCTGGCTGGAAGAGATGGCGCGCGCTTTCCCCGACATCAAGCCCGGCGATCGCCTGACCGGCGTGCACACCCCCGGCGCAGCAACGCGCTTCTTCTTCAATGGCAAGCTGACCACGGCAGTGGCAGATTCACAATTCGCCCGCTCGTTCTTCGGCATCTGGCTTGCGGCCGGCACCTCCGAACCCGGATTGCGCCAACAGTTGATCGGGCAAGGGTCATGAGCCCCCGCCCGGCCGCTCCGAAGGGGGCTCGCACCGCAGTGCGAAGCACGGAGGTTACCCAATGAGCCCCCGCCCGGCCGCTCCGAAGGGGGCTCGCACCGCAGTGCGAAGCACGGAGGTTACCCAATGAGCCCCCGCGCGGCCGCTCCGAAGGGGGCTCGCACCGGAGTGCGAAGCACGGAGGTTACCCAATGAGCCCCCGCCCGGCCGCTCCGAAGGGGGCTCGCACCGCAGTGCGAAGCACGG
>JAEMQF010000357.1 GCA_022758925.1 Burkholderiales bacterium | reverse complement strand
CGCAGCGCTCGGGCACATTGCCGAACGTGCCGACGGTTTCCCAGTCAGGCTTGCCGGGTTTCGAATACACGCTCTGGGTCGGCATGTTCGCGCCGGCAGGGACGCCGGAAGACGTGGTCGCAAAGATCAACCGCGACGTGCAGCGCGCGCTGCGCGAGCCCGAGGTCCGGGAGCGAATGACCTCGCTCGGCGCAGAGGCGATGCCGATGACACCATCCGAGTTCGACAAGTTCATGCACACCGAGATGGACGAGGCCGCGAAGGTGGTGAAGGCGGCCGGCATCAAGGTGCAGTAGGAAGCAGGAGCCCATGAGCCCCCGCCCGGCCGCTCCGAAGGGGGCTCGCACCGCAGCGCGAAGCGCGGAGGTTACCCAGTGACCTCGGTCGACCTGCGCGGGCGCACCGTCCTCGTCACCGGTGCCTTCAGCGGCCTGGGCCTGCATTTCGCACGCGTGCTCGCGCGGCACGGCGCGAGGCTCGCGCTGGCCGGGCGCCGCATCGACCTCGGACGCAGCGTGGCCGCCGAACTCGGCGCCGCCGTCGCGCGCCCGGGCGAGGTGCTTGCGTTCGCGCTCGACGTCACTGACGCCGCGAGCGTGCGCGCCTGCCTGGCCCAGACCAGCGCCGCGCTTGGCGTGCCGCAGATCGTGATCAACAACGCCGGCACCGTGCTGCGCGCGCCGAGCCTGCAGGTGAGCGAAGACGACTGGACCGGCGTCGTCGACGTCAACCTCTCGGGCGTGTTTCGCGTCGCGCAGGCCAGCGCGCGCGAGATGGTGCGTGCCGGCATCAGCGGCTCGATCATCAACATTGCGTCGATCCTGGGCCTGCGCGTGCGCTCGCAGGTGGCATCGTACGCGGCGACGAAGGCGGCGGTGGTGCAACTGACGAAGGCACTCGCACTCGAGTGGGCCGAATACGGGATACGGGTGAACGCGATTGCACCGGGCTACTTCGAGACCGACATGAATCGCGATTTCCTGCGCTCCGAAGCCGGCCTTGCGATCGTCAGCCGCATTCCGCAACGGCGCGTCGGCCAGCTCGCCGAGCTCGACGGCCCGTTGCTGCTGCTCGCGTCCGATGCCTCGTCGTACATGACCGGCACGGTGATCGCGGTGGACGGTGGGCACCTGGTCAACACGCTCTGAGGGCAGGTCTCCTGCAACCGGCCACGATCTGCCGCAAGCGGGAATCGGTTTCTTCAGGGGCCGGTCTTGCCCTTCTTCTCCACCAGCAGCCCGGGCTTGCCTGGGCCGATCTTGCCGTCCGCGCGTGCCGTTAGGTAGGCGAACAGGTCGAGCACGTGCGGGCTCACCTCGGTGTTGCTTTCCCACGCGGGCATGATGACCTGACCGCGCGCGCCGCGCTCCTGCCGCATGACTTCTTCGATCATCGCTTCGCGCGCCGCCGTGCGGTCGTCAGAACTGCCTTCGCTGGCCGGCACGGTGATGCGGTAGCTCGTCAGCACTTTGGTCGCGAATGCGCGCAGCGTCATGCCTTTGATGCGTTCCACGAGGTCAGGGGCGATGTCGGTGCCCCCCCCACCCACGCCATGGCAGCCGTAGCAGGTGGTGTGAAACAGCCGCCAGCCGGCATAGGTGCCGCGATCGACCTTGCCGTCGACGACACGGTAGTCGCCGGGCGGGGGATCGCCGCGCGGCTGCGCACCCGGCGCCGATGCGACCAGCGCCGCAAGGACGGCAAGGCACCACGGCGCGAGCCCGGGCAACGATATGTAGGGTCGTGTCATGGCGGCTTGGCTCACGGGCAACTGCAGTATTCTGTATCTTGGATCGTCAACCCCGCGCCACATTGAGCGAAATCAACGAATCACCGCCTCATGCGTCGGGCGGGGTCGAAGCGCAATGCGCGCGCCGGCGGGCCGGCGGGCGGGGATCGATCGAATCCAAATCTTCGAGGCCACCGGCGGGTCAGGCTGTGCGCGCCCATGGATTGACCACCACAAGACCACAGCCTTCGAAGTCGCCGACGTCGCGAGTCGCGAGCCTGGCCCTGTGGTGACGAGCGATCGCTGCGATCTGCGCATCGAACTGCGAGATCGGCCGACCGGCCGTGCGGCGCTTGCTGATGATGTCCACATACGCCCGTACCGCGGCGCTGTCGAACGCCAGGATGCGGCCACCGAAGTCTTCTTCAAAGGTGGCGCGCACGGCGGCTTCGAGCGCGGTGCGCCGCTTGCTGGCGGGCAGCAGCCGCGCGCCAAGCATCATCTCGGCCTGCGTCACTGAACTGACGAAAAGAGTTTCGGCCGGCTGTGCCGCGAACCAGTCCAGGACAGCCGGTTCGGGCGCGCCGCGCAAGAGTTCAGACAGCACGTTGGTGTCGAGCAGCGTGCTCAATCGGGCCCCCGCGACATGCTCATCGGCGCCGCCGAGCGAGAACACCCGCTTTGCGCTTCTTGCCGGCCTGGGCAACGGCTGCCGCGCCAAAGGCAGGCGGCGGGCGCACCGGTTCTCGCGCCTCGATCGGCAATTGAACGTCGCCAAACCCGGCGAACCGGGCGCGGATGGTGGCTCCCAGGTCCGGCGTCGGAGTGGATGCCTCTTGCAGCGCCGCGCGCAGGATCTGGCGGACCTCTTCCTCCATCGAACGGTTGCGCGCAGCAGCACGCATGCGCAAGCGGGCCTTGAGCGCGTCTTCCAGGTTGCGAATGGTCAGCGTCGCCACGGCACGGTCCTCCCGAAAGCATTGTAGTCGTTGCAGTCATTGACAGCAATGAGGCTTCGGCAACGGCACCGGTGGCGGCCCGGCAAGGCCGGTCAGGTCTGCGCAGGCAAAGCCGCGGGCGGGAGCTGGGCTCCGCTTCACTGCGGCAGTCGCCACCGGGCCTTGAGCGGCCGCTGTGGGGATCTCGTCAGCGCGCACCACACCCGGAGCCCGGGCCGCAGCCGACCTGGCTACCGCTGCTGCAAGCGTTGAAGCAAGTCCAGGGTGGGATAGCCATCCGCGGGCAGGCCGACGCTGCGCTGGTAGCGACGCAGCCCGTCACGCGTGGCAGGCCCCATCAAGCCGTCGGGTGTGCCGCTGGCGAAGCCGCGCTCGTTCAGGGCCGTCTGCAGCGCCTGCAACTGGGTGCGAGTGAGCGCCGGCAGATCGCGTGGCCAGGGCGCCCGCACGCCGGGGCCGCCGGCCAGGCGTTGCGCAAGAAGACCGACGGAGAGCGCGTAGCTGGTCGAGTTGTTGTAGCGAAGGATGGCGCGAAAGTTGGGCCCGACCAGGAACGCGGGCCCACCCGCGCCGGCGGGAAGCACGAGCGTGGCGTCGGTGAGTTCAGGCAAGGACGCACCGTCCATGCTGCGCAAGCCCTCGGCCAGCCACTGCGCGGTGGGCTGTCGCAACGCGGCGTCGGCACGACCCACGTCGAACCCCGGCGGCAACTGGACCTCGACCCCCCACGGCTGGTCTGCCTGCCACCCGGAATGCGCAAGGAAGTTCGCGGTCGAGGCCATGACATCGGCCATGCTGCCCCAGATGTCGCGCCGGCCGTCGCCGTCGGCGTCGACGGCATGGGCCAGAAAGACCGAAGGCAGGAACTGCGTCTGGCCCATTGCGCCGGCCCAGGAGCCGATCATTTGCGCGCGGTCGATGTCGCCGTTCTGGAGAATCTTCAACGCGGCAAGCAACTGGCCGCGCGCCCATTCCTCGCGTCGGCCCTCGAAGGCGAGCGTCGCCAGCGCGTCGATGGTCGGGATGTTGCCGAAGTTGCCGCCGTAGTTGCTCTCCGCGCCCCAGATCGCGACCACGATGTTGGGGGGCACGCCGTAGCGCGCGGCCGCGGCGTCGGCTTCGACGCGAAACTGCAACAGCTTTTCCTGGCCCCGCGCGACGCGTTGCGGCGACACGGCGCTGTCGAGGTAGCCCCAAACCGTGCGCAAGAACTCGGGCTGCGCGCGATCGAGTTCGACGACGCGCGGCAGGTAGTGGACGTCCGCGAACGCGACGCGCAGCGTTTCCTCGTCAATGCCTGCCACGCGCGCAGTGGCGCGAAAGGCCATGACCCAATCGGCGAAACGCTGTTGCAGCGCAACCTCATCGGTTCCGACTTCAATGGGTCGGGCCGTGATGGCTGAAGGGGCCGGCGCTTCGGGCGCCTTCAACGGCTCGACGGCGCAGCCCATGAGGGCCGCGAGCGCCAACGTCGTGCAGGCAAGCCAAGGACGGCGCGGTCGCGAAGAAGCAGATTTCCTCATCCACTTGATTCTCGACCCAATGCCGAACCAGGCGCGTGCGGTTTTTGTCGTCCACGCGGCAGTTGTTCAGCACAGCGCCGCGGGCCTGCCAGGCGCGGCCGGGCCGAATCAACGCAGACGATTGAACGAACTACGGCTTCAACTGAGCCCGAATCTCGCCGCCCTTGTTCGCCGCCGAGTGCACGTTGACGTACAGCTCACCGGCCTGGTAGCTCTTGAGTTGCTCTGGTGTCAATCTGGCGCCGGAAGGAACCGACCAAACGCCATCGGCGGCCTGCGTCAACGGCACGATGACGGGGCCGTTCTTGCCCATCGGCGCCATGTGGATATGCGCCATGGTGCCCGCGACACCCATCGTCTTGACGCTGCCGCTGACCGAGCCGTCGGCCGCCACCGTGATCATGCTCATGCCATGGGCCGATGTGACCACGGGCGGCACCTCCTGATCGCCTGCCAACATCGTCCCGGTCATTGCACCGCCCGAGCTACCCATGCCGGAGCAAGCCGCGAGCGTGATCAGAACGAATGAAGCGACAACCGCGAAACGACGGTTCAGCAAGATATTTGTATTCATGGAGATTCCTCTGGGATGAATCGTTATCGATCGAATGATACGGCTCTTGTCGAACCACATCGCGTCAAAGAGCGTCCGGCTTGCGGCGCGCTTCAAGGTGCATACGCGCGAACAGCGTCGACTATTCCGCGGCGACTGCGCACGGGGTTGCTCCCGGGCTCCCAGCGCTGCTTGAGTCGGGTCGCACGCTGCACCACAATGGTCGCGGAAGCGGCAATTTCGGGCGGGTCCAGATGAGCGAACCGGATCACGACAGGCTGGACCGGGTCGTCGCCGAGGCGCGGCGCAACCGGGAGCTGCGCGAGCAGCAATATCGAGCGCGAGCGCTCAAGCTCTATGCATGGATTTGCGGCCGCTGCGCACGCGAATT
>JAEMQF010000267.1 GCA_022758925.1 Burkholderiales bacterium | reverse complement strand
GGTCGCCGAAGGGGGCGTCTCGTCCCGGTAGGTGATTCCCAGGCCGCCGCCGAGGTCGAGATGGTGGATCGTGATGCCCTGCGATTCGACGCGTTCGACGAGATCGAGCAGGCGGTCGACGGCATCGAGATAGGGCCCGATCTGCGTGATCTGCGAACCGATGTGGCAATCGATGCCGATGACCTCGATCCCCGGCAGCGCGGCGGCGCGTTGGTACGAGGCGAACGCATGCTCATGGGCGATGCCGAACTTGTTCGACTTCAGGCCCGTGGAGATGTAGGGATGCGTCTTCGGGTCGACATCGGGGTTGATGCGCAAACTGACGCGGGCGGTGGCCGTAGTCTGCTGCGCCACTTCGGAAAGCACCTCGAGCTCGGCGTCACTCTCGACGTTGAAGCACAACACGCCCGCCTCGAGCGCGCGCCGCATTTCGGCGCGCGTCTTGCCGACACCTGAAAACAACACCGTCGAGGGCGAGCCGCCCGCGGCCAGCACACGTTCGAGTTCACCCACGGAGACGATGTCAAAGCCACAGCCCAGGCGCACGAATTGCTGCAACAAGGCGAGGTTGGAATTCGCCTTCATCGCATAGCAGATGAGGTGCTCGCGCCCGCGCAGCGCGACTTGATACGCTTGATGTGCCTGCTCGATCGCCGCGAGTGAATACACGAACAGGGGAGTGCCGAATCGCTGCGCGAGGCTGCTCAGCGAACATTGCTCGACACAGAGTTCGACCCCGCGGTAAACGATGTGCGGTGCGCCCGGCAGCTTCATTGATTCGTCGCCGGTGACGAGGCTGCCGGAGCTGCGCTTTGCGCCTTCGGCAAGCTCAGCGGGCCCTTTTGCCCGCAGCCAGCGACGCCGAGCAAAATGGCGCAGAACTGTGTGCACAACAGGGCCTTGCAGCCGACACGCAGCCACGCCCTGGATGACGCGGATAATCTGGTTCGGTCACACTTCATCAAAATGATTCTAGCGTCGATGACTGATTCAGCCGACCCTGCGAAACTGACAGACGCGTCGTACCACAGCCTGAGTTTGAAGCTGCTGAGTTCGGTTGAAGCGGCGCTCGACGCTTGGCTGCAATCCGATGTGATCGACATCGACAGCGCCAGAACCGGAGGCATGCTGGAGATGGGTTTCCCCGACTCGAGCAAGATCGTCATCAATACCCAGCCGCCGCTGCACGAGATTTGGCTCGCGGCGCGCTCGGGCGGGCATCACTTCAAGTACCGGGCGGGCGCGTGGCGCGACACCAAGGACGGGCGCGAGTTTTTCGAGGCGCTGTCTGCATGCGCCAGCGAACAGGCCGGGGTGGAGCTTCGTTTCGTCGCGCCGCAGTAAGACAGCGTTGAAACCGCGCCGCCAACTCCGCCTCAGCGCAATGAGTTCGGGTGACCTGCGGCGAGCGCCAATTCAACGCCGGAACAGATCCAGGATTCCCTTGCGCTCTTCTTCCTGAGGGGCGGGCACCGCGTTCTCCTCGAGGCCCAGGCTGCTCACGCCTTGACCCTGCGCGAATTCGGTGAAGAACCACTCGTTGTCAACGTTCACGACACCCGGCGGCGCCTCGGGTTCTTCGACGGCAACGCCTTGCAGCGCGTGCGTCATGTAGTCGATCCACACCGGCAGCGCCAAGCCGCCGCCGGTCTCGCGCGCACCCAGCTTGCGCGGTGCGTCGTAGCCGATCCAGACCACGGCCAGGACCGAGCGCTGCCAGCCCGCGAACCAGGCGTCTTGCGAGTCGTTCGTCGTGCCCGTCTTGCCATAAACGTCACGGCGCTTGAGTTTGGCTTGGGCGTCGGCCGCGGTTCCCGAGCGCGTCACCTCCTGCAGCAGGCTGCTCATGACGAACACGTTGCGCGCACTCAGAGTCCGAGACGACTCGTCCAGCACGCTGGGCACGGCCTCGCTCAGGACCCGCCCTTTGGTGTCGGTGATCCTGGCGATGAGTGTCGGGTGGACCCGGTATCCGCCGTTGGCAAAAACCGCATACGCACTCGCCATCTGCATCGGGGTGACCGAGCCTGCGCCAAGCGCCATCGTCAGATACGCAGGGTGCCGTTCCAGGTCGAAGCCGAAACGCGTCAGCCAGTTGCGCGCGTAAGCGGGCCCGATGGCCTGCAGGAT
The DNA here is from genome assembly GCA_022758925.1 of Burkholderiales bacterium. Classification (GTDB taxonomy): domain Bacteria; phylum Pseudomonadota; class Gammaproteobacteria; order Burkholderiales; family Burkholderiaceae_C; genus JAEMQF01. The sequence goes on along the minus strand of JAEMQF010000267.1, from coordinate 48,012 downwards.
GCGAATCGAAATCATGTTCTTCGACTTGGCCAGGCCGCGGCGCAGCGACATCGGTCCTTCGAAACCACCATCGTAGTTCTTCGGCTCCCAGGGTTGACTGCCGGTCGCGTCGGCGTCGAAGAACAGCGGCCCGTCGTTGATCACGGTTGCCGGCGTGAAGCCTTGCTCAAGCGCGGCGGAGTAGATGAAGGGCTTGAAACTCGACCCCGGTTGGCGCCAGGCCTGGGTCACGTGATTGAACTTGCTCTTCGCGAAAGCGAAACCGCCAATCATCGCGCGCACGGCGCCGGTGCGTGGATCGAGCGCGATGAACGCGCCCTCGACTTCGGGCAATTGGGTGATCGTCCAGTCGCCTTTGGCGGCCTGCGTGATCCGAATCACGGCGCCACGCCGCACCCTGATCTTGGCAGCGGACTTGTCAGCCAGCCCCGATGCCGCGGGCTTGAGGCCGTCGCCGGTGATCGACACCGTCTCGCCGCTTTGCAGCATCGCCAGCACTTTCCTGGGGCTTGCTTCGAGCACGACCGCGGCCTTCAATTCGTCGTTGTCCGGGTGATCCAGCAGCACTTCGGCAACCCGGGCATCGATTTCGTGGGGGTCGGCGGGCAGGTCGGTGTAGGCCTGCGGTCCGCGGTACACCTGGCGCCGTTCGTAGTCCATGAGGCCCTTGCGCAACGCACGGTAGGCGACGTTCTGGTCGGCGGAATTCAAGGTGAGGTAGACATTCAGGCCGCGGCTGTAGGCTTCGTCGCCGTACTGTTCGAAGATCAATTGGCGCGCGACCTCGGTCACATGCTCGGCATGGGCCGGCAGTTCCGACGGGCGGCGATATCTCAGAACCTGGGCTTTGGCAGCCTCTTGCTGCACCTCGTCGATGTAGCCGTTGACCTCCATCCTGTCGATGATGTGCTGCTGCCGCTCCTTGGCGCGTTTGGGGTTGCTGATCGGGTTGTACGCCGAGGGTGCCTTGGGCAGGCCGGCGAGCATGGCCGCCTCGGCGATGCCGATCTCCGACAGCGGTTTGCCGAAGTAGATTTCGCTCGCCGAGGCAAACCCGTAGGCGCGTTGCCCGAGGTAGATCTGATTCATGTAGACCTCGAGAATCTGCTCCTTGCTGAGCAGGCTCTCGATCTTCATCGCCAGCAAGATCTCGTAGATCTTGCGCGTGAAGGTCTTCTCGGTCGACAGGTAGAAATTGCGCGCCAGCTGCATCGTGATGGTGGAAGCGCCCTGGCTGCGTGACTCGCCGAAATTGACCATCCCGGCGCGCAGCAGGCCCTTGTAGTCGACGCCGCTGTGCTGAAAGAACCGCGCGTCCTCGATCGCGAGGACGGCGTCTTTCATCACTTGCGGAATCTGCCCGATCGGCATGAAACTGCGACGCTCTTCACCGAACTCTGCGAGCAACACGCCGTCGGCGGCGAAGATGCGCATCGGCAGCTTCGGCCGATATTCAGTGAGCCCGCTGACCTCGGGAAGGTTTGGGTGGGCCACGCACAACGCGATCCCGATCAGGAGTGCGACCGCGGTGGCAGCCGCCGCGCCCAGCGCAAGACTGAGGGCAACGATTCTTGCCGTCCAGCGGGCCCATGGCGGCAGCGATGCCAATTGTCGTTGGAGCCTGGTGGGCTCGGTGGGCGCGGTGGGCTCGGTGGGTTGTCGCTCCACCCGATCAGTATCGTGCATGAGGCTCCAGGATGGGTGGCGCATTATAGGAAGACCGCAGCCTTGAATGGCGCTCAAGCCCCAGGACGGCTGCGTCGGATTCGGCGGTGACCTCGGGATGCGTTGCGGCTCGCGCCAAACTTCCAGCGCTGGGTTTCAAGTCCTCGAACTTCTTGCCGATATCTGAATTGCCAGGGCTGGCACGCTGCCGCGCCAGCGCGCCATCGCGCGTGCGAGGTTTTGCGAGGGCACGGACCCGGCCAGGCCGAAATCTGCTTTGTTGTTCAAAAGTTTTACTGCTAGCATTGAAGTGACATATTTCACAGTCGACACCTGTTTAAGTGGCGAGTTAGAGGGGCACCGTGAGCTTTGTTGACGCGTTGTTGGGCCGCAAGTTTCCGCCAATGATCGGCTTGGATATCAGCTCGTCGAGCGTCAAGTTGGTCGAGTTGGGCCAGTCGGGTTCGGGCGAGTATGTCCTCGAGCGTTTTGGCGCCGAGAGCTTCGCCAAGGGCTGGATTGCCGAAGGCCAGATTGAGAAGTTCGACGAAGTGGCCAACGTCGTGAAGCGTGTCGTCGCCAGAAGCGGGACAACGACGCGCCAGGTGGTGCTGGCCATGCCGCAGTCGGCGGTCATCACGAAGAAGATCGTTCTCCCCGCAGGACTGAGCGAAGAAGCGCTTGAGATTCAGGTCGAGGCCGAGGCCAATCAATACATTCCGTTTTCGCTCGATGAAGTCTGTCTCGATTTTTGTGTGCTGGGCCCGAGCCCGACGTCGGCGGGTGACGTTGAAGTGCTGATTGCCGCGTCGCGCAAGGACCGGGTGCAGGACCGCCAAGGCCTGGCCCAGGCCGCTGGCTTGCAGCCGGTTGTGTTGGACATCGAATCGCATGCGTCGCGCATGGCGATGGGGCGCGTGGTGGCCGGCCTGCCCAATGAAGGCAAAGACGCGCTGGTGGCGCTGTTCGAGATCGGCGCCGACACCGCGAGCCTGAAGGTGCTTCGCGACGACGAAATGCTCTACGACCGCGACCAGGCTTTCGGCGGTTCGCAACTCACGCAGTTGATTTCGCGCCAGTACGGGTTCTCCTACGAAGAGGCCGAGCAGAAGAAGCTTGCCGGCGATCTGCCCGAGGACTACGAAACCACCTTGCTTGCGCCATTCGTCGACAACCTGTCGCAAGAAATCGGCCGCGCGCTGCAATACTTCTTTACCAGCACACCGAACCACAAGGTTCACTATGTGATGCTGGCCGGCGGCACGGCCTCGCTGCCGGGCCTGAAGGAGCGGGTCACGGAATTGACGGGGTTTGCGTCGATGGTCGTCAATCCCTTCGAGAACATGAGACTCGGCTCTGCGGTTCGCGAGAGCAAATTGCGGCGTGAGGCGCCGTCCTATCTCACGGCGTGCGGACTCGCGATGCGGAGGTTCCTGCAGTGATTCTGATCAACCTGCTGCCACACCGCGAAGAGAAGCGCAAACGCCGGAGAATTGCCTTCTTTGTCGGGCTTGGCGCTTCTGCCGTCACCGGCCTGGTTGGGGTGGGCCTGGCGTATGGCGCGTTGGCGCAGCTGACGGCGGCGCAGCAGGACCGCAACAAGTTCTTGACCACCGAAATCAAGAAGCTCGAGATCCAGATCAAGGACATCGTGACGCTGAAAGGGGAGATCGAGTCCTTGATCGCGCGCCAAAGGGCCGTCGAGGACCTCCAGTCCGACCGCAACTTGCCAGTGCACCTGCTGAATGAACTCGCGACGCAGACCCCCGAAGGGATCTACCTCATGACGGTCAAACAGGACGGGCGCATTCTCAACGTGAACGGCATTGCCCAAACACAGGAACGGATCTCCGAGTTCCTGCGCAACACCGCAAACACTTCTGAGTGGCTGGTTCGGCCGGAATTGGTTGAAAGCAAGGCAGTCAGCTTGCAGGCTGCCAACCGAGACCAGAAACGGATGTTCGACTTCACGATGCGGTTGAACGTGAGTCAGCCACAAGACAAGGCCGCCGCGGCTGCTGCGCCGGCTTCGGCGGCAAGTGCCCCGGCACAAAAGAAGGCTTGACCGGCGATGGCGACCGAAGCGAAGGCGACCGAAGCGAAGGGGACCGAAGCGAAGGCGGCCGAAGCGAAGGCGAACAAGGTCGACTTGCGCGCCGTTCTCCAGAACGCAATTTCGCAATTCCAAGGCCTCAACCCCCGTGAGCCCGGGCAATGGCCCTTGCTGCCCAAGGTCGCGGCCTGGGTTCTGGCCGCGGCTGCGATGCTTGGGGCGGGCTGGTGGTTCTTGTTGTCCGGGGCTCAAACCGAGCTCGAAGCCGAGCGCAACAAGGAGCCGGTGCTCAAAGCCGACTACCGCTCCAAGCTCGCCCAGGCGGTCAATCTGAACGAGCTGCGCAAGCAAAAACTCCAGGTCGAAGAGTATGTGACGCAACTCGAAAAGCAGTTGCCCGGCAAGGCCGAGATGGACGCTTTGCTGTCCGACATCAACCAGGCCGGGCTTGGGCGAGGTCTGCAGTTCGAGCTGTTTCGGCCGGGGCAAGTGGTCGTGAAGGACTACTACGCCGAGTTGCCGATCGCGATCCGAGTCTCCGGCAGGTACCACGATCTGGGGGCGTTCGTCGCCGATATCGCGAACCTGTCGCGCATCGTGACGCTGCACAACCTGAGCATCGTCGGCCTGCGCGACGCAGCCGCGTTGGCTTCAGGCACATTGGCGATGGAGGCGACGGCGCGGACCTACCGCTACCTCGATACCACCGAGATCGAAGAGGTCAAGCGCGCGACGGCGGCGCGCAACAAGGCCGGGGCGAAAAAATGAGACCCACCTTGATCGGCGCGAGGCAGGGGGCGTTGCTCTGTGGTGCAGTGCTGGTCGTTGTGGGCTGCAGCGGCGAGCAGCCGGAGCTCACGCAATGGCTCGACCAACAACGGCGCGAAGTCAAACCCAACGTTGCCCCGCTTTCTTCGCCGAAGAGGTTTAATCCTCAGGCCTATCTTGCGTTGACGAGTGTTGAGCCGTTCAGCACACAAAAACTGAGCGTCGCGCTGAAGCTCGACTCGCTGCAGCCGAACTCCCTTCTTGCGTCGGAAATCAATCGACGCCGAGAGCCGCTTGAGGCCTACCCCCTGGATAGCATGACAATGGTCGGCAGTGTCGTGCGCACCGGCCGGCAATACGCGTTGCTCAAGGTCGACAACTTGCTGTACCAAGTCAAACAAGGCGACTATCTGGGTCAGAACTACGGGAAGATCACCAAGATCTCCGAAACCGACGTGTCGTTGCGAGAGATCGTTCAGGACGCTTCGGGGGAGTGGGTTGAGCGAATCAGCGCCCTGCAGCTTCAGGAGAAGACGCGGTGACCGGCAAAGGAATGGCTTCGATGCTTGTCAGGTGGCGGCCATGCGCATTGGCGCTGGCCCTGCTTGTCGGCCTGCCCGTGGCGGCGCAGAACGCGATTCAGTCCATCAACACCACGCAACAGGCGGGGACCGAAGTGGTTCGGATCGAATTCTCCGAGCCGCTTGCCGCCGTCCCTGCCGGGTTCACGATTCAGGTGCCGCCACGCATCGCGATCGACCTTCCGGGCGTGAGCAATGCGCTGGGTCGATCCAGCGTCGAAATCAATCAAGGCAACCTGCGCTCCGTGAACGTGGCGCAGGCCGGTGCAAGAACGCGTCTGGTCCTCAATCTGCGCAAGGCTTCGAACTACAAAGCCCAGCTTGAAGGCAAAGCGCTGTTGCTCGTGCTCGACGCGGCGCCCGCGCCGGCCGCCGCCGCCGCTGCCGGGCCGGATGCTCCAACGCGATTCGCAGAACCGCTGAATACGAGTGCGCAGACGCTGAAGGAGATCGATTTCAGACGCGGCGCCGACGGCGCGGGCCGCGTTGTCGTCGAACTTCCGAGCACTCAGGTCGGCGTCGATATCCGGCAGCAGGGGCAGACGCTGGTTGTCGAGTTCCTCAGATCCACGCTGCCCGAGGCCATGAAGCGGCGGCTCGACGTGTCCGACTTCGGCACGCCGGTCCAGTTCGTCACCAGCTCTCAGAGTGGGGATCGCGTGCGCATGGTGGTGGAGCCCAAGGGGCTCTGGGAGCACAGCGCCTACCAGAGCGACAACCAGTTCGTGCTGGAGGTTCGCAGCCGCAAGGTCGAAGCGAACAAGCCCGCGCAGGGGACTGTCTACGTCGGCGAAAAGCTTTCGCTGAACTTCCAGAACATCGAAGTCCGCGCGCTGCTGCAGGTGATCGCCGATTTCACCAATTTCAACATCGTGGTGAGCGATACCGTCGTCGGCAATGTGACGCTGCGCTTGAAGGACGTGCCGTGGGATCACGCACTGGACATCATCCTTCAGGCGAAAGCGCTGGGCCAGCGCAGGTCCGGCAATGTGATTCTGATCGCACCGAAGGACGAGCTGGCGGCCAAGGAAAAGCTCGACCTCGAAGCGCGCGCCCAAAACACGGCGCTTGAGCCGGTGCGCACGCAGTCGTTCCAGCTGAACTACATCAAGGCCGATGAAGTCGCCAAAGCCTTGACCGGTGGCGGCGCGGGCGTCGGTTCACCTCGCCTGTTGTCGAATCGGGGAAGCGTGCTGTCCGAGCCCCGCACCAACCAATTGTTCGTCACTGATGTTCAGGCGAAGCTGGAAGAAGTTCAGGCCTTGATTGCCAAGATCGATGTTTCGGTTCGCCAGGTGTTGATCGAGGCCCGCATCATCGAGGCCTCCGATTCCTGGGGCCAATCACTGGGTGTCAAGCTTGGGGCCGCTGACTACACCGGCGTCAATGGCCAGGGCCCGCCGGGCTACGGCTTTCCGACCGGCGTGCGCGTCACCGGCACCGGCAATATAAACGCCGTGGGTGCCCAAACGCTGCAGCCGGGAGCGACAGCGTCGTTCACCGACACCCAGTTTGTCACCTTGCCGGCCACCGGGATCAACAACTTCAACCCTGCTACTTTTGCGCTGTCGCTTTTCACCTCCGCTGCCAACCGCTTTATCAACCTTGAAATCTCGGCATTGGAAGCCGACGGCAAAGGGAAGATCGTATCGAGCCCACGCGTCATCACCGCGGACCAGGTGAAGGCATTGATCGAACAGGGTGAAGAGTTGCCCTACCAGACGGCGACGTCGAGTGGTGCTACAGCGCTGCAATTTCGAAAGGCCAACCTGAAACTCGAAGTAACGCCGCAGATTACCCCTGAAGGCAATGTCATCCTCGATGTCGACGTCACGAAGGACAGCGTCGGCCGGGTTACTGCGTCGGGCTTCGCGATCGATACCAAGCACGTCAAGACCCAAGTGCTTGTCGAGAATGGCGGCACGGTGGTGATCGGCGGCATCTTCGAACAACGAGAACGCGAAGACGTGACCAAGGTACCGTTCCTTGGCGATTTCCCATTGCTTGGCTACTTATTCAGGACTCGCACGAAGTCCACCAGCAAGACCGAGTTACTGATTTTCCTGACGCCGAAGGTCATCGCCGAAAAGTCCGGCGCGCGTTGAGCACTTGCTCGAAATCAGACGATTGATACTCAGGGAGTGGGTGTTATGAAGACGTTGAAAGTTGCGGCCTTGCTGTTCTTGGCCGGTTCGATTGTTGTGGCTTGCGGTGGTGGTAGTGGCACGGGGCCCTATTTCAAAGCGGCGGCCCCGACGGGTGGGGGCAGCTCGGGCGGTGGTGGGACCACCGCCGCGCCAAGCCTGGTTCTAACGCTTGAGGACATTACCGGAGTTCCGCTGCCGGCGCCAGCATTGACCGGCACCCAAAATGCTGTCGCTGTAGCGCGGGTCTTGGACGCTGCTGGCCAACCTGTCCCGAACGTCCTTGTCGCGGTTGCGAGCACCGGGCTGACATTGACCCCTGCGACTGGCCAGGTGATCACGGACGCATCAGGAATCGGTCGAGTGCAGGTGCGGCCAACGGATCCATTTGCCTCTGGTGCAACACTGATCAACGCCGCGAGCAGCGTTGCCGGTACTTCGGTGCAGGCGAGCATCGCAGTCGGGCTTGGTGCTGCGACGGCTTCGTTGTCGACCCTCACGTCGTCCGCGAACTCTGTTCCGGCCTATCAAACGATTCAGGTGTCCGTGGCCGCGACGCTTGGGGGCACGACTCCGGCGGTGCAGTTTCCGGTCGTTTTTTCAACCTCATGCGGGACTTTCGATCCGCCGACTGCGCTCACTGACTCGGTGGGAATAGCGCGTAGCGCGTACCGTAACCAGGCCGGTACGGCGGCGTGCTCCGGAACCCAGACCTTGACTGCGAATGCGGGCACTTCGACGGTGACGACCACGGTCAGCACGCAAGGGCCGATTGCGGCGAACATCGTATTTGTCTCGGCCACGCCGAGCCGCATCTACTTGAGCGGATCGCCAGGTGTAAGCCAGGCATTGTTGAAGTTCAAACTTGTCGACAGCAACAACAATCCGGTTCAGGGTGCGAACATCACGTTGAACATGACCCTGAGACCCGCAGGAGCGTACTTGGGCTCCGCTGCTGGCACCACGGCGCTGAATCAGCCGACGAATGCCGATGGCACCGTCGATGTCGCCGTCAATGCGGGGCCGCAGCCCGGGCCGGTTCAAGTCAAGGCGACGCTTGACAGCAATACCGCCATCAGCAACGTTTCAAACAGTCTGGCGATTGCTTCGGGTTTGCCGGTTCAGCGCGCGTTCTCGCTGAGTGTGTCGAAGTTCAACATCGAAGCGTGGTCGCATGACGGGATCGAGACGACCATCACGCTTCGCATTGCCGACCGCCTGGGAAACCCGGTTCCTGACGGAACAACAGTGAACTTCGTGACTGAAGGTGGACAGGTGGTGGGCTCGTGCAGCACGCTAGGGGCTGCATCGAACAACACGTCCGCGTGCTCGGTCACCCTGTCCAGCCAATCACCTCGCCCCGCCGATGGTCGGCTCACCGTGCTCGCCTGGGCCCAGGGAGAGGAAAACTTTACCGACGCCGGAACGCCTACGAACAACATCTACGACGCACTTGAAGTTTTCGAGGATCTGGGCCAGCCCTTTCTGGACAAGAACGAGAACGGAGTCTTCGATCCGGGCATCGACGTCACCGTCGGTACAGCGGCGGGTACGGCAGCCTGCCCTGCGGGATCCATTTCAGTTCCTGCGACCTGCGATGGTGGGTGGGGAACAGCGCTGGTTCGTGCTCAGGCGGTGATTGTTTTTTCTGAGTCCGATGCTTTCGTGGCGAACGCGACGAGTATGGCAACGTCAGGCCCCAATCGCTGTTCGATGGCGTTTACGCTGCAGGATCTCAACGGCAATCCCCTGCCCGAAGGTGCGACCCTTGCGGTAACTTCGGTGTTGGGCGGAGGGCCTGGCGCGCCCGCATCGGCTGACGCCACTTTTGAAGCATTTGGACTCGATGGCGACAAGGTCCCGAACACTGCCAGACCGGGTGGAACCGACCATTCCGTCACGTTCTCGAACTGTGCTACGCCGGCAGCTGTCAGGTTCAAACTGGTTGTGACCACCCCCAAGAAGATAACGAATATCTTCTTTCCCTGAGGTTGATTCGACTTGGCCACCATCAGCCTGGTCGGCATGCCCGGCGGCGGCAAGTCCACCGTCGGCCGCCACCTCGCGCGCAACCTGAACCTTCCATTCTTCGACGCTGATGTCGAGATCGAACGGCGCATCGGCTGCCCGATCCGCCTGTTCTTCGAGCGCGAGGGTGAAGCCCGTTTTCGGGACATCGAGCAGGAAGTGTTGGTCGGCCTCGTCGGTCAGCCGGATACGGTATTGGCCACCGGCGGCGGGGTCGTGCTTCGTGAAGCAAACCGCCGCAGCCTGCACGAGCGAACGACCGTGGTCTACCTGCGCTCGACGCCGGAAGAGCTGTTTCGGCGGCTGCGCCATGACACGCACCGGCCGCTGCTGCAAGTGGCAGACCCCTTGCGCAAATTGCGCGACCTGTTCGCCGTGCGCGACCCGCTGTATCGGGCGACCGCGCATTTCGTCATCGAGACCGGGCGCCCCTCGGTGCACACGCTGGTCAACGTGGTCATGATGCAACTCGAGTTGGCGGGGATCGTCGAAGCCAGCAGAAAGAGCATCTCCAGCGCCGCCACTGAGACCGCGCCGAAAAGAACCAAAGGCGCGTAGAGTCTCTTCGAGCACATGTTGATGCGGCAAGGGTCAGGAAGGCAAGATTCAGGTTGGAAAGGTCCATGCGCCTAAACTTCAGTCATGACTTCTTCGGCTCGGCTCGTAGCGCGCGTTCCCATCAACCTTGGCTCGCGCAGCTATGACATCCTGATCGGCTCCGGCCTGATCGATGCACCTTCGACCTGGGCCGACTTGCCGCAGGCGACGACGGCAGCGATCGTGACCGATGGCAACGTCGCGCCGCTCTATGCCGGTCGATTGAAGGCAGCGCTTTCGACCCGGTACCCGAAGCTGATGGTGATCGAGTTGCCCGCAGGCGAAGCGCACAAGGATTGGGGCACGGTGAATTCGATCTTCGATGCCCTGCTGGGCTCGGGATGTGACCGCAAGGCCTTGTTGTTTGCGCTGGGCGGTGGTGTCGTCGGCGACGTTGCCGGCTTTGCCGCGGCCTGCTACATGCGCGGCATTGCCTACGTGCAGGTACCCACCACGTTGCTGGCGCAGGTCGATTCCGCCGTGGGCGGCAAGACCGCGATCAATCATGCCCTGGGCAAGAACATGATCGGCGCGTTCCACCAACCCCTGAAGGTGGTGGCTGACATCGATACCCTGTGCTCGCTGCCGAAACGCGAAGTCGCCGCGGGACTTGCCGAAGTCATCAAGTACGCGCCGATTGCCGATGCCGGCCTTCTGGACTGGTTGGAAGCTCATCTCGGCGCCCTGCTGGCGCTCGACGCCACGGCACTGCAGACAGCGATTCAGCGCTCCTGCGAAATCAAAGCGTCTGTCGTCGGCGGCGACGAGCGCGAGCAGGGCCCGCGCGCCATTCTCAATTTCGGCCATACCTTTGGCCATGCCATCGAAACCGGGCTCGGCCATGGCCATTGGCTGCACGGCGAGGCTGTGGGCTGCGGCATGGTCATGGCGGCCGACCTGTCGGTGCGCCTGGGCCTCATCGAGTCGGCCGATTCGTTGCGCTTGAAGCGCATCATTGCCGGGGCCGGACTGCCGGTGCGAGGACCTTCATTGGGGGCCGATCGCTATCTCGAATTGATGCGCATGGACAAGAAGGCCGAAGGCGGCGCGATGCGCTTCGTCGTTCTCGAAGGTCTGGGGCGTGCCGGCGTGCGCGCGGTGCCGGACCAGATCGTTGCCGAAGTGATCGAGGCGAATTCGGCGGCCTGACGCACACACTCTCAATGGCCCGTCTGTCACGCCTTTGCATCGCCGGTGAACCGCACCTGGTGATCCAGAAGTCTCTGGCCGATGCGCCGGTCCTGGGCGCCGAAGCCGATCGCGATGCTTACCTCGCCTGTCTGCGCCAGGCTTGGCTTGATTGCGGCATCGCTGTCCACGCATTTGCTTTGACGCCGACGCAGGTTCGGCTGCTCGCCACGCCCCCGAGCGACTCGGCGCTGGGAACGATGCTGCAGGCCGCGGGCAGGCGTTTCGTTCCCGCGTACAACCGACGCCATGCGCGACGCGGCCCGTTGTGGGACGGGCGCTTCCATGCCACCGTGATCGACGCCGATCAACACTTCATCGAGAGCCTGCTGTTCGTCGAAACCGCGGCGCTGCACATGGGTATGGCGGACCAGGTTGGACAGTGGCTCTGGTCGAGCGCGGTCCACCACGCCGGCCACGGAAGTGCGGCGGGCCTGACCGAGCACCGTGGCTATTGGAACTTGGGCAACACGCCGTTCGAGCGTGAAGCTCATTACCGGCGGCTCCTTGAGGTGCCATTGGCGCAGGAACGAAGGCAGGCGATCGAGCGTGCCGCGTTGCAAGGCTGGGCGCTCGGGCAGGCTGGCTTTATCGAGGCCATGAGTCGTCGCGCGAAGCGCCGCCTTCAGCCGCTGCCACCCGGCAGACCGGCGGCAAGGAGTGAGTGAGGAGCGAACCCCCCCCCGCTTTGATATGTCCCTGAATGTTTTGGGTGCCTGCCGGCGCAGCGGAAATCGGGGACATACCAGGCTATATTCCACTTGAACGAATTGCTGCGGCGCAGTATTCTGCCGACGCAACATTCCCTGTTCAACGGAGATCCCCATGTCGCAGGCCAAAGTCGAGGTCGCCGCCACGCCCGAGGAAGTAATGGCCGCCAGTGAGGCGGGGCTCTATCACCCGGCGCATGAACACGACGCTTGCGGAGTCGGATTCGTGGCGCACATCAAGGGTCAGCGGGCACACGCGATCGTCGTGCAGGGCCTGAAGATCCTGGAGAACCTCGACCACCGTGGCGCGGTCGGGGCCGACAAGCTGATGGGCGACGGCGCCGGCATCCTGATCCAGATCCCCGACGAATATTTCCGCGCCGAGATGTCGGCTCAGGGCGTGCACCTTCCTGCCCCCGGCGAGTACGGCGTCGGCATGATCTTCCTGCCCAAGGAGCACGCGTCGCGCCTGGCCTGCGTCCAGGAACTCGAACGCGCCGTGAAGGCAGAGGGGCAGGTGCTGCTCGGCTGGCGCGACGTTCCCGTGGATTCCGATCTGCCGATGTCGCCAACGGTGCGCACCAAAGAACCGGTGATGCGCCAGATCTTCATCGGCCGCGGGCCGGATGTCATCGTTCCCGACGCGCTGGAGCGCAAGCTCTACGTCATCCGCAAGACCGCGTCGAGTTCGATTCAGGCCCTGAAGCTGACCCACAGCCGTGAGTACTACGTGCCCAGCATGAGCTGCCGCACGATCATCTACAAGGGCCTGTTGCTCGCGGACCAGGTCGGCAAGTACTTCAAAGACCTGGCCGATCCACGTGTCGTCTCGGCGCTGGCCATGGTGCACCAGCGCTTCTCGACGAATACCTTTCCGGAGTGGCCGCTGGCCCACCCCTACCGCATGGTCGCGCACAACGGCGAAATCAATACCGTGAAGGGAAACTTCAACTGGATGCGCGCGCGCGAGGGCGTGATGAAGTCGCCCGTGCTCGGCGAAGACCTGAAGAAGCTCTACCCCATCAGCTTCGAAGGCCAGAGCGATACCGCCACCTTCGACAACGCGCTGGAGTTGCTGACGATGAGCGGCTACCCGATGGCCCAGGCGATGATGATGATGATTCCCGAGGCATGGGAACAACACACGATGATGGACGAACGCCGCCGCGCGTTCTACGAGTACCACGCGGCGATGCTCGAGCCCTGGGACGGGCCGGCCTCGATGGTGTTCACCGACGGCCGCCAGATCGGCGCCACGCTCGACCGCAACGGCCTGCGCCCGGCGCGCTACATCGTGACCGACGACGACCTGGTGGTCATGGCCTCCGAATGCGGTGTGCTGCCCATCCCCGAAAGCAAGATCGTCAAGAAGTGGCGCCTGCAACCGGGCAAGATGTTCCTGATCGACCTGGACCAGGGCCGCATCGTCGACGACGAGGAACTGAAACACCAGTTCGCCTCTGCCAAGCCCTACCGGCAATGGACAGACGCGGTGCGCATCAAGCTCGAAGACGTTGCGCCGCTGGCCGAGGCGACGAACTTCAGCGAGTCGCTGCTCGATCGGCAGCAGGCGTTCGGCTACACCCAGGAAGACATCAAGTTTCTGCTCAGCCCGATGGCAGTGGGCGGCGAGGAGGCTGTGGGTTCGATGGGCAACGACACGCCGCTGGCGGTGCTGTCGGACAAGAACAAGCCGCTCTACAACTACTTCAAGCAACTCTTCGCGCAAGTGACGAACCCGCCGATCGACCCGATCCGGGAGGCCATCGTCATGTCGCTCGTGTCGTTCATCGGCCCGAAGCCAAACCTGCTCGACATCAATGCCGTCAATCCGCCGATGCGCCTGGAGGTGCCGCAGCCGATTCTCGATTTCGAAGACATGGCTCGCCTGCGCGGCATCGAACGCCACACCGCCGCGAAATTCAAGAGTTATGAGCTCGACATCACCTACCCCCTGCTCTGGGGCGACGAAGGCGTCGAGGCCAAGCTCGCGTCGCTGTGCGCGGAAGCCGTCGACGCGATCCGCAGCGGCCACAACATCCTGATCGTCAGCGACCGCCGCATGACGCGCGACCATGTCGCCATTCCCGCGGTGCTTGCCCTGTCTGCCGTTCACCAGCACCTGATCCGCGAAGGCCTGCGCACCACCGCAGGCCTGGTGGTCGAAACCGGCTCGGCGCGCGAAGTGCATCACTTTGCGGTGCTCGCGGGCTACGGTGCCGAAGCGGTCCACCCCTACCTCGCGATGCAGACCCTTGCCGACCTGCAGCGCGAACTTGCGGGCGCGCTGAGCGCCGACAAGGCGATCGCCAACTACGTCAAGGCCATCGGCAAGGGCCTGTCGAAGGTCATGTCGAAGATGGGCGTCTCGACCTACATGTCTTACTGCGGCTCGCAGCTGTTCGAGGCGATCGGTCTCGAATCCGGGTTCGTGCAGAAGTTCTTTCGCGGCACGGCAAGCCAGATCGGCGGCATCGGCGTCTTCGAAGTTGCCGAAGAAGCGATCCGCATGCACGACGCCGCATTCGGCGACGACCCGGTGCTCGGCACCATGCTGGAAGCCGGTGGTGAATATGCATGGCGCGTGCGCGGCGAAGAGCACATGTGGACCCCCGACGCGATTGCCAAGCTGCAGCACAGCGCACGCGCGAACCGCTACGACACCTACAAGGAATACGCGCAGATCGTGAACGACCAGTCGCAGCGCCACATGACGCTGCGAGGCCTGTTCGAGTTCCGAAACGACCCCGCGAAGGCCATTCCAATCGACGAAGTCGAACCGGCGGCAGAGATCGTGAAGCGTTTTGCGACCGGCGCGATGTCGCTCGGCTCGATCTCCACCGAGGCGCACAGCACCCTGGCCGTGGCCATGAATCGCATTGGCGGCAAGAGCAACACGGGCGAAGGCGGCGAAGACCCGGCGCGCTACCGCAACGAACTCAAAGGCATTGCGATCACTGCCGGCACCCGGCTCAGCGATGTGCTGGGCAGTGGCGTCGTCGCTTCTGACTACGCGCTGCAGCAAGGCGACTCGTTGCGCAGCAAGATCAAGCAGGTGGCCTCGGGGCGCTTCGGCGTTACCACCGAGTACCTGGTCAGCGCCGATCAGATCCAGATCAAGATGGCGCAAGGCGCGAAGCCCGGCGAGGGCGGTCAGCTGCCGGGGAGCAAGGTCAGTGACTACATCGGCATGTTGCGCTATTCGGTGCCGGGCGTGGGCCTGATCTCGCCGCCGCCGCACCACGACATCTACTCGATCGAAGACCTGGCGCAACTCATCCACGACCTGAAGAACGCGAATTCGCGCGCCAGCATCAGCGTCAAACTCGTGAGTGAAGTCGGCGTGGGCACGGTTGCCGCGGGCGT
The DNA here is from genome assembly GCA_022758925.1 of Burkholderiales bacterium. Lineage (GTDB taxonomy): Bacteria > Pseudomonadota > Gammaproteobacteria > Burkholderiales > Burkholderiaceae_C > JAEMQF01. The sequence continues at coordinate 32,912 of JAEMQF010000267.1, read as the reverse complement.
GGCCAAGGCCAAGGCCGACCATGTCGTGATCGCCGGCCACGACGGTGGCACCGGCGCCTCACCCTGGAGTTCGATCAAGCACGCCGGAACGCCCTGGGAACTGGGCCTGGCCGAAACCCAGCAGACACTGGTGCTGAACCGCTTGCGCGGCCGCATTCGGGTCCAGGCCGACGGCCAGATGAAGACGGGTCGCGACGTTGTGATCGGCGCGCTGCTCGGCGCCGATGAGTTCGGCTTCGCCACGGCGCCGTTGGTCGCACAGGGCTGCATCATGATGCGCAAGTGCCATCTCAACACCTGTCCGGTCGGCGTCGCAACGCAAGACCCGGTGCTGCGTGCCAAGTTCCAGGGCCGGCCGGAGCATGTCGTCAACTTCTTCTTCTTCGTCGCCGAAGAAGCGCGCAGCATCATGGCGCAGCTCGGGATTCGAAAGTTCGACGAGTTGATCGGCCGCGTCGACCTGCTCGACACACGCAAGGGAATCGCCCACTGGAAGGCGAAGGGGCTGGACTTCAGCCGGATCTTCCACCAGCCCACCGCTCCCGCCGATGTGGCGCGGCGCCAGGTTTCAGAGCAGGACCATGGCCTGAGCAAGGCGCTGGACGTGAAGCTGATCGAAAAATGCCGCCCGGCGCTGGAGCGCGGCGAGAAGGCGCAGTTCATCGAGGCCGCGCGCAACGTGAACCGCACCGTGGGCGCGATGCTCTCCGGTGAACTGATCCGCCTGCACCCCCAAGGCCTGCCCGACGACACCATCTTCATCCAGATGGAAGGCTCGGGCGGGCAGAGCTTCGGCGCGTTCCTCGCCAAGGGCATCACGCTGTACATGATTGGCGACGCCAATGACTACACCGGCAAGGGCCTGAGCGGCGGGCGCATCGCGATCCGGCCGAGCATCGACTTCCGCGGCGACTCCACCGCCAACATCATCGTCGGCAACACCGTCTTGTACGGCGCCACCAGCGGCGAAGCGTTTTTCCGTGGCGTTGCCGGCGAGCGTTTCGCGGTGCGCCTGTCCGGCGCAACCGCAGTCGTGGAGGGCACCGGCGACCACGGCTGCGAATACATGACAGGCGGCACCGTCGTCGTGCTCGGCAAGACCGGCCGCAACTTCGCCGCCGGCATGAGCGGCGGCATCGCCTACGTCTACGACGAAGACGGCCAGTTCGCGCGGCGTTGCAATCCAAGCATGGTTGTCCTCGGGCCGGTGGCGAGCAGTGCCGAGCAAGAGCTTTCGCTGGATCGGGCTCTGTGGCACAAAGCGAGCACCGACGAAGCATTGCTGCGCGGGCTGATCGAAGGCCACTACAAATGGACCGGCAGCTTGCGAGCCCGGCACATCCTCGACCATTGGGTCGAATCTCGCGCCAGGTTCGTCAAGGTGTTCCCCATTGAATACCGGCGCGCACTTGCCGAACTCGCGGCCAGGTCTGTCGGCACGCCCGACCAGGAACAATTGAAGCCGCAACCAGCCGCCAGCTCTGCGAGGCTGCGCAGCGTTGACCAGAACAAAGCAACCGTGCCTGCCAAGTGAGCCGCGACCGCTGACGAACCGACGAGAACAGCATGGGAAAAGTCACCGGGTTCATGGAATATGGCCGCCTCGAAGAAAGCTACGAGCCGATCGCAAAGCGCATCAAGAGCTACGACGAGTTCGTCATCACGCTGAAGGAAGATCAGGCCAGGATCCAGAGCGCGCGCTGCATGGATTGCGGGACGCCGTTTTGCAGCAGCGGCTGCCCGGTCAACAACATCATTCCCGACTTCAACGACCTCGTGTATCGAGGCGACTGGCGCAACGCGATCGAAGTCTTGCACTCCACCAACAATTTCCCGGAGTTCACCGGCCGAATCTGCCCGGCACCGTGCGAAGCCGCGTGCACCTTGAACGTGAATGACGACGCGGTGGGAATCAAGAGCATTGAACACGCGATCATTGACCGCGCCTGGGACGAAGGTTGGGTCCAACCCCGGCCATCGAAACACGCCACCGGCAAACGCATTGCCATCGTCGGTTCGGGACCGGCCGGCCTGGCCGCGGCACAACAACTCGCGCGCGCCGGCCACGCCGTGACGGTGTACGAAAAGAACAGCGCCATCGGCGGACTGCTGCGCTACGGCATCCCCGATTTCAAGCTGGCCAAATCGCACATCGATCGGCGCGTCGAGCAGATGCAGGCCGAGGGCGTGCAGTTCCACACCGGTGTCCTGGTCGGCGAGTTGCCGGCCGCCAGCAAAGTCACGAACATGGCCACGCAAAGCATCACTCCGGCCGATTTGAAGGAGCAGTTCGACGCCGTGCTGCTGTGCGGCGGCGCTGAACAGTCGCGTGACTTGCCGGTTCCGGGGCGGCATCTGGGCGGGGTTCACTTCGCGATGGAGTTCCTGCCGCAACAGAACCTCGTCAATTCCGGCGCCAAGCTTGCGAGTCAACTGCGCGCCGATGGCAAACACGTGATCGTGATCGGCGGCGGCGACACCGGCAGCGATTGCGTGGGAACGAGCAACCGCCATGGCGCGACGAGCGTGACCCAGTTCGAGCTGCTGCCCATGCCGCCCGAGCACGAGGACAAGCCTCTCGTCTGGCCCTATTGGCCGATCAAGCTGCGCACTTCGTCAAGCCACGAAGAAGGGTGCGCGCGCGAATTTGCGATCGCGACCAAGGAGTTCATCGGCGACGAGGGCGAAGGCAGGGGCGGCAACGTCAAGGCGCTGAAGACCGTGCACGTGCAATGGCAGGGCTCGAAAATGCTTGAAGTGCCCGGCACCGAAAAAATCATTCCTGCTGATCTGGTGCTGTTGGCGATGGGTTTCACGGCTCCGGTGGCCGCTGTGCTCGATGTATTCGGTGTCGACAAAGACGCCCGCGGCAACGCACGCGCGCACACCGATCCAAGCGGCGGCTACGCCACCAACATGCCCCGGGTGTTCACCGCCGGCGACATGCGCCGCGGCCAGTCGCTCGTGGTCTGGGCAATTCGCGAGGGGCGGCAGGCCGCGCGCGCCGTGGATCAGGCATTGCTGGGGCGCAGCGACCTGCCGCGCTGAGCCAGAGCGCGCGGCGGCAGGCCGCCCGTCGAGTACCTCGCGCCGGCTGTGTTTCGCTCGCTCGCGCAACAGCAGGCGCTACCAGCTCTTGCTGCCCCAGGTGCGTGTGCCCCGCGAGTCGATGCTCAGGTTGCCGTCGCCGGCCTGGGATGTCCCGGCGACCGGCGTTGCAGTGAGTGTGAACGACGCGCCCAACACGGTTGCGGTGAAGGTGTAGCGCGTGTCGCGCGACTTGCCGGTGCTCCAGCCCAGCCCGCCTGTCGACGAGCCGGTATAGGCGCCGGTCACGCTTGCGCTGTACGCGTTCGAGTTGAGAAAGATCTTGTCCTGCACGCCGGCCAGTTCAACCAGCTCCGCCTGAGCGGACTCGCGGCTGCTGCGAACCAGGTACTGCATGTAACTCGGCATCGCAATCCCCGCCAGCACCGCGACGATGGCGATCACGATCATCAACTCGATGAGCGTGAAGCCGCGCTGCCGGCCCCCGGCACGCATCGCGCGGCTCATCGCACCAGCTCCCGCCAGCTGAGCCGGCCGAGCCGGGCGCGCTGCGCGCTTTGCTTGTCGCTTGCCGTCAGCGTACCCCAGGGCAAGAGCGTGATGTCGACCACCGCGCCGGTGGCCTTGTTCTTGAGGGTCTGGGTCACCCCGTTGGCGTCGAAGGTGCGTATCACCAGCACCTCGACCCCGTTGAAGCTCTGGTAGGTCGTCGTCGAGCCGAGCTGGCCACCGATCAACTCACCGTTTGTACCCACCATGAACAGGCCGGTCGGGTCGGCCGAACCGGCGGCCGGCGCCTTCGATGTCGCGTTGCTCACCGTGTCCGCCGGCGGCGCCTTGGTCCAACCCGAATCGTCGATGCACTTGCCGTTCGGGTGGTGCCAGAACGTCGTGTATTGCGCTAATTGCTTGCCCTGGGAGGTGCTATCTTTCTTCAGCCGGTAGCCACCCGCGGCGCTAGGCAAGGTCGCCTCAATCGCCGAGTTGGCGGTATTTGCGGCGACCACCTGGATCGTCAGCGCACCGTTCATCCAGCCTGAGTTCGAAGAGCCCGATCCGCCGGTGTTTGCGTGAACGCAGTTGGTCTGGGTCGGCATCAGGCCGGCGCGAACTTCGCCGGTTCCCCAATCCTTGTTGGTGAAGGCGGTGACAGGCAAGTAGTAGACGAATACTGGCAGGTTGCCCCGGGTGAAAGTGAGTGCATCGCCACCGCTCGTGTTGGCCAGGAAGCCTTCGGGCGAGAGCGGAAGGTTCCAAACCGTGGTATCGATGTTGACCGCAGGTTCGTTGGTAGCATTGGCACCCTGCGGACGGGAGACTTTCAAACTGGCTGCAGGGGACCACTTCGTATTGGACACCAGCACCTTGAAAGACGTGGTCGTCGAAGCAATCGCGTTCAGCAGGTTGAATTTGGGTTCGCTGGCTTTGAGCATGTTGACGCCCACCACGTCGTAGATGTCGTCATATTCGTGCACGTGCGTGTTAGTGCAACTCTTACTGTATTTTGAGGACTGGGCGTCGCAGGCGTTGTAGTAGATGTCGAAGTCAAAGTGCCCGCCGTACACGCCACGCTCGCCGGCCGGTGGCGTGACCACCACGGTGGTCGTCGGCGGCAGCCTGGTGTTGTCGTTCTCGTTGAAGAACGGCAGGTCGAGCGAAGCACTATATTTCGCCAGCACCGGCTGGCTCCACACGCCGCTGCCGAGAAACTTGCCCACAGGCGCGACCGGCGAGCCGCTCACCGTGACCTTGTCGGTGTTGTCGGTTGTGCTCACCTTGCCGTCGCTGTTCACGTCGAAGAACGGCGTGCTCGGCGTACCGCCGGTCAGCGCGTCGAATTGCAACAACCAGGCGCCTTGCGTGCTGCCGTCGTTCGGGATCGTGGTCGTCACCATATAGCGGCCGCTGTCGGTCAGCGTGTCGCCGCCGAGCAGCCGCTCGCCGCCGGTCAGGCTGACGCGCCAGCCCTTGTCTCCGGCGACGTAGTTGACGCTGCTGGCACTGGCGGCGCGGTACTTGTTGGTGAGGCTATTGACCGTGACCGACACTTCCGACAGCGTCGGAGATGCGAGCACGCTGGTGGTGGCGCCGGCGCCGTCCCAGATGCCATAGACGTATTCGGTGGTGGTCGACACCAGGTCGGAGCTTGCATACACCTTGCCGGTGCCGAAGTTGACCAGCACGCCGCCGCGTGGGTGGGCAACCACGCTCGGCGCGGCCGTGATCGGGCGCTCGGTTCCGCTGGCCGGGGTGAACAGCGCGGTGGCGGCACTCGGCAGCGAGCCGCCGGCCAAGTTGAACTTCCAGAGCGTGCCTTTCAGGTCGCCGGCATAGACTGCGTCCACGGTGCCGTTGTGATCCAGGTCGACTGCCGCAATTCCGCCCAGGCCGTTGTCGGGCCCGGTGCCGGCGGGGATCTCGCCGATCTTTGCGCCGGTGCTGACATTGATGACGAACAACGACGACACGCCGCTGCTGCTGTTCAGGCCGTTCGGCACCAGCGCCACCGAGGCGCCGCTGTTGAGCTTGACGATCTGCGGCGCCGCATAGACGTTGCCCAGGTTCGCGTAGCCGGTGCTGGCATCCGTCAACTCCCATTTCGCCATCGCGGCGACGGCGGACTCGCCGGACGGCGAAGGGTCTGAGACGTCGAGCGCGAACAGCCCCTTGCCACCGCCGCCCAAACCGCTCACCAGCAGCGTCTTGGTGACGCCGCTCACGATCACGTCACGAATCGACATCATCCCGTCGACGTAGTACTTGAACGTGGTCGCCGACGGAGTAGTCAGGTCCTTGAGCTTTCCGAACAGCATCGACGGCACGTAGGCGAAGACTTCGTCGCCGGTGACCGCGTTGAACGAGTGCAGCATGCCGTCGTTCGCGCCAACGTAGACACGCGCCACCCCCGCATCGGCATAGTTGACGTAGTACGGGCGGGAGTGGATCACGGCCCCGAGCAGGCTGTAGCGATCCCGGTAGCTGCCGCTCGGGTTGGCGGCGGTGCGTTCATTGCTCGCATCGCCGTGCAGGTAGTCCAGGATCAGCGGGCCTTCCGTCGCGTCACCGAGTGCGGTCTGTTGCGTCGTGGTCAGCATGTTCCACCGGAACGGCACGCCGTTGCTGCCGTCGTGGGTGGCGATTCGGCGCGTGCTCCAACTCTGCGCCGCGAGGCGCGTTTGCGCCTTCCACTTCACCGTTGTGGCGCCCGTGGTCGCCATGTTGTACGCGACCAGGTCACCGTCCCAGGTGGCGCGGATGTAGTCGCCCCGGAAGGCGACCGCGGCGCCGCCGGACAGGTCGAAGGTGCTGAATTCCAACGCACCTGCGGCAGCGATCGGCTGCTCGTCAGCAATGAATGCCGCGTAGCTCAACGCGCCGGCCACTCCCGCCGCCGTGGCGGCGACACCCCAGCGCAGCGACTTGAGTTTCAGAACCTGTTGAATTTTCATGGTGGACTCCCTTTGCGCTTTCAGCAGCCGGCCGTGCCGTACGTGGTCTCGATGGTCCGGCTTGCGCCGTGCACCGGGTTCGACCGGCCCGTGACCTGAAACAAATTGACTGAATTGCAGGTGCTGAGGGCTTGCCCTATCACCAACGTAGAGCCGTTCAGCGGCATGTCCCTGGCGATCTGGGCCACAAGGTAGCGGCCGTCGCCCGACGCGATCGAATTGCTGTTCGACCAGATCATGGTCTTGAGGTTGAGCCCGAGCGTTGCGATCTGTCCCATCGGATACACGCCTTGGGCATCCGCGTTGTAGGTGATGAAAAGGACCGACGTCGCGTTGGCGTCGGTGTTGAGCCAGTTTTCACCCTGGGCCACCACCGCCTCGGTCTGGTTGAAGGCTTGTTCCTGGTACTGGATGTTGCCCACCAGGCGGTACTGATTGCGGGACATGTAGAACGCGGTGAGCGTCATCAGCCCCATCGTCGCCAGCATCACGATCACGACGTAGAGCGAGGCGCCGCGCTGGCGGCGTGCGGCGCCACAGGCCGCGATGGGGTGTTGGAGCTTCATCGGTTGCGCAGGTTGATGGTGCTGCTCAGCACGGTACGGCGGAAGTTGTCAGCCGGTGTGTAGTTCACGTCGCCCAGCGTGTAGGTGCCGCTGGCGAAACCGTTCTCGGGCGAGGAAGCGCGCAGCAACAACCAGATGCGCGCCGAGACGACCTGCGTCCAGTCGATCGCGGGGTCCGGGTTGCGGTACTGCAGCGATCCGGTCGTGTCCAGCACGCCGAACTGGACTGCGAAGTGTTCGACGTTCGACGCCACGAGTTCGGGCACCAGGAACGGGTTCGCACCGGCGCTCAGCGTCAGGCGGTAGAGCGCGGGTACCATGGGATCTTCGGTGCTGCTGGTCGTGAAGGCGTTGATGAAGTACAGGTCGCTGAGCAGCCGATAGTCGAAGAAGGGCGCCAGCATGGCGATCGCCGCTTCGCCGCCAAGGTAGACGTTGCCCGCCGAATAGCCGACACGCAGATAGGGCGCGCTGGCGTCAATAGCGGTTGCCGCGTCCAACGCCACGCGGCGCAACAGCAGCACGTCGCCGCGCGCGTATTGGCGGCTGCTGCTCGTCGCCAGGCAGTTGGCCGAGTAGGGATTGGCGTCATTCCAGGCGGTGATGCCCTTCATCACGTCGGTGCTGGCGCCTGCGCCGCAGCCGAAGTTCTTGGCGCTCACCGTCGCATTCACGCTCACCTGAGCCGAATCCCACACCATCGGGTGCAGCGCCGCGTGCTGCACCTCGCGCTTGAGGAAATCGAGCGCGTAGCGTCCGTTGGTCTGGTACTCGGACACGAGCGAATTGACCCGGGTCGTCGATGAACTCGCCGCAAAACCCTGCAGCATCACGGCGATGACGACCAGGCCGATGGCAATGCCGACCATCAATTCGATGAGCGAAAAGCCGGCCTGGCGCGGTGCACGGGCCAGGCACGCGGGGCGCTGAATCATTGCATCACCCATTGCGGATCACCTTGGTCGTCGTGAAGCTCATGCGCTCGGTCTTGCTGGTCGTGTCGGTGTAGGTCTGCCTGCCGCGCGGTTCGTCCCACGCGATCGTGATCGTGTAGGTGGTGACGCTGGCGCTGTCCACCGTGGCCACCGTCGCCTCCTTCAGGATCAACGACTGGGTCAGGCGCGTGGTCCACTGCGCAAGGTCGTAGCTGGCAAGCGCGGTCGACGAGCAGGCTACGCTCTCGCAGTTGTTCTGGGTCGTGGTGGCGGTGTCGGTGATCGAGACCTCATAGGCGCCGAGACGCGCGCCTGCAGCGTTTGCCTCCATCCGCTCGGACAGCTCGACGGCAAGCGCAATCGCCGTCAGGCGCGACTGCGCACCCTTCTGGAACTTCAGCGAACTGGCCTGCAGCCCGGCGCTGGACAGCAGCCAGAGCGCGATCAGCAGCATGCCGATCAGGGCTTCGATCATCGCCACACCCTGGGCTGCGGCGCGGCTGGAGCGAATGCGCTTGCAAGAACGGTTCATGGTGTCAGCCCCTCCTGACCGAAATGGCGCCCGACGCGGCGATTCGCACAGTCCAGTTCGAGGTCGTGGCGCTGGTGCTTGCCACTGTGAACTGGGTGAAGTTCGTCGATGTGATGGTGCCGTTGGGGTTGAAGCTCAGGCGGCTCGTCGGCCCGGTGACCGTGATCGTGTTCGTCACGGCGCTGATCGTGCGCATCGGGTTCGGATCTTTGGCGTCGGTGGCCTCGCAGGCGCCGTCGGCGTTGGGGTCGTAGCAGACGCGCCAACCCGTCGCCCAGTCGGTGGTGGCGGGCGCGTCTTCGCAGGCGCCGCTCGCGCCGGCGCACATCAGCACCGGTGAGTTGCGTTTCACTGCCTCGTTGCGTGCAAACGCGAGGTCTTCACCGATGCGTCGCGCCGCATCTTCGACCCGCCGCGCGGCGAGGAATTGCGCCATGCCCGGCAAGGCGATCGAAGCCAGGATGGCCAGGATGGCGACGGCGGTCATGGCTTCGATGAGCGTGAAGCCGCGCTGTTTGAAACCATGAGAGCTTGTCGGTGACATGGGCATGTTCCCTTGCTTGCTGGTGCCGCGATTGTTCGCAGCCAGGCGGCTTGATGCCATGCCTTTGGGCGCGCCAAACTCGCCGCTCGTCACCGCGGTGCAGGGCAAGCGTGAACTCCTGCCCAACTCAATTCAACCCATTCCGTCGGGGCTTCGCCTGGGCTCGCATGCATGCCCGGGCACTTGTTCACGACACACACGTTTGCACACCTCCAGCTGCATCGCGCGAGAGAGGTCCAGACAGAGCCACCGGGTGCCGCGCGATGGCACCGCCCAGTGCTCTGGATGCGCACGCAATAAGGGCCCTGTTTGAGTTCCATTTCGGTGAAAGGCCCGCCGGCGCATGGGCCAGACTTGACGAATGACACTCCTGCTGAGGCGCCATGCGACAATGATTTCGATCGGGCTGCGGGATCCTCCGCCGCCTTTGCACGTCATGCCACCGAACTGCTGCCGGCTTGCCCGGCTCCACGGCGAGTGAGTACAGACACCCTCATCGAAATCGACCGCGTCACTTTCGGCTACGACAAGGGCCGGACGATCCTCAACGACGTTTCACTGCGCTTCGAGCGCGGCAAGGTCACTTCGATCCTGGGCGGTTCGGGTTGTGGCAAGACGACGCTGTTGCGGCTCATCGGTGGCGTGTATCCGGCGACTCAGGGCACGGTGCGCTTTGATGGCGAAGTGGTCGACGCGCGCGATATCGAGCAACTGTTTCGGCTGCGGCGTCGCCTGGGCATGCTGTTCCAGTTCGGCGCGTTGTTCACCGACTTGACAGTGTTTGAAAACGTTGCGTTCCCGTTGCGCGAACACACCGATCTGGACGAGACGATGATTCGCGACATCGTGCTCATGAAACTCAATGCCGTGGGCCTGCGCGGTGCGGCGGCGCTGCGCATCTCCGAGATCTCCGGCGGCATGGCGCGCCGCGTCGCGCTTGCGCGGGCGATTGCGCTCGACCCGGAAGTGATCATGTACGACGAGCCGTTCGCGGGGCTCGACCCGATCTCGATGGCGGTGGCCGCGAACCTGATCCGCACCTTGAACGACACGACGGGCGCCACCTCGCTGATCGTCTCGCACGACGTGCAGGAATGTTTCAGCATCTGCGACCACGCGTACTTGCTGTCATCGCAAGGGCGGGTCGTGGCGCATGGCAAACCGGCGCAGCTGAATGCGTCGGAGGATCCCGAAGTGCGGCAATTCATTCGCGGGGAGCCCGATGGACCGGTGCGCTTTCACTACCCGGCCCGGCCCCTGGCCGAAGAACTGGGACTGGGCGCATGACAGCCCTGGTCGCCTCGCTCGGCCGCGTGGTCTTGGATGTGATGTACGCGTTGGGCCACCACGCGTACTTCTTTGCCGACCTGCTGCGCAATCTGCCGGCGGCGATGCGCCGCCCCTTTCTGGTGGTGGCGCAGGTGCATGCGATCGGCAACCGTTCGCTCGTCATCATCCTGGCTTCGGGAATGGCGGTGGGCTTTGTGCTTGCGCTGCAGATGTACTACGCCTTGGCCAAGTACGGAGCTGCCGAGTCGTTGGGTCTGGTCGTCAACCTTTCGCTGGTGCGCGAGCTGGGCCCGGTGGTGACGGCGCTGCTGTTTGCGGGCCGCGCCGGCACGTCATTGACCGCCGAGATCGGCTTGATGAAGGCCGGTGAACAGATTGCAGCGATGGAGATGATGGCGATCAACCCGAAGAGCCGCGTGCTGGCGCCGCGTTTCTTGGGCGGAATCGTCTCGATGCCGATCCTGGCGATCCTGTTCTCCGCGGTCGGCATCCTGGGTGCCTACGTCGTCGCCGTGTTGCTGATCGGCGTCGACGCGGGGAACTTCTGGTCCATCATGCAAAGTGGTGTCGATGTACAACGCGACGTGGGCAACGGCATCGTCAAGAGCATGGTATTCGGCGTGATCTGCACCTTTGTTGCGCTGTACCAGGGCTATGAAACCGAGGCCACTCCCGAGGGCGTTGCACACGCCACCACGCGCACCGTCGTGATTGCTTCGCTGGCCGTGCTGTGCATGGACTTCATACTCACGGCGTTGATGTTCACGACACACTAGGCCATAGAGGAATCACAAGCATGGGCAAGAAGGGTATTGAAACGATGGTCGGCGTGTTCGTGCTGCTCGGCCTGGTGGGGCTCGTGTTCCTCGCGCTGAAGGCCGCCAATCTGGGCACCTTCAACGCGGGCAGCACCTATTCGCTGGTCGCGCGCTTCGACAACATCGGTGGCCTGAAAAGACAAGCGCCCGTGCGCACTGCGGGCGTCACGGTGGGCCGTGTGGTCAAGATTGAGCTCGACAAGAAGTCGTATCAGGGCCTGGTGCACATGGAGGTCGACTCAAGAGTCGAATTTCCGAAAGACTCTTCCGCGCGCATTCTCACCGCCGGCTTGCTGGGCGACCAGTACATCGGCGTCGAGCCGGGCGCGGACGACAAGAACCTCGCCGCCGGCGATGTGATCACGCAGACACAGTCGGCTGTCGTGCTGGAAAGCCTGATCAGTCAGTTTCTCTTCAACAAGGCTGCCGATGCCGGCGCTGGTGAGGCGGGCGGGGCGAAGAAGTGAACGTCGCGACCCGGCGCTACGGCCGGTTCTTGTTGCTGGCGATGTTGTTGCCGTTCAGTTCAGGCTGTGCGACGGTGAGTACCGCGCAAGGCGAGCCGGGCAACCCGCGCGATCCATGGGAAAACTGGAATCGAAACGTCTTCGCGTTCAACGACACACTCGACACCCACCTGCTGGTGCCGGTTGCAACCGCCTACGACAACATCACGCCACACTTTGTTCGCCTGGGTGTTCAAAATTTCTTCAACAATTTCGCCGACGCCTGGTCCGCTGTGAACAACGCCTTGCAAGGAAAGCTTGAGCGTACGTTTACCGACGTGGTGCGCGTCGGTACCAACACCGTTCTCGGCTTCGGTGGGCTTTTCGATATCGCGAGCGAGGCCGGAATCGAACAATCGTTCGAGGACTTTGGCCAGACGCTGGGGCATTGGGGATTCGCGCCAGGGCCGTATGTGGTGTGGCCGCTGTTCGGGCCGTCAAGTGTGCGGGAATCGATTGCCTTGCCGCTGGACTTTGCAGCCGGGCCGTCTTGGTCCATCCACGACGCGAACGTGAGGTGGGGTTTGGCGGCGTTGAGGCTTGTCGATGTTCGCGCTGGCCTTCTTGAGGCAAGCAAGTTTCTCGATGGGACTGGCCTGGACAAGTACAGTTTTGTGCGCGACGCTTACCTGCAGCGGCGTCGCAATCTTGTGTTCGACGGCGACCCGCCCGATGAGCCGTCGCCCGCCGAACCCGCCGAGCCCGAGACGCCGCAACCCGATTCGAAGACAAGGTGACAGGAGTGACAATGAAGGCAATGATTCGCCGCCTGTTTCTTGCGGCTCTGGCCATGGGGCCCTGGTTGCCTTGGGTGGCAGCGCAAGCGCAGACGATGAAGGCCCCGGACGCGCTCATCAGGGAAGTTTCGATCGATGTCATCGAGGCAGTCAAAGCCGACAAGAGCATCCAGTCGGGCGATGTGCAGAAGCTGATTGCTCTGGTCGATGAAAAGGTGATGCCGCATGTGAATTTTCAGCGCATGACAGCGTCTTCCGTTGGCCGCCACTGGCGCCAGGCCACGCCCGAGCAGCGAAAGAGCCTGCAAGACGAATTCAAGGTCTTGCTGGTTCGCACCTATGCGGGCGCACTGGCGCAGGTCAAGGATCAGACGGTGCAACTCAGGCCGATGCGCGCTGGCGCCGACGATACTGAAGTGGTGGTACGCACCGAAGTGCGCGGCAAGGGGGATCCGATCCAGCTCGACTATCGGCTCGAGAAATCGTCCGAGGGTTGGAGGATCTATGACGTGAACGTGCTCGGCGTGTGGCTGGTGGAAAACTATCGCAACAGCTTCGCCCAGGACATCAGCGCGGTCGGGGTCGACGGCCTGATCACCAAGCTCGCCGAACGCAACAAGGCGGCCAAGGGCGGAAAGAGCTGATCGATGTTGCTCTTGCCCGCAACGCTGACGGCGCGTGAAGCGCGCGATACGCTGCGCATGCTGGCGTTGGCCATCGAGGGCCAGGCCGATGCTGTGGTGGTGGACGCGTCGAGCCTGCTGCAGTTCGATTCCGCCGCGCTATCGGTGCTGCTCGAGTGTCAACGCCAGGCACTGGCTCTGGGCAAGGCGTTCACACTGCTGGAGCCGCCACCCAAACTGACCGCGTTGGCCAAGCTTTACGGTGTCGACGTCTTGCTGATGCGCTCCGCAAGCGCACCGGCCTGATCTGCTGGAACGCCGCGCTAGCGCCTCAACCTGGCGTGCTGCGCTGCGCTTGCTTTGCCCATCGAGCGCGCAGGCGCCAGCCCAACAGAACTGCGACGATCGCGGCGTAGGCGAACACTTCCGCGAAGTTGTTCTTGGCCGCTCGCATCCAGAAGAAGTGCAGCACGCCGAGCAGTGCGATCGGGTAAACGAGGCGATGCAGCAACTGCCATCGCGTCGCGCCGAGAGCCTTGATTGCACGGTTGAATGAGGTTGCCGCGAGCGGTGTCAGCAAGACCAGAGCGAGCGTCCCGACCAAGATGAATGGCCGTTTTGGAATGTCGCGAGCGATGGCGATCGGCTCGAACCCCATGTCGAGCCAGGCGTAGCAGAGAAAGTGCACACACGCATAGAAGAAGGCAAACAGTCCCGTCATGCGGCGAAAACGCGCCAGCGCAGGCAGCCCGGCCCACTGCCGAAATGGTGTGATCGCGAGCGTGATGCACATGAAGCGCAGCGTCCAGTCGCCGGTGGCCCGCAGCAGTTTCTCAGCTGGGTTCGTGCCCAGCGTTTCGGCAAATGCGGCATACAAGAGCCATGCAAACGGCAGCAACGCAACTGCAAACAGGAGGGGCTTTGCCGCGGGGTGCAACAACATCAATGAGCCTGGCGCCGCGCGAGGCGGGGCTGCGCCTTCGATCCGCCCGAGGCGCATGGCGTCAAAAGAACTTTCGAAGGTCCATCCCGGCATAAAGCTGGCTCACCTGAGTCTGGTAGCCGTTGAACAGCAGCGTCGGGCGCTTCTTCTGGAACACGCCGTCTTCGCCGATGCGCCGCTCGGTGGCCTGGCTCCAACGCGGGTGGTCGATCTGCGGGTTCACGTTGGAATAGAAGCCATATTCGTCGGAATTGGCCTTGCCCCAAGTCGTCTGCGGCTGGGTTTCAGTGAGTCTGATCTTGACCAGCGACTTGCCGCTCTTGAAGCCGTATTTCCACGGCACCACAAGGCGAACCGGTGCGCCGTTCTGGTTGGGCAAGACCTCACCGTACAAACCCATGCACAAGAGCGTCAGCGGATGCATTGCCTCGTCCAGGCGCAGCCCTTCGACGTAAGGCCAATCGAGCACTGACGATCGAATGCCAGGCATCTGGGTCCGATCGGCAAGCGTCACGAATTCAACGAACTTCGCGTTCCCCGTGGGCTCGACACGCTTGATCAATTCCGACAGCGAGTAGCCGATCCACGGTATCACCATCGACCAGCCTTCGACACAGCGCATGCGGTAGATGCGCTCCTCCATCGGAGCCAGCTTGAGCAGGTCTTCGATGTCGAAGGTTCGGGCGCGCCGGACTTCGCCTTCGACACTCACCCTCCAGGGGCGCACTTTGAGCGAACCGGCGTGCTGCGCCGGGTCGGACTTGTCGGTGCCGAACTCGTAGAAGTTGTTGTAGGTCGTGACGTCGGTGTAGGCTGTCGCGCGCTCCATTGTCAGCGCACCCGGCACAGCGCTTCTTGCTGCCGCCAGCGCGGCAAGCTTGCCTGGGCGTGCCGCCTGACCCAGTGCGTCGCGGGCGGCACAAGCCGCCAACGCTGTCCCGGCGGTCGCGGCGGCGATGCGCCGAAGACATTCACGGCGCGATCGATAAACATCGCGCGGCGTGACTTCAGAGCCAATCTCGTGGGCATAGCCACGGTCGCGCAGGAATTGCATATGGTTCGACCCCTTGGGTACGGGACTGGGTCGGATCTGCGTGAGCGCTCCTTACAGCCGCGCTCCGCGGCCGGCTTCGCCGAACACGCGACTAGCGCAGGCCGGCGATGTAATCGGCGACTGCCTTGATTTCCCTGTCGTTCATTTTGGCCGCGACATCCGTCATTGGCGCGCTGTTCTTGCGCGTCTCGCCGCGAAATGCCACGAGTTGCGCTTCGGTGTATTCGGCGTGCTGCCCAGCCAGGCGCGGGTACTGCGCCGGCAGTCCAGCGCCGTTCGGGCTGTGGCACGCCGCGCAGGCCGCGATGCTGCGCTCGGCAATCCCGCCGCGGTAGATTTTTTCGCCCAGGGCAATCAGATCCTTGTTCTTCGCAAACCCGGCTTTCGCCTGCTTGCCGGAGTAGAACGCAGCGACGTTCTTCGCGTCGTCTTCGCTCAGCGTCGCGGCGAAGCCCTTCATGATCGCGTTGTCGCGCTTGCCGCTCTTGAACTCGGTCAATTGTTTGACGAGGTACTCCGGGTGCTGGCCCTGGAGGATCGGGTTTGCCGGGCTGCCGCGTGAGCCGTCGGCGGTGTGGCAGGCGGAGCAGATGGCTGTCGACGTGGCCTGGCCTTTGGCCAAGTCAGGCTTGGGCGCAACGGTCACGGGTTGCGCAGCGAAGGCGATGGCACTGACGCAAGCCAGCGACAGGCAAGAAAGGGTGCGTGCGATCGACATAGAGGGCTTC
Source organism: Burkholderiales bacterium (assembly GCA_022758925.1). Classification (GTDB taxonomy): domain Bacteria; phylum Pseudomonadota; class Gammaproteobacteria; order Burkholderiales; family Burkholderiaceae_C; genus JAEMQF01. Next base: position 17,139 of record JAEMQF010000267.1, on the reverse strand, counting down.
ATGACAGAGGGCAATCCTTGGCGCGTTGGCCGCAGATTTTACAATGCGCACTTTGGGTGACCCGATGGCCGAGCAAATCGATCCTGAACTTGCCCCGGGCGCGGCCAAAGTCGGTGAGGCAACCATCGCGAAGCGTGCATTGGCTTGGACCCACACGGCGCGCTTTCTCAACACCGCCTCGCAGCTCGATCAGTTGCCGGTCAGTGACTTGCCGGAGATTGCGTTTGTGGGCCGCTCCAACGCCGGAAAGTCCTCCGCCATCAACGTGCTGACGCAGCAGCGCCAACTGGCCTATGCGTCCAAGACGCCGGGTCGCACCCAGCACATCAATCTGTTCGCGCTCGGGTCGAAAGCCGAGCCGAACGCGCTGTTCGTCGACCTGCCTGGTTACGGCTACGCCGCAGTGGCGCGTGGCGCCAAGCAGCGCTGGCAACAGGTCATGGCCGATTACCTGGAAATCCGCCGCAGTTTGTCGGGTCTGGTTCTGCTCGTCGATTCGCGTCAGGGTGTGACCGAACTCGACCGTCAATTGCTCGAATTCGTGACGCCGCGGGTGCGCAGCGGCGCGGTCAAGCTGCTCGTGTTGCTGACGAAGATCGACAAGCTCAATCGCACCGAGGCCAATGTTGCGTTGAAAGACGTGCAACTCGCATTGGCGGAGTTCGCGACCGATGAATCCGACATTTGTGTTGCGGCGTTTTCAGTTCCGAAGGGAGTCGGCGTGGGCGATGCCGCGCAGGTCTTGTGGCGTTGGGTCTCGCGCTGACGGTCAAGCGCAAGCGGCGATAAAAAAAGGGCTGCCGAAGCAGCCCTTTCGATGTTGCGGCAGGTTGCTTGCCCGCGGCCTTGGAGCTTACATGTCCATGCCGCCCATGCCGCCCATACCACCCATGCCGCCGCCCATGCCACCGGCAGGAGCTTCGTCTTTCGGCGCTTCCGCGACCATCGCTTCCGTGGTGAGCATCAGCGACGCGACCGACGCCGCGTTTTGCAGCGCAATTCGGGTCACCTTGGTTGGGTCCAGGATGCCCATCTCGATCATGTCGCCATACTGGCCGTTCTGGGCGTTGTAGCCATAGTTGCCTTTGCCGGCCAGCACCGCGTTGACGACCACGCTCGACTCGTCGCCGGCATTGGCGACGATGATGCGGATCGGCTCTTCGATTGCACGCAAGATCAACTTGACTCCGGCGTCCTGGTCAGGGTTGTCGCCCTTGATCGTTCCCGCAGACTGCTTGGCACGCAGCAGTGCAACGCCGCCACCGGCGACGATGCCCTCTTCGACCGCGGCGCGCGTGGCGTGCAATGCGTCTTCGACACGCGCCTTCTTCTCCTTCATCTCGACTTCGGTGGCAGCGCCGACCTTGATCAGCGCCACGCCGCCAGCCAGCTTGGCCACGCGCTCTTGGAGCTTTTCTTTGTCGTAGTCGCTCGTCGCTTCTTCGATTTGCACGCGCACTTGCTTGACGCGGGCTTCGATATCGGCGGCGGCGCCGTTGCCGTCAATGATGGTGGTGTTTTCCTTGGCCACTTCGACGCGCTTGGCCTGGCCCAGATCGGCCAGCGTGACCTTCTCCAATGTCAGGCCAACCTCTTCGGCAATCACCTTGCCACCGGTGAGGATGGCAATGTCTTCGAGCATGGCCTTGCGGCGGTCACCGAAGCCCGGCGCCTTGACGGCGCAGACCTTGAGGATGCCACGGATCGTGTTCACGACCAACGTCGCCAATGCTTCGCCTTCCACTTCTTCGGCAACGATCAGCAGCGGGCGTCCCGCTTTCGCCACGGCTTCGAGCGTGGGCAGCAACTCGCGGATGTTGCTGATCTTCTTGTCGAACAGCAGCACGAACGGGTTGTCGAGAATCGACGCCTGCTTCTCCGGGTTGTTGATGAAATAAGGCGAAAGGTAGCCGCGGTCGAACTGCATGCCTTCAACGACTTCGAGCTCGCTGTTCAGGCTCTTGCCGTCTTCGACCGTGATCACGCCTTCCTTGCCGACCTTGTCCATCGCGTCGGCGATGATCTTGCCGACTTCTTCATCGCTGTTCGCCGAGATTGTGCCGACCTGGGCGATTTCCTTCGATGTCGTTGTCGGCTTGGACTGCTTCTTGAGCTGCTCGACGAGAACCGTCACGGCCTTGTCGATGCCGCGCTTCAGGTCCATCGGGTTCATGCCGGCTGCCACGTACTTCATGCCTTCGCGGATGATGGCCTGGGCCAGCACGGTCGCGGTGGTGGTGCCGTCACCGGCGATGTCGCTGGTCTTGGAAGCGACTTCCTTGACCATCTGAGCACCCATGTTCTGGAGCCTGTCTTTGAGCTCGATTTCTTTGGCCACGGAAACCCCGTCCTTCGTCACGGTCGGGGCGCCAAAGCTGCGCTCGAGCACCACGTTGCGGCCTTTCGGGCCCAACGTCACTTTCACTGCGTTGGCCAGGATGTTCACACCCTCGACCATGCGGGCACGGGCGTCACCGCCAAAGATTACTTCTTTTGCTGCCATTTGATTTCTCTCCTAGTGAATTTGAAGCGTCACCCCGGCAACGGCCGAAGTCTGCTTGTGGGTTGAACAGGAAGGCTGCGCGCGCCTTACTTCTTTTCGACGACGGCGAAGAGGTCTTCTTCGCGCATGACCAGCAACTCGTCGCCGTCGACCTTGACGGTCTGGCCGCTGTACTTGCCGAACAAGACGCGATCACCGGTCTTGACGTTCGGGACGATGAAGTCGCCCTTTTCGCTGCGCTTGCCCGGGCCCACCGCCAGCACTTCGCCTTGGTCGGGCTTCTCGGCGGCGTTGTCGGGAATCACGATTCCCGAAGCGGTCTTGGTTTCTTGTTCGAGGCGCTTGACGATCACGCGATCGTGCAACGGACGAAGTTTCATAGCATCTCCTTGAGAATTGAAAATCACAACCTATTGGGGCTTTGAGGCAGAGTGTGCACTCAATCACTTACTTGGCGACCGTCCTGCGATATGAGGAGGACTGCCGTTAGCACTCAACACGGCTGAGTGCTAGCAGCAGAATTATATAGGTCCAAACCCTGCACTTTCAAGCGCTACACAATCCGGCATGCCTTTTGGTCTCTCGCGCAGCCGACTTGCCCTGTACCTGGACTTGATCCGATGGGACCGCCCGGCGGGAACCTATCTGCTGCTGTGGCCGACGCTGTCAGCGCTGTGGCTCGCGGCGCGCGGCTTCCCAGGCTGGCACCTGCTCATCGTTTTCACGCTGGGCACCCTTCTCATGCGCAGTGCGGGCTGTGCATTCAACGACGTGGTCGATCGCGACCTCGACAAGCATGTCAAACGCACCGCACAACGCCCTGTGACGAGCCGTGCTGTCAGCGTCGGTGAGGCGTTGCTGCTCGCCGCAGCGCTCGCGCTCTTGGCTCTTTGCCTGGTCTTGACGACCAAGGTTGCAGCCCTGGCCTGGAGCCTCGTGGCGCTGGCCGTGACCACCCTCTACCCGTTCGCGAAGAGGTTCTTCGGCATGCCCCAGGCCGTGCTCGGGGTTGCGTTCAGCTTCGGCATTCCGCTGGCGTTCGCCGCGGTGCTCGGCACGGATTCATGGGTTTGGCAGGAGATTGTCGGCGCCGTTCCGCCGCTGGCGTGGTGGCTTCTGCTCGGAAACCTGTTCTGGGTGCTCGCCTACGACACTGAATACGCAATGGTCGACCGCGACGACGACTTGAAGATCGGCATCAAGACCTCGGCCATCACGCTCGGACGCTTCGACGTCGCCGCAGTCATGGCGTGCTATGCGGCATACCTCGCGCTGTGGGGGTGGCTCGGCGCGCGACTCAATCTGGGCTGGATTTTCGCAGTGGCGATCTGTGGCGCTGCAATCATCGCCGCCTGGCATTTCACCTTGATCCGCAGCCGCACCCGCGAAGGCTGCTTTCGAGCGTTTCGCATCAACCACTGGTTGGGCTTCACGGTGTTTTGCGGCATCGCGCTGGACTACGCACTGGGCCGCCTGGCTCAGGGATAAAGGCCGCGCTCCCGGCGCGCAATCCGGATGCGCTCGTTGGCCACGGCGAACTTCGCGGTGCGCCAGCTGGTCTGGTGTCGATGCGCGGTACCCCGGATCCTGCGCAGCGGCCCCGACCACGACTTTGTATTCGGTTCAAGGCACGGCCGGACCGCCGCCGAATTCATCGCCCAACTCTCTGGCTCGCTGCTGCGCCGCTTTGAGCGCGGCGACAATCGCGGCCTTGACACCACTTGCTTCCAGGACGAGCAGGGCGGCGTGGGTGGTTCCGCCCTTGGAGGTGACTCGATCGCGCAGCGTCGCCGGAGATTCCGGCGAGCCTTGGGCCAGGGCAGCGGCGCCGGAAAACGTGGCCAGAGCAAGGCTGCGGCCGACTTCGGCGCTCAAGCCCATTTCCTGCGCAGCCTGCATCATCGCCTCGATGAAATAGAACACATAAGCCGGGCCGGAGCCAGACAACGCGGTCACCGCGTCGAGATCGGACTCCTGTTCCACCCACAGCGTCGCGCCGGTGGCGTCGAGCACGCGCTGCGCCTGTAGCCTCTGCTGCGGCAAGACAGCAGCCGGCGCGTACAGCGCGGCGATGCCCTGGCCGATCAGGGCCGGCATGTTGGGCATGGCGCGCACCACACACGACGTCTGTACTGCCTGTATCAGCGCCGCGGTCCGAATCCCGGCCATCACACTAAGATGCAGCGCCCCGCGCAAATGCTCGCCACAGTCGCGTGCGGCGGCGAAGAACATCTGTGGCTTGACGGCCCAAACCACGAGCTCCGTTGCATCAAGCTTGTGGTCGGCGCCGGCCTGGCTCGAAACGCCGAAATCGTGCCGCAGCCTCTCGCGTTGCGCCTCGACGGGTTCAACAACATGCAGCGCCTGCAACGGGTAGCGCTGTTTCACCAGGCCGCTGATGATGGCGCTGGCCATATTGCCCCCGCCTATGAAGAGAATGCGATTCATCGCGCCAGTGTAAGCACGCAAAGCAGAGTCGAGCGATCAGCCGCGCCCAAGCTGCAATCCAGGCAGCGGGCGCGCGCCGAAGATTGCCGTGCCCACGCGCACCAGTGTCGCGCCTTCCAGGATGGCGGCTTCAAGATCAGCAGTCATGCCCATCGACAAGGTGTCAAGGGCCATGCCTTGTTGATTCAAGTCCTCCAGCAATTCGCGCAAGGCACGGTGTGGGGCACGCTGCGCCGCGAGGAGCGCCGTCGGTTGTGGCACCGACATCAGTCCGCGCAGGCGCAGGCCGGGAAGGCCCAGCACCGCGTGCGCAAGCTCGGCCACGGCGCCAGGCGCGACGCCCGCTTTGCTGGCCTCGCCGCTGATGTTGACCTGCAAACAGACCTGCAAAGGCCCGCAGCGAACCGGGCGCTGCTGACTCAGGCGCTGCGCAACCTTGAGCCGCTCAATGGTGTGGACCCAGTCGAAGTTCTCGGCAACAAGCCGCGTCTTGTTCGCCTGCAGCGGGCCGATCATGTGCCACGTTACGCGGCTTCGCAGATCGGCCAGTGCATCGATCTTCGACAGGCCTTCATGCGCATAGTTTTCGCCGAAGTGGCACTCGCCGGCCTCATGCGCCTTGCGCACCGCAGCGGCGTCGGCGCTCTTGCTGACGCACAGCAACGTGACACTTTGCACAGGTCGACCCATGGCCAGGCAGGCCCGGGTCATGCGTTGACGAACCGTGCCGATGTTGTCTGCGATCATCGCCATAATTCGCCGAGAGTATCGCGCCCGCGCGGCACGCGACACCCGGCGCGCAACCCGCCGTCGATCTTCTTCCAAGACACCATGGACATCACCCAACTCCTTGCGTTTTCGGTCAAGAACAAAGCGTCCGACCTGCACCTCTCGTCGGGTCTTCCGCCGATGATCCGGGTCCACGGCGACGTGCGCCGCATCAATGTCGACGCGCTGGACCACAAGAAGGTCCACGAAATGGTGTACGACATCATGAACGACTCGCAGCGCAAGGCGTACGAGGAGGCGCTGGAATGCGACTTTTCGTTCGAGATCCAGGGCCTGGCGCGCTTTCGCGTGAACGCGTTCAACCAGAACCGCGGTTCTGCAGCGGTGTTCCGCACCATTCCGTCGAAGATCCTGACCCTGGAGCAACTCAACACGCCCAAGATTTTTGCCGACCTCGCGATGAAGCCGCGCGGCATGGTGTTGTGCACCGGGCCCACAGGTTCAGGCAAATCGACCACGCTGGCGGCGATGGTGAACCATCTCAACGAAAACGAATTCGGCCATGTGCTGACGGTCGAAGACCCGATTGAATTTGTGCACGAGTCGAAAAAGTGCCTGATCAACCAGCGTGAGGTCGGCCCGCACACCTTGAGCTTCGCGAATGCGCTGCGTTCGGCATTGCGCGAGGACCCGGATGCTATCCTTGTCGGCGAAATGCGCGACCTGGAAACGATTCGGCTGGCTTTGACGGCTGCAGAAACGGGGCACCTCGTGTTCGGTACCCTGCATACATCGAGCGCCGCAAAAACGGTGGACCGCATCGTCGACGTCTTTCCCGCCGCCGAAAAAGACATGGTGCGCGCCATGCTGTCCGAATCGCTGGTGGGCGTGATCTCCCAAACCCTGTGCAAGCTCAAGGACGGGTCAGGCCGCGTGGCCGCGCATGAAATCATGCTCGGTACGGCGGCAATCCGCAATCTGATCCGGGAAAACAAGGTCGCCCAGATGTATTCGTCGATCCAGACCGGCAACAGCATGGGCATGCAGACACTCGACCAGAACCTGGCCGACCTGGTGCGCCGCAGCCTCGTCTCGCCAGCCGAGGCGCGCTCCAAGGCCAAGTTCCCCGAAAATTTCCCAGGCTGATCTCAACCCAAGGCCAATGGCTCTTCGCTGCGGTAGTCACAGGACCTAAGAATGGAAAGAGACCAAGCCTCCAAATTCGTCAATGACCTGCTGCGCCTGATGGTCTCGCGCGCCGGCTCAGACCTGTTTCTGACGGCCGACTTCCCTCCGGCGATCAAGGTTGACGGCAAGGTAACCAAGGTCTCGCCGCAGCCGCTCACCGGCCAGCACACGATCGCGCTGGCGCGCGCTGTGATGAACGACAAACAGGCGGCGGAGTTTGAAAGGACGAAAGAGTGCAATTTTGCGATCGCACCGCAGGGTATCGGGCGTTTTCGCGTGAATGGGTTCATCCAGCAAAGTCATGTCGGGCTGGTGATCAGAACCATTCCGACGTTGCTGCCGACGATCGACGCCATGCACCTGCCGAAGGTCCTCAAAGAAGTGGCGATGGCCAAACGCGGCCTGGTGATCTTCGTCGGTGCCACCGGTTCGGGCAAGAGCACGTCGCTGGCGGCAATCGTCGACCATCGCAATGAGAACTCTCACGGCCACATCATCACGATCGAGGACCCGGTGGAGTTCGTGCACATGCACAAGAACTGCATCATCACGCAGCGCGAGGTCGGCGTCGATACCGACGGCTGGGAGCTGGCGTTGAAGAACACGCTGCGCCAGGCACCCGATGTGATCATGATCGGCGAAATTCGCGACAGGGAAACGATGGACCACGCTGTCGTTTTCGCCGAGACCGGCCACCTCTGTCTGGCCACCCTGCACGCGAACAACTCGAACCAGGCGCTGGACCGCATCATCAACTTCTTTCCCACGGAACGCCGGGCCCAGGTGCTGATGGACCTGGCGCTGAATCTCAAGGGCCTGATTTCCCAGCGGCTGTTGCCCCGCCAAGCGGGCAAAGGGCGTATCGCGGCGGTGGAAATCTTGCTGAACACGCCGCTGATCTCGGACCTGATCTGGAAGGGTGAAGTAAGCGAAATCAAGGAACTGATGAAGCGATCGCGTGAACTCGGCATGCAGACGTTCGACCAGGCCCTGTTCGACCTCTACGAGAACCAGTTCGTGACGTACAAGGACGCCGTGCGCAATGCCGATTCCATCAACGACCTGCGGCTGCAGATCAAACTTCACAGCAAGCGCGGGCGCCAGGCCGACTTGGCGGCCGGCACCGAACACCTGACCATCGCCTGACGGCGCGCACCCTCATGCAGAGCAAGACGTACGACGCCGTCGCGTCGCGCCGCGTCGCATTCATCGGCCTGGGTGTGATGGGCCATCCGATGGCGGCGCACCTTGCGCGCGCCGGCCACCGCGTCACGGTCTACAACCGCAACATCGCGAAAGCGAATGCCTGGGCCGGTGAATTTGGCGGTGCCGTCGCGCCGACACCGGGCGCCGCGGCCGACGGCGCGGCAATCGTTTTTTCATGTGTCGGCAACGACACCGATCTGCGCAGCGTGATGCTCGGCGAGAACGGGGTTCTGAGCGCAATCCAGGCAGGGGCGGTGATCGTCGATCACACGACGGCTTCGGCGGCGGTGGCGCGCGAACTGAGCGCGCTCGCTGCGTCGCGCAGTGTCAGCTTCATCGACGCTCCGGTGTCGGGAGGCAGCATCGGCGCCGTCAACGGCACACTGACCGTCATGTGCGGCGGCGACGCGGCGGCTTTCGATCTGATGCGCCCAGTGGCGGCGGCCTACGCCAAAGCCGTGACGCGGATCGGCCCCAGCGGCGCGGGCCAACTCGCCAAGATGGTGAATCAGACCGCGATCGCCGGGCTGTTGCAGGGGCTGTCCGAGGCCATTGCGTTCGGTGAAAAAGCCGGCCTGGACATGCGACTGGTGCTTGAGGTCATCGGCAAAGGTGCCGCGCAGAGCTGGCAACTCGAAAACCGTGGCACGACGATGATCGAGGGTCGATTCGATTTCGGTTTCGCCGTCGACCTGATGCGCAAGGACCTGGGCCTGGTGTTCGAGGAAGCCAGGCGCAACGGTGCGCGCCTGCCCGTCACCGCACTCGTCGATCAGTTCTATGCCGACGTGCAGGCGCAGGGTGGAAACCGGCTCGACACATCGAGCCTGATCCAGCGCTTGCGATAGCGCAGCCGCCGCGCCCTTGATCGGGGTTACCGCGGCGCGGCACCGGGCTCAATTGCGGCGAGTTCGGCCTCGGTCAAGATCTCGAACACGCGCACCACCTTGTTCACGCCGGTGACGCCGCGCGCCAGGTTCGAGGCCCGCGTCGCCTCTTGCTCCGTGACGCGCCCCATCAGGTAAACGATGCCACGCTCGGTGACCACCTTGATCGTGCTGGGGTAGAGCCCTTTCGCGCCAACCATGCTCGCCTTGACCTGGGTCGTCAGAAAAGTGTCGTTGGAACTCGTACTCAGCGACGGTGAACCCGTGACCGCCAACTCGTTGACGACGGTGCGTACGGTGTCGACCCGCGCCACCGCCTGCTCAACGGCGGTCTTGTCGGAACTGGTCGCAACATCACCGGTGAGCAGGACCAACCGGTTGTAGCTGGTGACGGTGACCCTGCCGCGCTCGCCGAGCAGTTCGCGAACTCGCGACCCGGCCTTGCTCTCGATCAGCTGGTCTTCGAGCTGGGTTGCCGCGCTTCTGCGGTCGGTGGCAACCATGGTTCCGCCGACCACCGCGCCGCCAATCAGCAGCGGCGTGCAACCGACGAGTTGGGCGCAAGCAAACAAAGCGAGCAACGCACCCCGGGCGTGCCGAAGCGAGCGGGTCGTCACAAGCTCTCCTGTTCGCCCAGAAGCTGGTTGTCCACTGCATCGCAAAGGCAGTGCAGCGTCAGGATGTGCACTTCCTGGATTCGCGCCGTGCGTTCATGCGGCACGCAGATGTGTACGTCGGTATCGAGCAGCAGTTCGCGCGTCTTGCCGCCGCCTCGCCCGGTCAGCGCCACCACGCTCATTTCCTTGGCGTGCGCGGCGTGCACGGCAGCCACGACATTGGCCGAATTGCCGCTGGTGCTGATGGCGATCAGCACGTCGCCCGGTGCGCCCAGTGCCTCGATTTGCTTGGAAAAGATGGCGTCGAAGGCATAGTCGTTGCCGATGGCCGTGATGATCGACGAGTCGGTGGTCAACGCAATCGCCGCCAAGCCGGGTCGTTCGCGTTCGAAGCGCCCGATAAACTCTGCGGCGAAATGCTGCGCGTCACTGGCCGAGCCACCGTTGCCGCAGGCCAGCACCTTGCCTCCACCGGTGATGCAGCTCACGAGCGCAGCCACCGCCTGCGCAATCGGCCGGGCCAGCAATTCGGCAGCCGCATACTTCAGATCGGCACTGTCGAAAAACTGCTGTTGGATTCGCTGTTCGAGCATGGTGCAATGATATGGCAGGCCTGAACCGGCCGCCTCGACCGCGCACATGGCGCTCATGACACGTCGAACGCAGCGCGCAGCCACTGGACTTTGCCGGAGTCAATCGCCACGACATCGAAGCGGCATGGCGGCAAGGTGCCCAGCGCGCCCAGGAAATGTTGCGCGGCGAATACGACGCTGGCGCGCTTCACGGCGCTGATGCTCGCGGCCGCGCCGCCTTCGGCCGAGCGCGATCGCTGCCGCACTTCCACGAACACCAGCGTGCCGTCGGGTTCGCGCATGATGAGGTCGATCTCGCCGCCGCGCGCCTTCGGCCCGCGTGCGACCCGATAATTGCGCCGCACGAGTTGCAAGCCCTGTTGCAGCAGATGTGCCAGCGCTTGCGCCTCGGCGGCGTCACCCTGCGCTTTCGATGTCAGTTTCGACGTCCACTTTGTGATGATGGCCACACCGAATGCTTCGCTGATGCTTCAGGCGGCGGCTGCCGCCGCGGGTGGGCAAGACTACCCGCTTGGCGCACTGTACGTCGTCGCCACGCCGATCGGCAACTTGGCCGACCTGAGTTTTCGCGCCGTCCACGTGCTGTCGCTGGTTGACGTCGTCGCCTGCGAAGACACGCGCCACACGTCGCGCTTGCTGCAGAGCTTGGGTCTGTCCAAGCCGCTGCTGGCCCTGCATCAGCACAACGAACGCGAAGCGGCGGCAGGGGTTGTCGCGCGTTTGGCCCGCGGCGAGCGCGTTGCCTACGTCAGTGACGCCGGCACGCCTGCGGTGAGCGACCCGGGCGCAGTGCTCGTCGCTGCCGCGACACAGGCTGGATATCGCTGTGTGCCGGTACCGGGCGCGAGCAGCGTTGCGGCTGCGCTCAGTGTTGCGGGCGACAGCGGCGGCAATGGTTTTATCTTCCTCGGGTTTGCGCCGGCGCGGGGTCAGGCTCGAGCCCGCTGGCTCGACACAGTGGCCGCTTGTGAAGCGACCCAGGTGCTGCTCGAAGCACCGCATCGAATCGAAGACCTGGCGGGCATTCTTCGTTCCGCCTGCGCCGCGCGGCGCGTGACGATAGGCCGCGAACTGACCAAACAATTCGAGACTGTGGCGACGATGGCCGCAGCCGATCTGCCCGGCTGGCTGCGCGCCGACCCGAACCGCTTGCGCGGCGAATTCGTGCTCGTCATGCACGCGCTCGCCACAGCGCCGGGGACGACTGAAATCGCAGCCGACGACGCCCTGCTCCAAACTTTGCTCGCCGAGTTGCCGCTGAAGCAGGCCGTGGCGTTGGCGGCGAAGTTGAGTTCGAGCTCGCGCAACGCCCTGTATGAACGCGCCCTGGTCTTGAAAGCGCAACCGCCTACCAAGGATCGATGAAGCGTCGGCTGCCCGGCGTTCGCGGCGCCGATGCGAGGCCCAAGGCCAGCCATGCGCGCGTTGACGCCGGGTCGATGACGGCGTCGATCTCCAGTGTCGCTGCCATGTTGATCGCCTTGCCGGCGGCGTATTGGCGGGCAAGGAGTTCCTGGAACAGCGCGTCGCGCTGCGGCCCCGGCGGCATCGCTTCGAGCTCCTTGCGGTAGCCCAGGCGCACGGCGCCTTCCAGGCCCATCGCGCCGAATTCGCCGCTGGGCCACGCGGCGGTCGCCGCCGGTGCGTGAAAACCGCCGCCCGTCATCGCCATCGCCCCCAGGCCGTAGCCCTTGCGCAGGATCACCGCGAACAGCGGCACGCGCAACTGCGCGCCGACGACGAACATGCGGCTGACATGGCGCACCTGGGCCCGTGTTTCGATCTCCGGGCCGACCATGAAGCCGGGTGTATCGACGAGCGATACGAGCGGCAGGCCGAACGCGTCGCAGAGTTGCATGAAACGTGCGGCCTTGTCGGCGGCGTCGGCGTCGATCGCACCGCCCAGATGCGCCGGGTTGCTTGCCATCAGTCCGACGGCGCGGCCCTCGATGCGCGCCAGTGCAGTGAAGATGCCCCGGCCAAAGCCGTCGCGCAACAGGAGCAGTGAATCGCTGTCGACGAGCAGGTGCAGGATGCGGCGCATGTCGTAAACGCGCACCCTGTTCTCGGGCAAGGCGTCGCGCAGCGACGACTGCTCGGCCACGGTCCACGGCGCGCCCGGTGCATCCGACTTGCCCTGGAAATAGGCCAGGTAGCGGCGTGCCACGGCCACCGCCTGTGCTTCATCAGCGACCAAGACATCGATCACGCCATTGCGGTCTTGAACCTCGCTCGGTCCGATCTGCTCGGGTGTGAACACACCCAGGCCACCGCCTTCGACCATCGCCGGCCCGCCCATGCCGATGTTGCTGTCGGAGGTGGCGATGATCACGTCGCAGCAGCCCAGCAACGCCGCATTGCCGGCGAAACAGCGGCCGGCGACGATCCCCAGCAACGGCACCTGACCGCTCAAACCCGCAAACGACGCAAAGGTGCTCACGTGCAAGCCGGCGACGACCGCCATGTCGGTGTCCCCCGGACGCCCGCCACCGCCCTCGGCGAACAGCACGACCGGCAACGACTGCCTTGCCGCGATGCCCAGCAGCCGATCCATCTTCTGGTGGTTGCGCAACCCCTGCGTTCCGGCGAGCACGGTTGCGTCATACGCGAACAGGGCGCAGCGCGAGGCCTGCGCGCCGAACTGCGCTGCGTTCACACTGCCGATACCAGTCACCAGACCGTCGGCCGGCGTATTGCGCACCAGATCGTCGTGGCTGCGACGCTGGCTTTGCGCGGCCAACGCGAGCGCGCCGTATTCGACAAAGCTGCCGGCGTCGCACAGGTCGGCGATGTTTTCGCGCGCGCTGCGCTGGCCGCGCGCATGACGCTTCGCGATCGCCTCGGCGCGTTGTGCATCGAGCGTGAAAGCGTGGCGCGTCAGCACTTCGCGCAGGTCGTCGCGCAAAGCGGCGCTCGCTGCCGTGGCACCGGCAGGCACCTCGATCGGCGCCGCAATGCCGGCCGGCTCTGCCGAGCCCGGCTTTGAGCGCAACAACAAATCGCCTTGCGCGACCAGGTCTCCCGGGCGCACCGTGACTTCGAGCACCAACGAGTCGCCCGTGGCGCGCAACTCGTGTTCCATCTTCATCGCTTCGAGCAGCATCAGAAGTTCGCCGGCCCGTACTTCGCTGCCGGCGCCGACATGCACGTCGAGAACGGTGCACGCCATTGGCGCGCGAACGTCAAGGTGGGGCATGGGGCATCCGCGATGATTCAAGCAGTGCGCCGATAGCGGGCAAGCGTCAGACCCTTCATGTCGATCTGGGGCGCGCGTCCGCTGATCACGTCGGCCATCACGCGGCCGGTGCCTGCGGCCATCGTCCAGCCGAGCGTGCCGTGGCCGGTTGCAAGGTACAGCCCGCGCGGCCCGGCGCTCCCCAGCAGCGGAGTTCCGTCGGGCGTCATTGGCCGCAGGCCGCACCAGAATTGCGCACGCGAGATGTCGCCAGCGCCCGGGAACAGGTCGTTGACAACATGCTCGAGGGTGCGCCGGCGCGCCTCATGAAGCCGCAAGTCGTAACCGCTGAGTTCGGCGGTTCCGCCGACGCGGATGCGCTGACCCAGGCGCGTCACGGCGACTTTGTAGGTTTCATCCATCAGCGTCGACTCGGGCGCCGCGCTCAGGTCCTGGATCGGCAGCGTGATCGAGTAGCCCTTGACCGGATAGACCGGAATCGAAATGCCCAAGGGCGCGAGCAATAGCGGCGAATAGCTGCCGAGCGCGACCAGGACGGCGTCGGCCTTCACCGTGCCGGATTCGCTGGCCACGCCATGCACATGCCCACCGACATGCAGCAGACGCTCGATGCGCACGCCAAAGCGAAAACGCACGCCGCGCTGCGCAGCCAGGGTGGCAAGCGCCTGCGTGAACTTGAAGCAGTCGCCGGTTTCATCGCCGGGAAGGTGCAGGCCGCCGACGAACTTTTCGCGCACCGACGCCAGGCCCGGCTCATGCTTCAGGCAAGCCGCGGCATCGAGCAAGGCATGCGCAACGCCGTAGTCGCGCAGAATCGCCATGTCGGCGGCGCTCGCGTCGAACTGCCTTCGGCTGCGAAACAGTTGCAGCGTGCCCTGGGTGCGTTGTTCGTAATCGATACCGGTCTGCGCTCGCAACTCGATCAGGCAATTGCGGCTGTACTCGGCCAGGCGCACCATTCGGCCCTTGTTGAGTCTGTAGCGAGCCGCGGTGCAGTTGCGCAGAAGCGCCAAGCCCCAGCGCAGCAGCGCCCAGTCGAAGTGCGGGCGGACCACGAGCGGGCGATGGCGCATCAAGAGCCACTTGAGCGCCTTCAGCGGCACGCCTGGCCCGGCCCAGGGCGCCGAATAACCGGGCGATATTTCGCCCGCGTTGGCGTAGCTTGTCTCCATTCCTGCCGCGCTTTGCCGATCCAAGACAGTCACCGAATGACCGTCCAGCGCCAGGTGATAGGCGCAGCTCACGCCGATCACGCCACTGCCCAAAACGACGACATGCATATTCAGTCTCCTCGCCGCGCAAGGATAGCCGCAGTCGGGGCGAAACTGCGGCAGGCGCCAGCGACGTGGTGGCTTGTATCGCGGGACTCAGACCGGCGATCGGCTCGTCGCGCCACGGCGCCCCGGATGCCGCCACAATGCGCATGCGCCGCCCATGCGCCAGACTCTGCGACCCTCCGACATGACGCTGCAACCCGCCTTTGTCCCGCCCACCCGATTCGACGACCCTGCCGCGGCCCTGACCCAGGTGCGCGCAATTTACGACGCCAACGTGGCCCACCTGCGCTCCTGTTTGCAGCGGTTTGTGGCGGGCGAGACCGACGCACCGGCTGAACACGAGACCGCCGCGCATGATGGGCGGCCCGGGCAGCGCCCGCGCCACGCCACGGCCGCCCCGCATGCCCGGGTGCGCGCCTGCTACCCGTTCGTGCGCGTGCGCACGGCTACCGTGGCACGCGCCGACTCGCGCCTGAGTTATGGCTTCGTCGCCGGCCCCGGAACCTATGAGACGACGCTGACCCGCCCCGACCTGTTCGAAAAATACTACCTTGAGCAGTTCAGGCTGCTGCTGAAGAACCACCATGTATGGCTCGAAGTCGGCACCAGCAATCAGCCGATTCCGGTGCACTTTTCGCTCGCCGAGAACGATCATCTGGAAGGCTCGCTCGACGCCGCGCGGCGCCTGCTGATGCGCGACCGCTTCGATTTGCCCGACCTGACCGCGATGGACGATGGCATAGCCAACGGTACCTTCGAGCCCGGCCCCGGGCAGGCGAGCCCGCTCGCATTGTTCACCGCGCCGCGGGTCGACTACTCGCTGCACCGCTTGCGTCACTACAGCGGCACGGCGCCGGAGTATTTCCAGAACTTCGTGCTGTTCACCAACTACCAGTTCTACATCGACGAATTCGTGCGTCTGGGCCATGCCGCAATGACCAGCCCCAGCGCCGCGCAGGACTACGTCGCCTTCGTCGAGCCGGGCAATGTGATCACGCGCCGCGCCGGCCTGGCGCCGCAGCCCGGCGACGACCTCGGCGTCGCACCGCCGCGCCTGCCTCAAATGCCCGGTTATCACCTGATGCGCGCCGACGGCAGCGGCATCACGATGGTCAACATCGGCATCGGCCCCGCGAACGCGAAGACGATCACCGACCACATTGCGGTGCTGCGTCCGCATGCGTGGATCATGCTCGGCCATTGCGCCGGGTTGCGCAATACGCAGCAACTCGGCGACTACGTGCTGGCACACGGCTACGTGCGCGAAGACCATGTGCTCGACGAAGAGTTGCCATTGTGGGTGCCGATTCCGCCGCTGGCCGAAGTGCAGGTTGCGCTCGAGGCGGCAGTGGCCGAAGTGACTCAGCTCAAGGGCTATGAGCTCAAACGCATCATGCGCACCGGCACCGTGGCCAGCACCGACAACCGCAACTGGGAACTGCTGCCCTCGGCGAATGTGAGCAGCACGCCGCAGCTTCGGTTCAGCCAAAGCCGTGCGGTTGCGCTCGACATGGAAAGCGCCACCATTGCCGCGAACGGATTTCGCTTTCGCGTGCCGTATGGAACTTTGCTCTGCGTCAGCGACAAGCCGCTGCACGGCGAGATCAAGTTGCCGGGCATGGCAAACCATTTCTATCGTGAACGCGTGGATCAGCACTTGCGCATCGGAGTCCGCGCCATCGAGTTGTTGCGCGCACAAGGCATCGACCAACTGCACAGCCGCAAGCTGCGCAGTTTTGCCGAGGTTGCATTCCAGTAGTTGGCGCCGGAGGCTCACATAGTTGGGTTGGAAAGTTGCAGCTTCGGTGCGGGTTCGTGCCGTTGTGGTGCGCGCCGCCCGCGTCGGTTTCGGAACTCCATGTCCGGCCCAGACCCAAGCTGTCGAGACCGCCCGTGCCGGGCCGTTTCGCACCTCGACCGATGGCGGCGATCGAACCTGATGCTCGAAGGTCACGACCCGGTCGCCCATTTCACCCAGAATCATGCCGTGAAGCGCGATCCGGCGATCCGAACCGAGCGCAATCTGGAACTTGCCCAAGAAGAAGTACTGGAACGACGAGGTCGCGGGCGCCTGGGCGATCTTCAGGCGCTACAAACGGCTGGTTTTCCGGGTTCCGCATTGCAAGACGGGCATGGAACTGCAGGATGAGTGGCAGACCAGGCTGGCGGCGAAGGCCCTGCCGGTGATGCCGGGTGCAGCAAAGGTCGTGCCCCAGAATAGCCGGGCGAGCCGGACCAGCGGCGCTTCAGGCAACCGATATCAATAGCAACCCGATTGCCCGCGCGCGCGCAATCCCTTAGGCTTGACTCACAACACCCTGCAACCGGGCGCGGCAGCGGCGCTCAACGAGGAGAACGCCATGCCATCGAGCCTTAGCAACACCGATACCCAGGCGATCCGGACCCTGGCGCTGGTCGGCCAGACAGCGTCGGGCAAAACCAGTCTGGCCGAAGCCCTGCTGCACCGCAGCGGCGCGATTGGCGCCCCTGGCAGC
>JAEMQF010000153.1 GCA_022758925.1 Burkholderiales bacterium | reverse complement strand
TGGTGGGCAGAAGGAGCAGGACGCGCTTCATGCTGCGCCGAGTTCAAAACGACTGAAGCTGCTGCTCGGTCGGCTCGGCACAGCAGTACCAGGGCTCCGACAGATGCGGGATCGCCGAACCGAGCTCGTCTGGAAGTGCTGGCACGCAGCGCTGCGCAGCCTCGTGTGCCATGCGCCAGATGGCGGCGAAAACTTCGCGGCGTGGCAGGCGCTGCGCTTCGGATCGGGCGATCAATTGCTGCAGGTCGCGCTGCAACAAGTCGACCCGGGCATCGGCATGCTGCCACGGATAGCCCAGGTGCCTGGCGTCGAACGCCATCAGCTGCTCCTGGAAGCCGGGCAGTTGCAGCAGATACGATCCCGCGGGAACCAGCAGCCGGATGCAGAGTTGCACCGGGGGCACGCTCTGCACCAGCTGCAACTCGAGCAGCCGCTGCAGCAGCTCGATGTAGCCATGCAACGTCGTCCACGGGGTGAAAGCGACAAAAGTCGGAGCGAGCGCGATGCCGGCGGCGCGGGTCAGCGCTACCGCGCGGTCAAAGTCGCGGTTCGTATGGTTCTTCGCGAGCAGGCGCAGGATGGCGTCGTCCACCGCCTCCACCGCGGAGGTGATGAACAGGCAGCCGCAGCGCCGCAGCTCGGGCAGCATTTCAGCGTGAGCGATAAGGTGCTGGATCTTGATCGTGGCGTCGAACGTGGTTGCCGGAAACTCTTCGTGCAACGCCCGCGCCAGCCTCAGGCCATGGGTCGGGCCGTTGAAGAAGTCCGGGTCGCCGAACGAGATATGCGCCGCCCCTGCGCTGACCTGCTGCCGGATGTCCTGCATGACCACGCCGGCTGGAACGATGCGAAACGTTCCCTGGTACACCGGCACCACCGGGCAGTGCCGGCACAGGTGCTTGCAGCCGCGGCTGCCCTCGGTGAAGCCGACGACGCGGGTCGATGCGTCGGGCAGCACCAGGTGCGCGTAACGCGCGAGATGGGGCAGGTTGCTGCGGTCCGGCATCTCGAACGGGATCTTGTCCAGGCTGATGAGCGGCTGACTCTGAGCGCCGCCGAACCTGCCGCCCTGTGTCGAGCTCCCCGAGGGGGTGAAGTCAACTTGGGAGCGGCCCGGCGTTTGGTTGAAAGCTGTGGCCGTTGCGCCTTGGGTCAGCCGCGCTGCGTTCGCCCGCAGTTGCTCGCCAAGCGACAGCAGCGCAAGCTCCGACTCGCCGCCCAGCACGCTGCCCGCGCCCAGCCCGCGCAGCAACTCCGCGTTCATCGGCGCATACAGCCCATAGACGCAAAGGTGAGCGTTCGGAGCGAGCGCCCTGATCCGGGGCAGGGCTTCGATCGCGATCCGGGTTGCGGTATGCATTCCGACATGAATTGCCACCAGGCGCGCATGTCGCAGAGTGTCGGGATCGAGTTTTTGCAGCGAGAGGTCGAGACACGCCACCGCAAAGCCCGCGCGCTTTAGTAGCGCGGCAGGCTCGGCCAGCGCGAACGGCTGGCGCCCCAGCTCATAGGGATTGACGAGCACGACCTCGAAGCGGGCCGCCACTGCGGGCAATGGCGCCGACCCGATGCATGGCCGAGGGAGCGCAACAGCGGTTTCGAGTTCAGCTGTTTTGATTGCGGCTCTTTGGATTGCAGCTATTTCGATTGC
This sequence comes from Burkholderiales bacterium, assembly GCA_022758925.1. Taxonomy (GTDB): domain Bacteria; phylum Pseudomonadota; class Gammaproteobacteria; order Burkholderiales; family Burkholderiaceae_C; genus JAEMQF01. The sequence continues at coordinate 2,929 of JAEMQF010000153.1, read as the reverse complement.
GCCTATTTCGATTGCGGACGCTGCTCGAAAGGCGCGGCGCCCGGCTCGCGGCTTGCCCCAGCCGCTTTCATGCGCTCCAGGTATTGCTGCCACAGCGAGTCGCGGTTGCTGCCCAACCAGAACAGATAGTCCCAGGAGTAGATGCCCGTGCTGTGGCCGTCGGAGAACGTCGGCAGCACCGCGTAGTTGCCGACCGGCTCGAGCGCCGAGATGTCGACCTCGCGCTTGCCGACCTGCAGCACTTCCTGGCCGGGCCCGTGGCCGCGCACTTCGGCTGACGGCGAGTACACGCGCAGCAGTTCGAAACTCAGCTCGAAACGGCTGCCGTCCGAAAACTCGACTTCCATCACCCGCGACTTCTGGTGCAGCTTGATGTCGGTGGGTTGCGGTGGGCTGTTGTCCATGGGTGAGGTTCAGGGGTCAGAGTGTGCGCAGCAGCAGCTTGCTTCGCTACTTCTGCAATGGCGGGGTATAGCCGGCAGCCACATCGGCTCCGCTGCCGAAAAAATACTTGTCCATCTACTGCACAAGGTAGTCACGTGCCTTCTTGTCGGCGAGGTTGAGCTGGTTCTCGTTGACCAGCATCTTCTGCTGCTCAAGCCACTGCATCCATGCTTGCTTGGACACGCTCGCGAAGATCCGCTTCCCGAGTTCGCCCGGATAGGGCAAATAGTCGAGCCCCTCGGCCTCGCGACCGAGTTTGATGCATTGAACCCAACGCGCCATGCACGCACGCCACACGCCTGGCAGCCACGCTGAGCCGTGGGTCGAGCGTGGGTCGAGTATAGGCAGGCGAATGCCCCTGCTCAGAACGCACCCGTCGCGGATCCGCAGCGTGGCTTGCGGCCGAGTTGCGTGCCGCACCAGACGCGGCGCTCGGCAAACAGGCGAGCAAACCGTCAGCATCGTCACCGAACACGACGTTGCGCGCAGCCCCGTCCTGCGCAGGCGCTCGCCGAAGGAAACGCCGCTGCGCAACATCATGACGACGTCGGTCATGGTCATCCCGCGCAACGCACCGGCGTCGAATGCATGGCGCCGAAGACCGAATACCGCGTGCGCCATTTGCCGGGGATGCATGACAGCCGCCTCATCGGCGTGGGCTCGTTCGCAGGCGTGGTGAAGAGCAGCATTTCCGGGCAGAAGGTCATGATCGAGGAACTCGAACAGGACATTGCCGGACAACGGGGTTGATGCCGGCGCCTCCGAGGTGGATTGGGAGCGCGATCGCGGCGGGCAGGCGCCGTGCCGGGGACGGCGTGCCGGCCGCTCGTTCGACGTGCAGCACAGAAATGGTATTGCTGCGGTTGGGGGTTTTGGCAGGTGACAGCTTTTGCGAATCGGTGTACAAGTGAAGCAAAGGGGGAGAGGACCATGCGCAGACGAATCTACTGGCTGTTGCCCGACCTGGCGAGCGCGATTCGGACCGAGAACGACCTGCTGCTGGCGCGTATCGCGTGGCAGCATATCCATTTCGTCGGGCGCGAAGACGCTGACATGACCGGGCTGCACGCCGCCAACGTGCTGCAGACCTCGGACGTCGTTCGTTCCGCCCAGGCCGGGCTCGTGATCGGTGCGGCGGCGGGCGCGGTGCTCGGCGTGGTCGGTGCGCTGCTCTTCCCGTTCGGCGAGAAGCCGTCGTATGCTGGCATGGCAGCGGTGCTGGCGATCGTCGGCGCAGCCTTCGGCGCCTGGGCGTCCAGCATGATCGGTGTCTCGACTCCCAGCCAGCGCCTGAAGCGCTTCGAACCCGCCATTGAGCAGGGGCAGATCCTTCTGATGGCTGATGTGCCGCGCTCGCGTGTCGAGGAAATCGAGGAGCGTTTGCAGGCGTTGCATCCCGAAGCCCACCTCGAGGGCGTCGAGCCGAACATTCCTGCGTTCCCCTGAGGGGCGAGGCGGTGGTCCAATGCCTGTGTCTTGGAGGTGAGCATGGAACTTAGACTGAATCTGCATCGCTGGGAGCATCGCGAGCCCGACTGGGCTGCGGCAATGGTCGCTGGGTTCGCCGCCGGTGCCATCTTGATGGTGCTGGAATTGGCGTGGGCGGCGCTCTCCGGCAACAACGGACCGTGGCGCATCTCGCAGCTGGTGGCCGCCCTCACTTTGGGGACGGGTTCGCTGCATGGGTCTGCGTTTGCCTTCGATGGCGTGGTCGTGGGCATGGCGCTGGCCACCCATTACCTGCTGGGCGTCGCGTTCGGCATGGTGCTCGGCTATTTCCTCGCTGGCTTCCACTACGACACCACCCTTGCGGCCATGCTGCTGATCGGCGCGGCCTTCGGAGTGTTGCTCTACCTGATCGATTTTCATGCGCTCACGCACGTGTTCCCATGGTTCACGGAGTTGCGTGGCTGGACGACGCTCGTCGCGCATCTGGTGTTCGGCCTGAGCGCCGCGCTCTTGTACTGGAAGCTGGCTCGGCGCGGGGTCGAATCGGAAAGCGGCCGCTGATGATGCGGGCCGTCGCGACACTCCGGTGGCCTTTGTCGCTACGGCCCTTGCGGAACCACCTCGAGCCGTACTTTGAGCTCACCAAGCCGCGGGTGGTGTCGCTGATTGCATTTACGGCCGTGGTCGGCATGTTTCTCGCTACGTCCGGTTTTGTGCCAGTTAATATTCTCGTGCTGGCCACGCTTGGAATCTCCCTGGCAGCAGGATCTGCCGCGGCCTTTAACCATATCCTCGAGCTACGCGTCGACGCAAGCATGGCGCGCACGCGGGCGCGCCCGCTGCCGGCTGGCAAGCTGACCCCGCGCCGAGCAATTATCTTCGCATCGATACTCGCCTTGCTTGCGGTGACGATACTGGTTTTCGGCGTCAACACGTTAACTGCCGCGTTGACGTTCTTGTCCCTCATTGGCTACTCCGTGATCTACACGCTGTTCCTGAAGCCCGCAACGCCGCAAAACATCGTCATCGGCGGCGC